>CAZOCL010000738.1:0-1986 GCA_964578245.1 uncultured Klebsiella sp. | reverse complement strand
CGATCAGCTTGCGCAGCTCGAAGCCCGTCCACGGCACGACCGCGCTCCACGCCTCCACGCAGCGGAAGCGATACACGCGCTCCTCCAGGCCGAACTCCGCCGCCAGCTCCTGCGCATCCAGCGTCACCGGTTTCTCGCACAGGCCGTGGATCTTCACCGGCCAGGGCGCGATGACGAACTTGTCCACGCGGTCCACCACGGCTTCCTTGTCCGTGCTGAACTCGTAGAAGTTGTTGTAGGTGGTGAAAGAGCGCTCCTTGCTGATCTGCAAGTCGGGCGGGCTGAAGGCGATGTTTCGCGTGGCGGGGTAAAGCTTCTTCGCTTCCGCGGCATAGGCGTCCTGCCGCAGCAGGCTGGCGGCCGTCAACAAGCCGCCACCGGCGAAACCCAGCTCCCGGAGGAACTTGCGCCGGTTGCGGTAGGCACGTTCGGGCGTGACCTGGCGCTCGGAGAGATGCCAGTCGGGTCGGATAATCACATTGGCCATGCGGCAAAAGTGACGCACGCCGCGCGCAGGCGCATCAAAAAAGTTCGCGGAGGCAAGCCGGGGAGACGAGCAGAGAGGTCAGAAAGATGGGGTCAGAAAGATGGAGACAGGGAATCTTCTACAATTTTTCTGACCTAATCTTTCTGACCCGATTTGGTCCGCCCGAAATCCGAAGTCATGCCCGCGAAACACGCCAAACAAGCGAAAGCGGAAAGCAAAGCCCCTTTTTTCGCGATATTTCGCGTGTTTCGCGGGCCCTAAGGCTTCACCGGCGTGGCGGGCCGGAACTTCGTCGGGGCCTCCATGAATTCCAAGATCGCCAGCCGCGCCGGGTCGCCGGCCTCAGCGAGGCGGCCGCCGATGCTGCCGTGGTTCCGGTCACGCACGAGCAGGCCGGTCACATGCGGGTTGCCGGCCCCCTTCATCATGGCCACGAGGTAGGCATTCTCCTCGGCGCGGCCCGCCATGTCATTGTCCGCGTAGAGCACGAGCATGGGCGGCGTGTCCTTGCGCGCGTAGAAGACCGGGGCCGCCTCGTCCGCCGTGATGGTGAACTTCCCGATGCCGCGCTCCTGGCGCACCGTGTAGTGCGTCATGGTCTGGCCGCTCACGGGAATCAGCCCGGCAATGGCCGAAAGCTCCAGGCCGTGCGCGCGGAGGTAACGCGGATCGAGACCGATCATGAACGTGAGGTAGCCGCCCGCCGAATGGCCGCTGACAAAGATACGGTTCGTATTGCCACCGTGCGCGCCGATGTTCGCCCGCACCCAGGCGAAGGCGGCCGCGGAGTCCTCGACATAGGCGGGATACTGCGCTTTGGGGCTCAGCCGGTAGTTCACCGACGCGACCGCCACGCCGGCGGCCGCGAGGCTCTTCATCAGCGGCGTCCCGCTGTTTTTTGCGCCACCGGTCATGCCCCCGCCGTGAAACCACACCACGGTCGGGAAGTCCGTTTTCCCCACTGGCAGGCAGAGGTCCAGCTTGCAGCGCTCCTTTTCGTAGTCGTTGAGCTTGTCGCCGGTTTTGTAGGGCAGGTCCGTGAGCAGCTTGAAGCTGCCGGGGGCGGCGGCCTCGGCGGCGTGGCCAGTATTCAGTGACCAGTGTCCAGTGTTCAGTAAGAACGCCACGAGCAGGATGGCGAACCACTGAAGGCGAGCGAATCGGATGGGCAGGTGCATGGCTGAGATTTGCTGACTGAATACTGGACACTGAATACTGACCGCTGGTTACTTCGCCGCGAACGCAGAGAGGGCAGAACGCGGCGGCTTCATGGACTGGAAATTAACCACGGACGGACCCGGATGAACACGGATTTGTCGTTTCCGTTGTCCTCCGCAGACGCGCGTTGAATGTCCACGCCCGTTTTGGACTGCGCTGGCAGAGCGCAGCGGCGACAGCGCTTTTTCCCTCCCGCGGAGCGGACTCAGCGGGCGTCAATTCCGCTCCGCCGGACGAAAAAGCGGTGTGGCGCTCCGCTTCCCACCGCAGTCCAAGACGTC
>CAZOCL010000737.1:0-1986 GCA_964578245.1 uncultured Klebsiella sp. | reverse complement strand
GGGATTGGAGGAGGAACAGCTCGCCGTGCGCGATGGCCCACTCGATGTCCTGCGGCACGCCGAAATGCGCCTCGGCCTGACGCGCCAGCGCGGCGACGGCGCGGGCCTGCTCGACCGTCAGCACTGTAACCGAGCGTCCGGCGGCGACCTGCTGCGACCGGATTTCTCCGCTGCGGCCAATCTCGAAGGTGTCCGCGTCCACCGCCCCGGAGACCAGCGCATCGCCCAGCCCCGGCACCGCGCTGACCACGGCCGCGCCGCGCCGGCCCGAGACCGGATCCGCGCTGAACGCGACGCCCGCGCTGTCGGCGGCGACCATGACTTGCACGAGCACGGCCGGCGCGGTGGGCGGACCGGCGAGGCCACGCGTGCGGCGGTAGTCCCAGACGCGCGGTGCGAAGCCGGAATGCCACACGTCCGCAACGCGCGCAGGGACTTCGGCGGCCGGGACGTTGAGATGGCTTTCCAACTGGCCGGCGAACGAGTGCGCTCCACCGTCCTCGTCCACGGCAGAGGAGCGGACAGCGAAGAGCGTGCCCGGTGGGGCGAGCTGCGCGAGGGCGGCCATGATTTGCCGGGTGACTTCCGAAGCCGGTGTCAGCACAGATGGCGGGTCACCGGCACCGGCGGGGCAAGCCTCCGGCGTGACCACGAACCAGGGCGGCACCGGCAACGCCGCCTCCGTCAGCGCCGCGAGCGCCGCGGCCTTGCCCCCGAGCCGGGCGCGGTCAGGCGCGGCGGGCGGGCGGAGGATGAAGTTCATTTCCATTGGCGCACGAGGAGGGGAACGAGGCCGAGGCTCAGATAGAGCGCAAGGGTCCACAAGCCCGAAATCAACTCGAACAGCTTCCCACGCCCCGGCTCGGGCGCACGCCAGAAGCGAACCGCACTCGCGACCGCAGCCACCAGCAGCGCGGCCAGCGTGCCTGCGACCACGCCCGCGCAGCCGATGCGCCGCGCTGCGAGCGTCGCGCAGCCGAGCGTCAGCGCGAGCATCACCAGCCATGCGCCCACGGCCACGCGCCGGCCCCAGAGCGCCGTGTAGGTTTCGACGCCATGCTCCTCGTCGGCGGGCGAACGGAGCTTGCGGCCCGTCTCGATGACTACGCCGTTAAAAAAACTGGCGGCGAGGAACCAGCCCAGTCCCTCCGGTGGCGGTGCGCCATGGGCGAGCCAGTCACAGCCGGTCGCGTAGAAGTCCACGAGCGGCATGATGAGCATGTGCGTCCAGAGGTAGGTGACGGGCCGGGCCTTGAGCCAGGCGCGGCACCCGAATTCCTTGCTCATCCCCGCGAGGTAGAGCCACGGCAGCAGGAGCAGCAGGGCCATGCGCGGCGCGAGCCAGAGCGCGAGTGCAAGCTGCACGCCCGCACCGAGGACGAACAGCCAGCCCAGCTCACGCAGCTTCACCAGCCCGCGCGGCACGGGCCGATACGGGCGGAACCGCGAGTCTTCCTCAAAGTCCTTGAACTCATCGGCGATGCGGAGCTGGAGGAAGAAAAGGAAGCAGCAGCCAAACGCCACCGCCGCCCCCTGCCACGCCGGCCAGCCGAGCTCCGACCGCAGCAGCCAGGAAAAGCTCACGGCCGAGAAGCTGAACGCGAGGATCAGCGGCCCGTGTCCGAAGATGGGAAATCGCTCGCGCTGGTAAACCCACCAGCGGGCCAGACCGGCCGGTGGCGAAGCGGGAACGGGGTTCATGCGCCGGAGTGTGGATCAAATGGCGGACGGCTGAAAATCGAAGTTTCCGATGGACGGCGCAGTTTTTCGATTGCTGGCGCGGTCTGCCGCAAAGCCGGGGCTAGTGAGCCGTGGCCGCCGGCCCGGTGGCCGGCTTGCGACCGCGCGCCAGCCGGGCGTGGGCGCGGGTGAATTCCTGCGCGCTGAGCGCCCCGATGATGCTGAGTTCACCGGCGAGCGCGAGCGCGGCACAGACTTCGCCCAGCGCCGGCGCGTCCTCGGGGCGGTGCAGGCCGAGCAGTTCCA
>CAZOCL010000736.1:0-1990 GCA_964578245.1 uncultured Klebsiella sp. | reverse complement strand
TGCGCAGCCGGGTCACCTGCATGCTCAGGCCCTCGGTGCCGGGCACCGCCGCGCCTTCGGCGAAGACCGACTGCAGCAGCGGCACGAGCCGGGTGGCGGAGGCGTGCTTGAGGCGATAGAGCTTCACCTCGGTGACGAACCGTTCGACCGGCTTGTCCAGGTCATCGATGAGCTTGGTCGCCAGCTCGATGGACTCCTGCTGGCCGCTGAGGATGAGCGTGTTCGAGCGTAGGTCCACGCCGATGCCGACGGGGTTCACGAGCGCCTTGCCGGTCAGGCCCTCGGGCTGCGCACCCGGTCCCCCGGGTCCGGTGGCAAGCTGCTTGCCCTGGGTGAAGATGCTCTGGAGCGTGGTCGAGATCGCCGCCGCATCCGCGTTGAGGAGCTTCACGATCCGGACGTTCACGCCCTCGGTCAACTGCGGCGTGTCCATCAGCTCGACCACGGCGGCGAGCGCCTTGAGGTTGTCGGGCGTCGAGGTGAGCAGCAGGCGGTTGCCCCCACCCGTGCCGTCCGCGGCGATCTTGATCGGCTTGGTCAAATCCAGCGTGACCGCCTCGCCGTTTTCCCCGAGCACGCGGAGCCGGCGGATTTGCTCCTGCAACTCGCGCGACTCGGTGGTCTGCGTGCCCTGTGCCCCGGGCCGGATCATGTTCTGCAATACGAGGGCAAGCTGCGTCGCGTTTGCCTTCTTCAAGCCAAAGACCATCACTTCGGCCTCCACATACACCGACGGTTTGTCGAGCGACTGGATCATCTTCTCGACCTGGATGATGACCGCCTCGCGCGCGACCACCAGCAGGCCGCGTGAACGCGGGTCCACGCCAACGGTGAGCGGCTCGCCGGGCCGGATGACGTTGAGCTGGGTGACCATCTGCTGCACGAGCGGCAGGACCTTGTCCGGGGCAGCGTTCGTGAGAGTGACCACGCGGAACTCGAGCTGCGTGGCCTGACCCGAAGTGTCGAGCTGCTTGATGAGCGATTCCATCAGTGGGAAGTCCGTCGGGCGCGCGCGGACGATCACGCTGCGCGTGCGCTGCTCGGCGACGACTGTGATGCGCGGCTGCTGCGGCACGATCGTGGCGGGATGGTTGGGATTGGCGGCGGGCACCGTCACGGGTGGAAGCCGGATCAGCTCGTTCAAAGTGCGCGCCACGACGACCGGGTCCGCGTCCTTGAGCGGGAAGAGACGGAACTCCGCCTCGTTGCTGTAGAAGTTCAGCGAGAGGTCGTTGATGATGCGGTCGATGTTGTCCAGCTCGGCGGTGGGGCCGGAGAGCACCAGCGCATTCGCGGCCTTGTCCACGGCGACAACGACCTCGGGCAGGGCGTTCGTGTCGGCGAAGACGGCCTGCAACTGCGGCGAGGTGTTGGTAACGGTGGCGGAAGGGGCATTGGTGGAGGGCGCGTTCGTTGAAGGCGCGTTGGTCCCCGCGCCGGGCTTCGGCGGATCGAGCTTCTCGACGACGCGCACGGTGCCGCGTGACATCTGCGGATAGATGTTCTGCAGCATCTTGGCCATCTGCTCGGCGACGACGCGGTCCAGCGGGCGCAGGCGGACCTGGATGCTGTTGTCCTTGCTCTGCTCGTCGAGGCGCGCGATGAGGTCCTGAATCTGGGTCAGGTCATTGCGCTTGGCGATGATGGTAACGGAATTGTTCAACGTGTCCGCCTCGATGACCGGCTGCTCGCCCTTGGGCCGGTCGGCGAAGAGGCCTTCCAGCTTCGAGACCACCTCGAACGCCTTGGCCTTCTTGAGCCAGACAAACTGAACGTCGCGGTCGGAACGCTCCGGGGCCTTGTCGAGGGTCGGGAGAATTTTCTCCACGACTTTGAAGTGCGCCAGCGTGCCGGAGATGATGAGCGAGTTGGCGCGCGGGTCCACGGTCACATTGACGGCCGCGGCTTTCGCCTTCGTGCGGGAGACGCTGCGGAGCAACTGCTCGATGATGACGGAGACTTCCTTCGCCGTGCCGTTCTCCAGCTTGTA
>CAZOCL010000735.1:0-1995 GCA_964578245.1 uncultured Klebsiella sp. | reverse complement strand
CCGACCATGTCCGCCAACCCGCCCGTCTTGGAGAACGGGTGAACTTCGCTGCTGGCGAGGAGGATTTTCACAAGAGTTAAGCGACCGATGTGCCTAGCAATGGCAAAGGGGTTAGGTTCGGTTGCAGATTCACAGTTTTGCGGGTGCTCGGTGGTGGGACAGAGGCCGGGAACAGCTTTTGCAAGTAGCCTAACAATTGGACTCCCTGTGGGGAACTGGGATCAAATCCCCAGAACGAACGGTTGCCTGAGTTCTCGATCTGGAAGTTATGGCACTCGAAGCAGAGTGTCGTTTCGAACAGGACTTTTTGACCCGCGATAAACTTGATGCCGTAGCCTGGCTCGTGGCAGAGCATGGAGAAGCGGCTCCCAAAAGACTGCGAACGCCAGAGCCGGACAAATTCCATGGCTGCCGGACCGGTGAGTTCGGTCTTGCCCAAGACTCGAACAGGCAAGAGGCGCTTCTTGCTATCCCATTCCCGCTCGGAAAGGTGAGTCAATTCAACGCGCTCACAGTCGGGCAAGCCGGTTGAGTATTTGCGCATCACGAACTGCCCTGCCACCAAGTCGCCAACGATCGCTCGTTTCCACCAGACAACTCCGACTGTCACAGCGAATCCCGTGAGGCAAAGAGCCAGCACATATTTTCGCTTTCGTGTCACAATCGGATCCTAAGGCTCAATTTTGTCCGCGCCGCGCAGATAGGGCCGCAGCGGCTCCGGGATGACCACGGTGCCGTCAGCTTGCTGATACGTTTCGATGAGCGCGACGAAGAGGCGGGCGAGGGCAGTGCCGCTGCCGTTAAGCAGGTGGGGGAACTGGTTCAAACCCTTCTCGTCCTTGTAGCGGAGGTTCATGCGGCGGGCCTGGAACTCGTCGGTGTTCGAGCAGCTCGAGACTTCGAGATAGGCGTTCTGGCCGGGCGCCCAGACTTCGATGTCATAGGTCTTCGCGCTGGCGAAGCCCATGTCCCCGGTGCAGAGGAGCACGATTCGGTAGTGCAGGCCGAGGACCTGGAGCACCTTTTCCGCGTTCGCGAGCATCTTCTCCAGCTCGGCGTAGCCATCTTCCTGCCGCACGATCTTGACCAGCTCGACCTTGTCGAACTGGTGCACGCGGATCATGCCGCGGGTGCCGACACCGGCCGCGCCCGCCTCGGCGCGGAAGCAGGGGCTGTAGGCGCAGTAGTAAACCGGGAGCTGGCTGGCCGGGAGGATCTCCTCGCGATGGATGTTCGCCACCGGAGCCTCAGCGGTCGGAAGCAGGTAGAGCTTGCCGAGTGTGGACTCATCGAGCCCCTCGCGCACGGCGTAGGCCTGGTCCTCGAACTTCGGGAACTGGCCGACACCCACCATGCAGTCACGGCTGACGATGTGCGGCGGCGCGACTTCCGTGTAGCCGTGCTGCGTCGTGTGGAGGTCGAGCAGGAACTGGATCAACGCACGTTCCAGCCGCGCGCCCCAGTTCGTGTAGAGCAGGAAGCCGCTGCCGGAGAGCTTCGCACCGCGGGCGAAGTCCACGAGCTTGAGCGACTCGCACAGGTCCACATGCGACTTGGGCTTGAAGGCGAACTCGGGCTTGTTGCCCCAGTGCTTCACCTCCGGGTTGTCCGCGCTGGACTGGCCGAGGGGCACGCTGGCATGGGGGGGATTGGGCAGACGGATGAGGATGGCGTCGCGGGCGGCCTCGGCGTCAGCGGCCTCCTTGTCGAGCGCGGTGATCTGGTCGCCGAGCGTGCGCGTCTCGGCCTTCTTGGCCTCGGCCTCGGCGAGCTTCTTCTGGCCCATGAGCGCGCCGATCTCCTTGGAGACCTTGTTGCGCAAGGCCTTCAAGTCCTCGACCTGCTTGAGCGAATGCCGCCGCTGCTCGTCGAGCTTGAGCACTTCGTCAATCTTCGCATCGTCCGCTCCGCCACGCGCGGCGAGCCGCTGTTTTACCAGCTCGGGCTGTTCCCGAATCCATTTGATGTCAATCACGCGGCCTGTTGTAAGGAACG
>CAZOCL010000734.1:0-2000 GCA_964578245.1 uncultured Klebsiella sp. | reverse complement strand
ACCGTGGCCGCCAGCACGCTGCCCATGCCCACCAGCGCGAAGGTGTGCGTGGGCAGTTCCAAGGCATACCCTGCGCTGTGCAGGCCCATCCCTACCGTCGTGCCGAGGCCCGCGCCAAGGAATAGCGTGGGCGTGAACACGCCGCCCACCGTGCCGGTCCCCACCGCCGCCACAGTGGCGATGAGCTTGGCCAGCAGCAGGCCGACAAGAAACTCCCCGGCGACGCTGCCGTGCAGAATCTTGTTCGTGGCGTTGTAGCCGTTGCCCCAGACCTCTGGGTAACCGGTGGCGATCGCCCCCACGATCGCCCCGCCCAGTGCCAGCCGCAGGTAGAGCGGTGGCGCGAAGCGGGCAAACATCTCCTCGCTCGCGGTGAGCAGCCGGAGAAAGCCCGCGCCGAACGCCCCGCACAGGACGCCAAACAGCAGGAACCAGCCGAGCTGCCCCAACGACGTGAACTCGAAGGACGGCACGAGATACCACGGCGCGATGCCGAAGAAGGTCCGGCTCACCAGCGTGGCCACCACCGAGGACACAATGAGCGGCGCGAAGCAGGTCATCGAAAAATTGCCCAGGACGATCTGCGCCGCAAAGATCGCGCCGGCAATCGGTGCGTTGTAGGCCGCCGCCATGCCTGCCGCCGCGCCGCAGCCGACCAGCAGCCGGAGGCGGTAGGGCTGCCAGCCAAACCACTGGCCGAGCTTCGAGGCCACGGTCGCGGCCATCTGCGTGATGGAGCCTTCGCGCCCGATGGACGCGCCGGTGCCGATGCTCACCAGCGAGGAGAGCGCGCGGACCAGCCCGGCCCGAAACGCCAGCCGCCCATCGCCCGCCACCACGACTTCCAGCAGATTGGTCACCCCGGCCTGCACGAATTGAAGCCCCCAGTAGAGCACCAGTCCCGCCGCGAGACCGCCGAGCGCGGGGATGAGCAGTCGCTGCCACCATTCGAGCAGTTCCGCCACCTCGACCAGATCGCCCGGCCGGCGCAGCGTGAAGTGCTTCACCCACTCAATGGCGAAGTAGAAGACCAGGTTCACCACGCCGCCGAGGATGCCCACGGCCCCGGCCAGCAGCAGATGAAAGACTTCCTCGCTCCAGTGGAGCTTCGCCCGCACGTCCAGCAGCCGCCGCCAATGGTGCGCGGCAAACCGCCGCGCCGTGGCCAGCGCGCGCTCCACAATCGTTGCGGTGCGCTTGGGCATGGCCGGAGGCTAAGCCAAACGCCGTGCGGCTGGCGACAGCGAACTCAGGGGCCGCTCGGTGGAAAGGTTATGGAGTCCCGCCTTTAGGCGGCGTGGCGTCCGACCATCGGTAGGCCTTCTGCGCAGCGTCCGGATCGCAACTACGTTCCACCGGCCCGGCCCACGCATCCGCCAAGCGGCCGGCGGGCCGCGCTCCGGCGCGTCAGTCCTTCGGCGGCTTCACACTGGCACCCGGGTCATTCTTCTTCGGCCGGTGCGTCTCGTATTCGCCCTTGCCGAGCTTCTTGAGGACCGTGAAGCCGGCGTTGGTCGCGTCCTTCACGTTGAATTTCTTGAAGATCTTGGGGGAATAAAAGTTGCCGAAGACCTTGCGCACCGGCTTGCGGCACGCGGGGCATTCCGTGAGCGGCTTGGCGTCCAGCGGGCGGCGCAGGGTGAAACGACCGCCGCAGGCCACGCAGTTGCCATCGCAGAGTTCGTATTCGTAGAGGGGCATGGTCTTAACTCGGGCGCTTAATCCTGATCCTGATCCTCATCCTGCTCCAGCCTTCGGCTGCCAAGAGCAGGATCAGGATCAAGCTTAGGAGCAGGAGGAAATAATTCAACCCGCCACGCACGCCGCGAAGCCCGCGCGGATGCCCGCCTCGTCCAGCTCCTTGCCGATGAAGACGAGCTGGTTGCCGCGCTTCTCGCCGACGTTCCAGAAGCGCTCCGGCTCCACGTCGAACATCATCTGCACGCTCTGGAAGATGACGCGCTTGGGCACGCCTTGGATGTGCAGGATGCCCTTGGCGC
>CAZOCL010000733.1:0-2004 GCA_964578245.1 uncultured Klebsiella sp. | reverse complement strand
GGCCAGTGGCTCGGGCTGCGGGACATTGATTTCACGGTGCCCAGCCACATTCTCTACCCCGAGTTCGACGACATGCTGAAGGTCTCGATGCTGCGCGAGACGGAGCTGTTCTTCACCGAGGTGCTGCGGCAGGACCTGAGCCTCACGAACTTCATCGCGTCGGACTTCACCTTCCTGAACGGCCGGCTCGCGAAGCACTACGGCATCCCCGGCGTGAGCGGCTTTGAGTTCACCAAGACAAAGCTGCCGCCGGAGAGCCATCGCGGTGGCCTGCTCACGATGGCCAGCGTGCTCAAGGTCACGGCGAACGGCACCACCACCTCGCCCGTGCTGCGCGGTGCGTGGGTGCTCGACCGCATCCTCGGCACGCCACCGCCCAAGCCGCCCGAGAATGTCGGCACGCTGGAACCCGACACGCGCGGCACCAAGAACATCCGCGAGCAGCTCGCCAAGCACCGGCAACTGGAGTCCTGCGCAAGCTGTCATGTGAAGATGGACCCGCCGGGTTTCGCGCTGGAGAGCTTCGATGTGATCGGCGGCTGGCGGGAATTCTATCGCACGAGCGGCAACGGCAAGGCCGTGACCATTGACGGCCGCCGCATGCCCTACCTGCACGGTCCGAAGGTGGACCCCTCCGACGTGCTGCCCGATGGCCGTTCGTTCCGGGACATTGACGAGCTGAAGCGGCTTCTCCTCACGGACCAGGACCAGATCGCGCGCGCCCTCACCACGAAACTGCTCACCTACGCCACCGGCCACGGCCTGGAGCCCGCGGACAAGCCAGCGGCCGAAACCATCGTGCAGCGCGTGAAAGGGAAGCACTACGGCTTCCGGTCACTCGTCCACGAGGTCGTGGCGAGCGAGGTGTTTCGGAGCAAGTGAGGCGCCGGTGGAGCGCGGCATTCATGCCGCTTCACCGTCCGAACTCGACGAGCATACGAATACGCCTGGAACGTAGCACCTTGAAGCGGCGTGAACGCCGCGTTCCTCGCCGAACTTACCTCGCCCCCACCGTCCCCGCCATCTGCGTGATGAGCTGCCGCCCAAACGCCACGCGATCCTCCACCGTCGGCAGCCGCCCGAGCTTCGCGCTGGGGCCGACGCGTTGCTCCATCAGCGCGATCGGCACGCGGCGTTCCCGCCACAGCACGTTCGCCGTGTTGCCAGGGCCGGCGAAGATGCCCAGCTTGCGCGAGGGGTCGAAGCTCGTCTCCGCCACCAGCCGTGTGAAGAGCTGCTGGAACTTTGCCTGGCCCGCCTCGTCATCCACCATCGTGTCGAGATACTCGGCGGTCTCGGTGTTGTGCAGGTTCACCATCAGGTCGATGGGCTGGCGTGCGTGCGCGGCGAGGATGGCCTGCTTCACATACCAGATCTCCGGCATCAGCTTGAGCCAGCGCGGATCGCGCAAGTCCACCTTGTCCCAGTGGCGGTTCACGTCCCAGCCGTGCGCGTTGAAGCGCACCTTGCCCAGCGCGCAGCCGTCCGGGTCCACCATGGGCGTGAACTTGAAAATGACCTTGTCCCGCAGCGCGCGGGCCTCCGGCTCCTCCGACGTGACGAAGCGCAGCGCGCCCTCCATGACCTGCGAAGTCCCGGCTTCCCACGCATGCTGGCGGGCCTGGAGCCACACCACTTTCTTCGTGTCATCCGGTCGCTCGAAATTCGTGACCGTGACCAGATGCAGCTCGCGGCCCAGCGAAGTCCGGCCGATCACCTCCACGCGCGCGTCTGGCGAGCGGTCCAGTTCGTCGAGCAATTTCAACAGCTTCGAGTGCGGATACGGCGGGATGTGCGCGAGCCAGACGGTGCCCTGCGTGGGCCGGAACTTGAGCGTGGACTCCTTCTTCTCCGCGTCCCACTCGATGGCCTCAGTGTGCTTCCAGGTCTCGCCGTCGTAGCTGAAGACGGGCCGGAGCGTGGGACCCATCGGGCAAGCGCCGGGCTTGTCGTTGTATTCGCCCACCCAGTCCGTGAAGGTCAGCGTCAGCTCGCGCCCGGCGA
>CAZOCL010000732.1:0-2005 GCA_964578245.1 uncultured Klebsiella sp. | reverse complement strand
AACAAATACGGCGCGGCCCTCACCGACCCGAAGCAGCACTGGAGCTTCCAGCCCATCTTCAAGCCCATCATCCCCGAGTTCCGCAAGGACTGGGCACCCCTGGCCCAGAACACGATTGACCACTACGTCTTCGCCACCCTGGAGGCCAAGCAGCTCGCCCCCTCGCCCCGCGCGGACAAGATCACGCTCATCCGCCGCGCAACCTTCAACCTGACCGGCCTGCCGCCGACCCTGCAAGAGGTGGATGATTTTGTGGCGGACAACTCGGAGAAGGCCTTTGAGAAGGTGATCGATCGCCTGCTCGCCTCGCCCCGCTATGGCGAGCGCTGGGGCCGGCACTGGCTCGATGTGGCGCGCTACGGCGACACCACCGGCCGCCGCAACAACAACCGCGGCGAGACGCGCTACTTCCACTCGCACACCTACCGCGACTGGGTGATCAAGGCCTTCAACGACGACCTCCCTTTCGACCAGTTCGCCAAGCTCCAGATCGCGGCCGACCGCCTCGTCGAGGAGGCGGAATCCAAAGTCCAAAGTCCAAAGTCCAAAGTCGCCGATGCCTCGGGCAAGCCACTCGACTCTCAACTCTCAACTCTCAACTCTCAACCGTCGCGCAGCGACCTCGCCGCTCTCGGCTTCATCACGCTCGGCCCGCGCCTGAACAACAACGCGGACGACCTGATTGATGACCGCATTGACGTGGTGATGAAGGGCTTCCTCGCGCTGAGCGTGACGTGTGCGCGCTGCCACGACCACAAGTTCGATCCCATTCCCACCAAGGATTACTATGCAATGCACGGCGTCTTCGCGAGCAGCACGGAGCCGCGCGACGGCGTGGAACTGCCGGCCAACAAAGACACGCCCGCGTTCAAGGAATTTCAAAAGGCGCTCGCCGAGGCGGAGGACACTTTGAAAAGGTTCGAGGACGGCCTGCGCGGTCGCGCCCGCTCGGAGCTGGTCGTGCGTATCAGCGACTACCTTAAGGCGCTCTATGACTTCAGCCAGCCGACGAACTCCACCGGCTTCGCCCAGTTCATGACGCGGCGCAACCTGCTGCCCGCCGTGGCCACCGGCTGGAAGGAGGCGCTCGACAAGGCGAAGACCGAACATCATCCCGTGCTCTCCGTCTGGCATGAGTTCGCCGCGCTGTCGCCGACGAACTTTCTCAAGTCCGCCACGCCCGTTGCGCTTCGCCTGCGTGCGGCGGCCGACGCCAGCAAGCCCGTCAACCCGCTCGTTGCTCGTGCCTTGAGCTCGCCGCCGGGCTCCATCTCCGTGGTGGCGACGAACTTTGCGCGGCTTTTCTCGGATGCCAACGCGCGCTGGGGACAGTTGGCCGGCCAGCATGCCGCCCGCGTGCGCTCCGGCTCCACGAATCTCCCGCCCGCACCCACTGGCCTGCCTGACGCCGCGCAGGAGGAAATCCGCCGCATCATCTACGAGCCTGCCTCGCCTGCGTATCTCTTTGCCGAGGACAAGGTCGATGCCTCGCTCCGGCGCATCCGTGACATGGGCAACGTCCGCACCGAGCAGCAACGGCTCGCGCGCATGGTGGAGGACGTCCGCACCACGCACCCGGGCTCGCCGCCCCGCGCGGTCGTGCTCAACGATTCACCGCAGCCGCGCGACAGCTACGTTTACATCAAAGGCAACCGCGGCAACCGCGGTCCGAACGCGCCGCGCCAGTTCCTGGAGATTCTCTCGGGCGACAACCGTGAGCCGTTCCGGGATGGCAGCGGCCGCCTCGAACTGGCCAGGGACATCGCCTCGCCCGACAACCCGCTCACCGCGCGCGTGATCGTGAACCGCGTGTGGCTGCACCAGTTTGGCGAGGGCATCGTGCGGACGCCGAACGACTTCGGCCTCCGCTCCGATCCGCCCACGCACCCGGAGCTGCTCGACTATCTCGCGTGGGTCTTCATGGAGAAGGGCTGGTCCATGAAGCAGCTCCAGAAGCTCATCATGCTCTCGCACACCTGGCAGCAGAGCAGCGAGAACATCCCGC
>CAZOCL010000731.1:0-2033 GCA_964578245.1 uncultured Klebsiella sp. | reverse complement strand
GCCGTCGTCGCCGCCAGTTACCTCGGCAAGCCCGTCGCGGCGGAAGTCATGACCAAAGCCCTGGACCTGCCCACGGACAAGTTCATTGACTACGCTCTGCGCCAGAGCGCCCGTGCCACGCAGCCGCAGTGGGGACCGGCCCTGGCCGCGAACCAGCTCAAGCTCAGCAGCCCGGCGCACGGGGATTACCTGCGCAAGCTCATCGGCACCCCGCAGAAGGTCGCGTCCCCCGGCGAGAACATTTACGAGATGGCCTGCCTCCCCTGCCACCAGCCCGAGGGCAAGGGCCTGCCCGGCGTCTATCCGCCGCTCGCCGGCAGCGACTGGGTGCGCGGCGACAAGGAGCGCGTCATCAAAGTGGTTCTCCACGGCCTCACCGGCCCCGTGACGGTCGCGGGCCAGAACTTCGGCGGCACCCCCGCCTCCGTCCCGATGCCCTCACTCGGCGGCCTGACCGACGAGCAGATCGCCGACGTGCTCACCTTCGTGCGCAGCACCTACGGCCAGCAGTCCCCGCCCGTGACTGCCGCCGACGTGAAGGCCGTCCGCGCCGCGACCGCCAGCCGGCAGACTCCGTGGACGGCGGCCGAGCTGAAGTAGTGCGGAGCTGAAGCAGTGCGGTTACGTAAGGAGCCGCGCCGAAGCCACGTAGCGCAAGCCTCCGGCTTGCCGTGCCGCCGGCGTCCGCGCCGGCCCGGTTGCGAACGAACGCGAACCGTCACCTCACGCCCAGGCGGCCGACGAGGACGTCGGCGATATGGCAAGCCGGAGGCTTGCGCTACGACCTGCGGGGTTTTCCGATTGCTTCCTCGCCGCCGAACTTTAGCGTCGCGCCACCAACGAAGCCGATACCACGCGATGTCTGACCGCAGCCCCCACGATGAAGTCCTGGAGGAGAAGCTCACGCGCGCGGCCTTCGTGACCTTCATAATGATTGCGGCGGCGGACAGGAAGGTGGACAAGCGGGAGCTTGCGACGCTGAAAAAGCTGTGCGCGAACCCAGGGCAGTTTCCGAGTGAGCTTTTTCGCACGGCGATTGCCTCGATTGCACGGAATCCGAATCGTTACTTCCACGAGCTTCAACCGGGTGGCTTGGACCTCATGGATACCCTCGGTGAGGCCATCGAGTCACTTGAGCAAGGGCGTCCCGACGAGGCTCAAGCCTTTAAGGAGAGCCTCATGGCATGGAGCAAGGCCATTGCCGAGGTGCCGCGTGGTCTAATTGGATTGGGGAAGAGAATGGGCACGGCGGAAGCCGCGACTCTCGCGGCCATCGCTGATGTGATCGACTTGCATCGCCCAGTTGCCAGTCCTCCCGCGCTGGTGGATGAACGGCTGGCGCGCGCACCACTTCTGGTGTTCAAACTGGTGGCGGCCGCCGACGGAACGGTTGATCGCAAGGAGCGGGACAAGCTCGCCCAGATGTGTGAACGCGTGGACGAGTTTTCCAGCCCGCTCTTCCGTGCGTCCGTTCGCGCGCTGGTTCAAGACTACGACCGCATTTTCCGGGAGATGCAGCAAAGCCGGTTGGATCCAGCGGTGGAACTGCAGGCGGCCAGTGCGGAACTGGATGCGTCTTATCCCGAGGAGTCGTTGGATTTCAAGCGCTGCCTGATGCGTTGGGGGCGGGGCATAGCCCAGGCATCCGGCGGTGTCCTTGGCGTGGGAAAGAAGACGGGGCGGCAGGAAGCACTGGCCCTGGCGGCCATCGCCGCCTCCCTCGGGCTGGTGGATGAACGTGGAAAGTCGTTGGGCCGGTAACTACCCTTGGCCTCCGCTCGCGCTGAGGCAGGTTACGGCGTCAGCTTCCGAATCGCCCCGTCCATCAAGCCCTTGTTCGCCGCAACGGTCTCCTTCTCCCGCGCCGCCTTGAGCGCGGGCAGCGCGGGGCGGGCAACTTCTTCGAGCCTCGCCAGCGCGCGGGCACTGTAGTGGCGCACCTTCTCGTCCTCATCGGTAAGCAGCGCGCCGAGCTTCAGCACGCCCGGAGCGGCCACCGCACCGAGCGGTTCGAGACAATGCGCGGACTTGTA
>CAZOCL010000730.1:0-2038 GCA_964578245.1 uncultured Klebsiella sp. | reverse complement strand
AGCCGGCCCAGTTCGCGGCTCATGTCGTCGCAGGATTGCAGGTAGGAGTTCATGCCCTGGCTCACGTCCAGCCAGCCCTGCTGGCTCTGGTGCGCGGCGAGGGATTCGATCTTGGTCGCATGGACCGCAGTTGTGTTGACGAACATTCCCGGCACCACCCGCCGCCGCATCCCGTCGCGCAGGCCATGGGGCATGCAGTGATACACTGTGACATCCGCAGGGTAGGGGGCACGCGGCGGCGTGACCGTGAAGTTCGGCATCCCATGGGCAAACGCGGCCGTGACCGCAAGCCGGCAGGTGTTCATATGGTCCTCCATGTAATCCTGCGGTGAGTGCGTGAGGACGATCGAGGCCTGCGCCTCCCGGATGACCGAGGCCACGCGGCGCAGCGACTTCACGTCATAGAGGATTTCCAGGTCGTCCGCGATGGGCGCGTGCCAGTGCGCACCGAGGATCGCGGCGGCGCGCTGCGCCTCCCTGCGCCGGACGGCCCGGGTCTTGGCCGAGCTAAACTCCACGCTGCCGCAGTTGCCCGTGGAGAGGTTGAAGTAATGTGTCTCCCAGCCGGCCCGCTTGAGCAGCAGGAGCGTCCCGGCCATTTGGAACTCGATGTCGTCGGGGTGGGCGGCGATGGCGATGGCGGATTTCATGACAATGGTGGACGCAAACCAACGCGAACCCCGGGGCGAAGGCAATGCCGATTTTTACCGAAGCGCGGCGCTGCAAGTATGGAGTCCCGCCTTCAGGCGGCCGGGCGTTCGTCTGTCTGAAGGCCTGCTGCGCAGCGTCTGGATCGCAGGCAGGTTCCACCGGCTGAAGCCGGGACTCCGAGCGTGGTTCATGGGGTCGGCACCTCAAAACGCCCCGAAGCATTACTCAATAGCTGATCCGGGCCTTGCTGCTTCCGCTTCCAAAAAATCCTGCTCGCCGCCGCGGGTGAATCCGCTAAGTTGAGGCAGACTCGCATTGTAACGGATTGCATGAAGAAGCTCGCGTCCACCACGTTCGCCTTGCTGTGCGCCCTCACGCTCACGGCGTTGCCGGGCGTTGCTCAGAATCCAAGCCAGCGCAACGAGGCTCCCTTGCGCACGGTCGTCCCCCCGCGCAGCCAGACCCCGGCGATCAACAACCCGTTTGCCCCGCCGACCTCCCTGGCTCCGCCACCCCAGTTTACCCCGCCTCCTCCGCCGGCGGGCGCTCCCAGTCCGATACGTGCCCAGGCGCGCACCTTTAATCTGGACACCGCGCTTGCCCGTCTCTTCCTGGACCTCAAGGCGGTGACGGCTGTTGGGGAACTGGAGCTCAGCATCACGAATGCCGACAAAGTTGAAATCACGGTCCTGCCGTTGACTCTCTACGTGCTCCCTGATCGGGTTCGCACGGAACTCGATCTCAGCCGTGTGCCGGTGAACATCAATTCCAGCGGGCCGTTTACCGAAATCCGTGCCGCTGGGGTCAATCGGATCGTCACCCTCACCAGATGCGCGGCGAACTTCCGGATCACTGAGCAGGTCTTCCCCGACGCCAAGGCCTATGTTCGACGCCAGCTCGACTATGAGGACCTCCCAGCCGGCATCCGGCTCGAGCGAGTTCTGCTAGGTAAGGATCCCACCTCCGGCCTGGAGAAATATCAGGCCACGCTGATTTACATCAACGGGGAGAAGCGTGATTTCCGGCTCTGGCAGACTACGGCGGCCACGCCTCAGCCCGTGGTCGTTCAGTTCGACATTGGCGACACGCTGGTGACCGTCCGCATCAATACCGTGCAGAGCATCGCCGACGGTCCCGAGTCGAGCGCGCGGATGGGGGCGTTGTTTCAGATTCCTGCCGATCACACCAAGCACGAAGACGTGGGCCAGTTGCTCCAGATGTTTTCCGCCCGCCGCTCCGCCCGGCCACTGCGTTGAGTCCTGGTCTCGCCTTGGTTGACCGTCCGGGGAAACCAGCCGAACTGTCTTGCGGTGGTTTTATCGCACATTTCGTGTGCTTTTAATGTTTCCAAACCCCGCGCCTTCCGCTTGAGTCTCGCGCCTGCGAC
>CAZOCL010000729.1:0-2041 GCA_964578245.1 uncultured Klebsiella sp. | reverse complement strand
CGCCGGCGGTGGCGCGCTCTGGTTCCTCGACGGCAAGTTTGACGCCCCCAATCTCCAGGCGCTCGAAACCGCGCTCGGCAAAAACGTGCTGCCCCTCAAGCTCGGCACCCGGCGCGCCGTCGAGAACGTCGCCACCGGCGCGCAGCAAGTGGTGAAGGGTGACTTCAAGTCGCGTTATCTCCGGCTGTTCAAAGGCGCGTCGCGGCAGGACTTGGCGCTGCTGGAGTTTTATGATTTCTACCATGCCAGCTCCACGGGTGCGGGCGGTGTGCTGCTTACCTATGCCGATGACACCCCGGCGATGGCCTTCTGTGACCACGGCCTGGGCACCCTGCTGCTGCTGAACTTCTCGGCCAGCGAACTGTCCAGCAACCTCGCCCGCCAGCGGATTTTCCCCGCGTGGATTCAGGAACTGGTGCGACAGCTCGACACCCGCGAGCCGCCAGCCGCGTCCTCGCTCGTGGGCGAGCCCGTGCAGGGCGAGGTCTGGCGCACGGACCTCCAAAACAACACGTTCCGTTCCCCGTCTGGCCAGGCGGTCGTGGTGCGGCAGGAGCCGGTGGGCGAGCGCATCAGCCTCGGGTTCACCCCGCCGGAACCGGGCTTTTACACCCTGCGCGGCAGCCGGCTGCTCCACGCCTTCGCGGTCAATCCCAGCCCGGACGAGTCCGACCTCCGCGCGGTGGACAAGTCGCTGCTGCCGGACCAGTTGAAGGAGGGCCAGGGCGGGACGTTTGTCCAGGGCCAGGCGGAGCTGCAGGAACTGGTGCAGGGGCGTCCGCTCTTCCACTGGTTTGTCTTCGCCACGCTGGGGTTCCTGCTCCTGGAACTCGCGTTGCAACTGCTCTTCAAACGCCTCGCCACATGAGCATGAACCGGCAACTGACTGGACTGCGGGCGGCCGGGCGGCTGTGCGACCGCGCTGGCAAGGACGCTGCGCGAGAGCCTGCTCCGATCCCCAACCCGCAAAGCGGCTCGGAGGGCCGCGCTCCGCAGCGTGCTGCATGACCGCGTTCCGCGACATCATCTTCGAACCCATCGTGCCGCTGCCGATGGTCTGGGTCATCGCGCTCACGCTGGCCGCCTTGACGTGGTTCACCTACCGCGAGGTTGCGCGCGGGCGGCTGACCTGGTGGCAGAACGGTGCGTTGATCTTGAGCCGCGTCACGGGCCTGGCGCTGGTCGTGGTCGTCTTGTTGCAACCCTCGGTGCTGGAACCGGTGCCCGCGCCCGAGGGCAAGCGCGTCACGCTTCTCGGGCTGGATGCTTCGCGCAGCATGCTGCAGCCGGATGCGCAGGGGCAGACCCGTTTCGAGGCCGCGCGGCAACTGCTGTTTGACGCGGGCGTCGCCAGCCGCGACGGGCAGTTGAAGGACGCGGAGGCCCGGCTCTTCGCTTTCGGCGAGGACGCCGCGCCAGTCACGGGTTCCCTCGCTGGCGTCACGCCGAAGGCTCCCACCACGCGCCTGCACCGCTCGGTCAGCACGATGCTCGGCACTTCGACGGCCGGCGAGACGCCGCAGGCGCTCGTGCTGCTCTCGGACGGCCACGACTTCGACCTCATCAACCCCGCGAAGACCGCGCTCCTCGCCAAGTCCCGGCAGGTGCCCATCTACGCCGTGCCGCTCGGTGGCGCTGGCAAGGTAAAGGATGTCTCCACCCGCATCACCAACTACCAGCCTTACAGCTACGTGAAACAGAAGGCCCGCATCTCCGCCGCCTTGCGCTTCATCGGCTGCGAGCACGAACAGATCACGGTCGCCCTGCTGCGAGCTGGCAAGGTGGTGCAGACCCGCCGGATCAATCCCGGCGAGGAGCCGCAACTGGCCGTCGAGTTCGAGGTCACGGAGCCCGAGACCGGCCAGTTCGAGTATGAGGTCCGCGCGCTGCCGCTGCCGGGCGAGGTGGACACCGCCAACAACAGCGCCATCACCTTCCTCAATGTCATTGACCAGCAGGTCCGCGTGCTCGTCCTCGAAGGCGAGCCTTACTGGGACACGACGTTTCTCCAGCGCTCGCTCATGCGCAACGACAAGGTGGA
>CAZOCL010000728.1:0-2047 GCA_964578245.1 uncultured Klebsiella sp. | reverse complement strand
GCCGCCTCATCGAGACCACCGACGCCGTGAAGGAGGTCGCGCTGCAATGCGGCTACGCCGATGCGTTCTACTTCAGCCGCGACTTCAAGCAGTTCACGCAATACGCGCCCAGCGAGTATCGGCGGCGCGAGCAGGGCGAGGGGGCGGAACGCGGGCGGCCCGCCCGCTTTGCGCGCTCGAACGCCGAAAGAGTGCGACCGCTCACTTAGGCAGGCACGCGCAAAGCGGCCCGGAGGGCCGCGCTCCGGAGAGCGCACGGTGCGCGCACTTGGGAGTGTTGACGAGCGCCGCCTCGTCTCCGCAGACTGAAGCAGTCGCCCGAACATCTCATGGACACCACTGTAAACTCCGGCATCCGCTACGCCCACACCAACCTCATCGCCCACGACTGGAAACGGCTGGCGGATTTTTACACCCAGGTCTTTGCCTGCGAGCCGGTCAGTTCGGAGCGCGACCATAAAGGGCCGCACATTGACGCGCTCACCGCCATGCCCGGGGCGCGCATCCGGGGGCGGCATCTGCGCCTGCCCGGCCACGGCGAGCGCGGCCCGACCATCGAGATCTTCAGCTACGAGAAGAACGAGCCGATCCTGCCGACTTCGCTGAACCGCCCGGGCTTTGCGCACCTGGCCTTTGAGGTGCCGGACATGGACGCGAAGCGGGCGGAGATTCACGCCTGGGGCGGCAAGGACGTGGGGCAGCTTGTGACCATTGACATCCAAGGCGCGGGCCGGCTCACGCTCATCTACATGACCGACCCCGAGGGGAACATTATCGAGCTGCAGAAGTGGCATTGAGTCGGCGCGCCGTCTTGATCCCGCCAAATTCTTCTCAAGCCAGACCGCCACGATCACGTCTGATGGCACGCACACGATGACCCGATTGACTAACCACGAGAGAGCGTTGGACGAAACCACGTCACAAATGATCGTGAGCTCTCTCCCTCACCCCAGCCCTCTCCCGCTGGGAGAGGAGGTCACGCAGCCCGCGTTGATTGGCAAGGGTTGCAGCATTTTTGCAGAACGGCGACGAAGATTCTCCCTCTCCGAGCGGGAGAGGGCTGGGGTGAGGGAGAGCGCGTGCGAGGCACAGCATCGCCAGATTTCGCTGATTCGCGCTTGGGCTGGGCAATGTTTGAGTCGAGGCCTGCTCGCCTGCGCCCTGCTGGCCGTCGCCTCCCCTGCCCGGTCAGCACCCGCATCCAAGTCAGTTGATTTTAATCGCGAGGTCCTGCCGATTCTCTCCGAAAATTGTTTCCAGTGCCACGGCCCGGACGAGAAGACGCGCGAGGCCAAGCTCCGCCTCGACACCAAGGACGGACTTTTCCGTCCGAAAAGTCCGGTCGTCATCCCCGGCAAAGCCACGCAGAGCGACCTCTTCAAGCGCCTCGTCACGAAGGACTCGGACGACTTGATGCCGCCGCCAAAATCCAAGAAGACGCTCACGCCCGCGCAGATCGAGACGGTGCGGCGGTGGATCGACTCGGGCGCGCCCTACGCGACGCATTGGGCTTTCAACCCACCAGTGCGACCGCCGGTGCCGACGGTTCAAAGTGCGAAGTCCAAGGTTCAAAGTCCGCTCGATAGTTTCATCCTCGCCCGCTTGGAGAAGGAGGGCCTGAGCCCTTCACCCGAGGCACCACGAGAGGCGCTCATCCGCCGCGTCACGCTTGATCTCACCGGCCTGCCGCCCACGCCCGCCGAGGTGGACGCCTTTCTGGCCGACAATTCACCCAAGGCTTACGAAACCGTCGTGGACCGCCTGCTCGCCAGCAAGCGCTATGGCGAGCGCATGGTCTGGGAGTGGCTCGACGCCGCGCGTTACGCCGATTCCAACGGCTACCAAGGTGATCAAGAGCGCACGATGTGGCCATGGCGCGACTGGGCCGTGAAGGCGTTCAACGACAACCTGCCCTACGACCAGTTCACCATCTGGCAGCTTGCCGGTGATCTGCTGCCCGAAGCCACGCGCGACCAGAAGCTCGCCACCGGTTTCGTGCGCAACCACATGATCAACGGCGAGGGCGGGCGCATCGCGGAGGAAAACC
>CAZOCL010000727.1:0-2061 GCA_964578245.1 uncultured Klebsiella sp. | reverse complement strand
CATTGGTGGAAGGGCAAACCGATGGGCAAGCAGCGTGCGGTTCCTTGCAGCTATGTGTTCTCCGATGTCAAACAAGCCGAGCCGGGGGATTCAATTCTCGATTCCGTCTCGGCCCTTTATGAACTCGCCCGGCGTCACCCGCTCATCGGCGTGCTGCACCATGAACTTGGAGCGGATGCCGCCAGCAAACTCCAACCGGATGCCGATGCCCAGAATGTGAAAGCGGTTCGCTGTCTGCTGGAAATAGGGCTGAAGTCATGGGCTCAACTCACGGAGCGGGAGCAGAAGTCTTGGCACCTGAGCGCGGGCAACATGCGGGGCGTGGACTGCCGTCCCGAGTCAGAGCGATGCCATGCCATCACTGACGGGGCTTTGACTTTCAGACAGGCGTTTGGTGATTTGAGGGGGAAAACGCCCACGATGAAGGACCGGGAGCAGGCCATCGCAAGCAGTGCTGTGGCTGCGTATGGAAAGGGTTTTCGCCTGTTTGCCATTGCGCCCGACCTGTCGGCGGACAAGGCCGCAGAGCTTGTGCGTCAGCAATACGGTGATGACTCCCCCCGCCTGCTAAAATATCAGCCGAAGTGGAAAGCGCCGAAGACGCGAGCGCGGTGCGAAGACTGGCCGCCCATCATCGCCGATTTCGAGAATGTGGCTACGGAACGCAAACACGGAGCAAAGTCACCGGAGTTCACCCGTTACCGTCGAGCCTTGGAGCGGCTGCCCTTCCCTTTTCCGCGATTGCAAGTGTGACGCTAAGCCTCTGGCTTAAAGGCACACTGGCGACAGTGCGCGAACAACGCCGTTGCGCCAGCTTCTACGCGTGATCGAGATGATGACGCAGTCCGACACCGCCACGGGCAACAAGCTGGCGGCTCCTGAAATCACCGACAAGCGGGGCTTCGCAGCGCGCTGGCACTTCTCAGTGCGGCACGTTGACAGCTTGCTAGCGCAAGGAATGCCGCATTTGAAGTGCGGTCGGAGGCGCGTGCGGCTGGTCACTGCCGAGGCGGACGCTTGGATGAAGGAACGCTTTGGCACGCGCCGGATCGGTCCTGCGAAAACAAGCCCGTCGCGGCGGTGAGTTCGCCGCGTTCCGATTTCCAGAGGACGGGCCACATGCTCGACACGGTAGGCATACGATGCGAAGCGCCGTTGCGCGATAGCAGGTTCTTGCTTTTGGGTTCTCGCTTGATCCCATTCGGCAACGGATGGAAGGCGCGGATTCGTGACGGCGAGCTTTTGCGAGCGGAGGGCAGTCTCGCCCGCTACAACGGCGGAAGGCTGCCTGAAACCGAAGGCGAGTTGAGCGCTGCGTTAGACCTCGTTTTCGCCGATATTGGCACGCTCGCCGAATTGGAGGACTGGTGGTTTGATCGGCTCGACCTTGCTCGTGACGTGCCTGAATGCACCGCTCCACTGGTGCGCGCTTGCCGACAATCTCGCTTCCCCGGCATCCGCAAGGCGGCAGTAGTCGCGGATGATGATTCAAGCATCTGCTGGGGAAACGGTCGCACCGTAGCTCAGGTGCAGCTTTACGACGCTGCGAAAAAACACCGGACGCCAAGCCCATCCAGCCGCCTTGAAATCCGGTTGCGTCCCAAGGCAATCGCGGAGCACCGCCTAGGACGCGAAAAATCGTGGTCCAGATTTGCGGAGGTGTTCGCCAGCTTTGCTACTCTCCTCCCGGATGCTGCGGTGGCCCTCCCGCAAGGGCGGCTGGCAACTGGGCAGTTGATTGCTTGGCTCGCCAAGGACTGCGGAGCGCATGTGGCGCAGAGGGCTTTCGAGCTTGCGACGCAAGGCCGTTCCCGCCCTACAACGCGGAAGATTCGGAGGCAGTTTAGTGAGGGGGTGTCGGCGGTTTGCGGCAAGTCCCCCCGACAGGCGTTCGCTCTACCAAGGGTCATTATTGGCAAAAATCTTTCCACCACGGCTCCCTAGCTGACAGCCGAAGCAAACTGGATTTGCCCTTGTCAGATGCGTCGCCCCTGAACGATCCGCCACCGTCTCGGTATTGCGGAGGCACCAGCCATCGCTGAAGACGATTCGCTGGGGAGC
>CAZOCL010000726.1:0-2068 GCA_964578245.1 uncultured Klebsiella sp. | reverse complement strand
GAGGTTGGAGCGGTGGATGCGCTCGAAGCTTTGCGCCACCACCACCTTCACCCCGAGGAGGTTTGTGCCTTTCGCGGCCCAGTCGCGGCTGGAGCCAGTGCCGTATTCCTGGCCAGCGATGACGATGAGCGGCGTGCCCTTGGCTTGATACGCCACGGAGGCGTCATAGATCGAAGTCTTCTGGCCGTCCGCGCCGATGGTGTTGCCGCCTTCTTCGCCGCCGAGCATCAGGTTCTTGATGCGAACGTTGGCGAAGGTGCCCCGCGTCATGATGCGGTCGTTGCCGCGGCGTGAGCCGTAGCTGTTGAAGTCGGCGAACTCGACGCCGTTCTCCACGAGGAACTTGCCGGCCGGGGAACTCTTCTTGATGGCTCCGGCCGGGGAGATGTGATCAGTGGTGACGCTGTCGCCGAAGATGCCGAGGGCCCGAGCACCGGTGATGGGCTGGATGCTGCCGGGCGTGAGCGAGAAGTTCGTGAAGAACGGCGGCTCCTGGATGTAGGTGGACTTGGTGTCCCACTCATACACGTTGCCGATGCTCGACGGGATTTCGTTCCACTTCGGGTTCTGCGCCGCGAAGTCCTTGTAGAGCTTGCGGAAGACTTCGGGTTTGAGCGCGCTCTGCATGGCGTCGCGCACTTCCTGCAAAGTCGGCCAGAGGTCGGCGAGGTAAACGGGTTCGCCGTCCTTGCCCGTGCCCAGGGGTTCGCAGGTCAGGTCAATGTCCACACGGCCCGCGAGCGCGAAGGCAACGACGAGCGGCGGGGACATGAGGAAGTTCGACTTCACGTTCTGGTGCACGCGCGCCTCGAAGTTCCGGTTGCCGGAAAGCACGCTGGCGGTGACGAGATCGTTCTTCGTCACGGCTTCCTCGACGGAGGGATGCAATGGGCCGGAGTTGCCGATGCAAGTCGTGCAGCCGTAGCCCACCGTGTTGAAGCGCAGCTTGTTGAGATACGGGGTGAGGCCGGTCTTCTTGAGATAGTCCGTGACCACGCGTGATCCGGGAGCGAGCGAGGCCTTCACCACGGGGTTGACCTTGAGACCCTTTTCCACGGCTTTCTTCGCCAGCAGACCTGCCGCGAGCATGACGCTCGGGTTGGAGGTGTTCGTGCAGCTCGTGATCGCGGCGATGAGCACCGAGCCGTGGCGAATCTTGCCTTTCAACGGCGGCGGGGACGAGATCACTGGATCGGGGCTGGGCCGGTTGAGGACCATCTCCCGCTCAGTCACGGGATTCGTCCCTGCCGCGAGCGACTTCTGGGTCGAAACCGGTTCCTGACTGCCGCCGCTGGGGTGGGCCGGGCCAGCCGCAGACAACGTCACGACCTTGCTGAATTCAGCCCGGGTCTTGCCGAAGCCGTTCTCCGTGACCGGCCGTTGGAAGGCATTGAAAAACTCCCGGCGCAGATTGCCGAGTTCGATCCGGTCCTGCGGTCGCTTGGGGCCGGCCACGCTCGGCTTCACACTGGCGAGGTCGAGTTCGACCACCTGCGAGTAATCAATCTGGCCCGCCTGCGGAATGCCCCAGAGCCCCTGCGCCTTGTAGTAGTTCTCATACATCTTGCAGTGCGCCTCGCTGCGACCGGTGCCGCGCAGATAGTTCACGCATTCTTCATCCACCGGGAAGAAGCCCATGGTCGCGCCGTATTCGGGGGCCATGTTGGCAATGGTCGCGCGATCCACGAGCGGCAGCGCGGCGGCACCGGGACCGAAGAACTCCACGAACTTGCCGACCACCTTGGCCTTGCGCAGCATCTGGGTGACCGTAAGCGCGACATCCGTCGCGGTGACGCCTTCGCGGATCGCGCCGGTGAGGTGCACGCCGACGACATCAGGCGTGAGGAAATAGACCGGTTGCCCGAGCATGCCCGCTTCCGCCTCGATGCCACCGACGCCCCAGCCCACGATGCCGAGTCCGTTGATCATCGTCGTGTGCGAGTCGGTGCCGACGAGGGTGTCAGGGTAGTAAATGCCGTTCGCATCCAGCACACCCTTGGCCAGATATTCGAGGTTCACCTGGTGCACGATGCCGATGCCGGGCGGCACGACCTTGAAGGTGTCGAAG
>CAZOCL010000725.1:0-2072 GCA_964578245.1 uncultured Klebsiella sp. | reverse complement strand
TTTCGAGATCAAGCGCGGAACGCATGGCGCGGCCGATGAGCCGCTGGATTTCAACGGAGCGCCCATCCACCTTGCCCTTGCTGCTGTCGCGCGGCTTCCGCGTGAGGGTCGAGTAAGGGAGCATGGAATACTCCGCCGTGATCCAGCCGCCGGTGACGCCCTGGTCCTTCATCCAGCGCGGGACGGACTCCTCGATGGTCACGCCGCAGATGACGCGCGTGTTGCCCCACTCGATGAGCGTGGAGCCGGCCGCATGCGGCGCGATGTGGTTCTGGAAGCGGACGGGGCGGAGCTGGTCAGCCCGGCGCCCTTCGGCGCGGAGAAATGTGATGCTGGAGGATTCGGCCATAAGGGCGGCGATGTTAGGAACCGCACGGAGCCGGAGCAATGGCTAAGTCGGCTGGTGCGGAGCAACGGGCATTGGCTTTGCGCAAGGCTCCTCGGCGTTGGTATGGCTTTAGCCGTGGGCGGCCGCTCTCCCTTACCCCGGCCCTCTCCCGCTGGGAGAGGGAGAATCTTCGGCAGCCTTAGTCCAGTCGCAGCACCCTGCCAATCGCGACGGGCTTGGTGGCTCCCTCTCCCAGCGGGAGAGGGTCGGGGTGAGGGAGAGCAGCCGCGATGTGATAGGATGTGCCATCAATAATTGGTGCCAGCCGACCTATAGTTCGGAGTTCGAATCCCGAATTGCTCAGGTCACCGGACTTCCACCGCGCGCGACTGCTGGTTGATCACAAACTGCCGGCCCGCTGGCGGGTTGAAGCGCTCCTTGAGGTAGCCGGCGGCATACACTTCGTCGAGTGAGGCGGGCAGCTTCAGCTTCTCCGCGTAGTAATTCCTCACCGCGGTGTTCAGGTGGTGCAGGGCGACATCCACCGGCACGTCCTTGGGCTCGGCAACGGGCGCAGGAGGCGGTTCCACCGGGGCGGGTCGTTTGCGGCAGGCCGCCCCGGCGAGCAACAGCAGACAGAGCAGGCAGCGAAGCGTGTTCATCGGGACGGGAGATGGCCGGGGCTGTTCAGGGCTTGGTGTCCACGTTCAAGAACGAGGTGTTCCACAGGCCGAGCAGCGCGCCGTCCATGTCGTGATGCGGGTCATTGTCGTTGTTCCAGCGGGCGCGCCACATGTCGTTGTTGGGATTCACCACATCCCGGCGGATGGGCATCTCCGCGTGGCCGTCAGCGAAGGCCAGGTTGGTGTATTTCCCACCATGTCGCCGGGCGGGGAATTGATCCGCCTCGTGGGGGTCGAGGCTCGCATCCCAGGATTGATCCGCCACCGTGTCGCCGAGTGCGATCATGTCCGACGGCCGGACCACGCGGCTCTCGATCACCTCGGCCCCGGACGATTGAATGTCTCCACCCAGGCCGATGCCCGGCTGCCCCACCGTGACGGTGCCAATGCCCCAGTCATTGTAGCCGATGCTGAAGCGGGTGCCGGTCGGTGCGCCAGCGGCACGAATCCGGTCGATGTTTCCGCCCACAAACGTGGGGTTGAGCGCGGTGTCCCAGCGCGCGTTCTCGTCGGCTGCCGCGCACTGGAACGTCTGCCGGCTGCCCGACATGTAGGGCAGCAGGCGGATGGGATAGTAGGCGAAGAGCCCGGCCCCCCAGTCGGTGTAAGCGTTCAGGCATCCCGGATACCGGCCATGGTCCGGGATATACATGGCGATGGTCTGGGAAATCTGCCGCATGTTGTTGAGGCACTTGGTCATCTTGGCCTTGTCCTTCGCCTTGGACAGCGCGGGCAGGAGCATCCCGGCCAGGATGGCTATAATGGCTATGACCACGAGCAGTTCGATGAGGGTGAAGCCCGCCTTCCGGTTCCGCCGGGACGGCTGAGTAATGACGATGGACATTGAGGTGGTTTGGTTGTGCTTACTTTAGGGAATCCCCGGCGGCCGGCCATAAGACAAAGCCACGCGCCCATATTCAGAACGCACATGAACGCCGGGCGGACGGCTCGGGATGCCTTGGACTTTGGACTTTGGACTTTGGACTTTGGACTTTAGACTCCACCCCATGGACAAAGAGCAAGTCGCCGCCGTGCTCACCGAGATTGGCACGCTGCTGGAA
>CAZOCL010000724.1:0-2072 GCA_964578245.1 uncultured Klebsiella sp. | reverse complement strand
GGCGCGTCGCGCGTTCGAGCTGCGTGAGTTCAATCCACTCGTCCGCCGTGTGCGCCTGGGCGATGTCCCCGGGACCGAGCAGGACGCTGGGGATGCCGCCGTTGGCCAGCACCGCCGCATCGGAGAAGTAGTCCACGCCCTGCGGCTTCCGCTGGCCAGCGCACTTGGCGAGCTGGCGGACGAGCGGCAGGGTGGGGTCCGTCTCCATCGCGGGGCAGGGGGCGTTCTTGGTGTCGGTCACGTCGGCTTCGACCCCGATCCGATTCAAAAGCGCCCGCAGTTCCGCGAAGACCCCCGCGTCCGTCTCGCCGGGCAGGGTGCGCCGGTCAATGAGGATTTCGCAGCGGTCCGGCACGATGTTCGGCTGCTTGCCGCCGGTGATGGCGCCGACGTTCACGGTCGCGTGGCCGAGCAGCGGGTGGGTGCGCCGCTTCAAGGTGGCGGCGTAGTTCGTCTCCAGTTCCTCGACCACGCGGGCCATGGCGTGGATGGCGTTCTTGCCGAGGTGCGGCTTGGAACCGTGGGCGGATTTGCCGTGCGTGGTGAGGCGGAGCCAGAGGTCGCCCTTGTGCGCAGTGATGACCTTGAGCCGCGTGGGCTCGCCGACGATGGCGAGGTCGGCCGTCATGGTGGGGCGGCTGACCAATGCCCGGCTGCCGCTCTGGTTGTTTTCCTCGTCCACCAGCGCAGTGAGGATGATCTCGGTCTCGCGCGGGCGTGGTCCACTCGCGGCGAGTTCGAGCAGCGTGGCGAGATAGGCGGCGACGCTGCCCTTCGTGTCACAGGCGCCCCGCCCGTGGAGACGGCCTGCCTTCACGACTGGCTTGAAGCGCGCTTCGCCGTCCACCCCCACGGTATCCATGTGCGGTGCGAGCAGGATGCGGCGGCGGACCTTGCCCCCGACCGGCGTGAGGCGGATGAGCAAGTTGGAACGACCGGGAAACACCTCCTGCCACTCCAGCTCCAGCCCCGCGCGGTCAGCGGTGAAGGCGAGGAAGTCGGCGACGCGACGCTCGCCGGTCAGATCGTCGCGGCCCGGCAGGAACGCGGGGTTCACGCTGGGCAACGCGATGAGTTCGCGGAGAAGCTGGTGGGCAGCGAGAGGCATCGGGCGAGAGAAGGGTAGGGGGCGGACGCCGGGGTGTCGAGCCGGGGTTCTCAGGAACCGGCCCTTGGCAATGAACGGCCCGATTTCAAGTAATCAAGACCACGGAGTCCCTTCCCGTTCCCATCTGGAGATCACTTCTCGTCCCCACTTCGCGGCATTCTCGGACAAGTCAACCTGCAAACAGTCGCGAATCGCACAGTCGAGCAGCCAGGCGAACTTGCCAAATTGCGGTCCGCTGCGCTGGCTAGACTCCAGCACGCGCGCATAAGGCCAGATGGTGATCCGGCTGCCGGGTGCGTCATGCATCAACAGTAACTCCCCTCGGGGACCTGCTACCCACACCATCCCGAGTTGCTTCGCCAGGACGCTTCCCCACACAAGTGCTGCGTCCTCACAGTCCGGGGATGGGTAACCCAAACCTTCATAGTGGAGGTAATCGAGTGATTCCACATCATCGAGCGTGCCCGCGAATTCGCCCGGAAAGGGCATGTTGTCGAACGACTGCCAATGAGCCCGAAACTCAGCTTGAGCCTTTGCAATTGAGGCCAGTTGAGTAGCAGTTGCAGGCGTGGTGCTCACGGAGACGCTTAACCGAAGTCACCTCACTCATGCCGCAGCGCCTCAATCGGGTCCAAGGCCGCCGCCCGCGAGGCCGGGTAGATGCCGAAGACCACGCCCACCGCGCCGGAGATGCCGAAGGAGATCAGCACCGACATCGGCGTGACAATGGTCTTCATGTCCGTGAGCTGCGACACCAGCAACGGCGTCAGGACGCCCACCACCACGCCGATCAAGCCGCCGCCGACCGACAGCACCACCGTCTCGACGAGGAACTGCGTGATGATGTCCTGCTTCTTCGCGCCCAGTGCGCGGCGGATGCCAATCTCACGCGTGCGCTCCGTGACCGTGGCCAGCATGATGTTCATGATGCCGATGCCGCCGACCACGAGCGAGATGGCGGCGA
>CAZOCL010000723.1:0-2076 GCA_964578245.1 uncultured Klebsiella sp. | reverse complement strand
TCCATGAAGGGCTGGTAGCTGATGTCCTGCCAGCGGATGAGGCCCTCGCCATCAATCAGGAACGTGCCGTGCAGCGGCTGCTGCTCGAAGTCATCGTGCGCGCGGAAGGTCTTGAAGGTCTTCAGGCTCGCGTCTGAGAGCAGCGGGATGGGGAAGCCGCCGTTGTATTGCGCCTTCTCCACGGTGAACTTGAGGCCCTCGACGGTGTCGGTGCTCACGGCCACGAGCGCGATGCCGGCCTTCTTGTATTCCTCCGCCAGCGGCGCGAACGCGATGAGCTGCTCGATGCAGTGCGCGCAGCCCGCGCCGAGATAGAAGATGACGATGACCGGCTTGCCCTTGAACTGGCGCAGGGTGGTCTTCTTCCCGTCTCCGTCGGGCAGCGAGAAGTCCGGTGCGGCGGAAGGCTGCCAGCGGAACGGTCCGAGCGAAGCGAGGCTCGGGCGCTTGCCGAAATCCCATGAGCGGGTGAGCGGCGGACGCCAGTCGCTGGCGAGTTTCAGATCCTTCGCCACCGGCGCGAGGCGGCGGAAGACCGGCGCATCGAGGTCCGCCTCAGCGCTCAACTCGCGGAGCTTGAAGAAGGCGTCGAAGGCTTCGCGGAACTTGCCGTTCTGGTAGGCCAGGTCCACGTAGTTCGCGAGCGGCTGCACCTGCTTCTCGCCGGCCTTCATCGCCTCCTGCGCGAGTTGCTCGGCTTTGGCCTTGTCGCCAACGGCGGCATACAGGCGGGCCAGCCGTTCCTTGGGAACGTCCTTCAATTTGGCGACCTGTTCCTTCGCCGTGGCAAACTGGCCTTCCTTCAACGCGACGAGCACGCGCAGTTCGGCGACGGCCCCGGCGATGGAGTTGGTATTGCCGCTGGCCAGCAAGGCCGCACTGCCGTAGCCGCCGGTGCTCTTCTTCGTGTCGGATTTGGGCGCGGTCTTGGGCGTGGCGGGCGTTGACGGGGTGGATGACTTCGCAGCCTCCGCCGCAGGCTTGGGCGCGACCGGCGAGTTCGTGCGCGCGGCCCCCTCACCCCGGCCCTCTCCCCCGGTGGGGGCGAGGGAGGAGGCAACGGGCTTCGCGTCCGCTGCGGGCTTCTTCTCGTCGGGCTTGCTCTCGGCGGGTTTCGCTGCCGGGGCATTGGTCGAGGGCTTGGGCGTGACCTTCTTCGCCAGGGCTTCGAGCGCGGCGATCTGGTTCTTGCCGCCAGTGATGTCGCCGGTGTGCAGCGACGCGAGGCCGAGGGCATGGAAGCGCCGGGCTTCATGGTCGTTGTTCTCGGTGGGCTGGAGATAGATCGAGCCACCCAACGAGAGGAGTTCGTCCCAAAGTTCGTAGCGGACGAGGGTGTCCAGGAGGCGCTGGTAGCCATAGCTGGAGCTGCCCCGGGAGAGCGTGTTGAACTTCGGATGACGCGGCAGCTCGATCATGTTCTTCGCGAGGTCCACGGCCCGGTGCGCCGCCCCGATGTTGTTCAGGTCGCGGATGAGCCACTCATTGTTGTGGGCGAAGTTGTGGATCTGGTCGGGCAGCACGCGGTTCTCCATCATGTAGGCGTGGTCCACGCGGGCGCTAGCCTCCTGCTGCCACGCGGCGTCGGCGTAGCGCTTGAGCGCCGAGTAAGTGTGCCCGGGCATGTGCCACATGTGGGCGATGCCAGGCGCGGAGAAGCCGTCGTTGGCGGCGGAGACCAGCGCATTGGTCGCGCGCTCACCCGCGTCCCAAAGGTGGATGCGGTAGTGGTTGGCGGGATGGAGCGGGTTGGCGGTGAGGATGGCGGTGAGCAGCGTGTCCACGTTCTTCTTGTCGCCGTAGGGCACGCCATCGCTGTTGTCCTGCCACATCCGCACCGCGAGCATGGCCTTGGCTTCGAGGTCGTCGGGGTAGTCCTTCACGATCTTTTGGAGGGCGGCCTGATAGTTCTTGCGGCGCTCCTTCTCATCCTTCTTCTCGTCGCGATAGAACGTCGCCAGCGCACTGATCCACTGCTGCTCGCGGGGACTCGCGGCGGCCTGGAACTTCTCGGCGGACTTGATGAATTCCTTCGCCCGTTTCGTGTTGTTCACGTTCGCCATCGCCATGCCCCAG
>CAZOCL010000722.1:0-2087 GCA_964578245.1 uncultured Klebsiella sp. | reverse complement strand
AGAGAATGTGGCTGGGCACCGTGAAATCAATGTCCCGCAGCCCGAGCCACTGGCCAGTGAAGTTCTCGGTGAAGGCCGCGGCTTTGGGGTGGTTCAGCAGCCGGTCCACCTGCGCGCGCAGGGTCGCGGGCTGGGTGAGCTTGTGCTGCTCGGCGAGGGTAAGCAGCTCCTCGTCCGGCATGGTGCTCCAAAGGAAATAGGACAGGCGGCTCGCGAGCGCGAAGTCGTCGAGCTGGCCCGGCTTCTCGCGGAGGAAGAGGAATTCGGGTGAGACCAGGATGGCTCCCAGCCCGGCGCGGATCGCCTGCTCGAAGGTGCGTTGCTCCCCGAGCTTCGCCTCGACCAGAGCGACGAATGGCTTCACGTCCGCGTCCGTCACGCTGCGACGGAAGGCCCGGCGCGCGAACTGCCGCAGGATGCGGTCGGCGTCCGCGAGCGGCTCGCTGGAGACGACTTCCACACGGTCGCGGAAGTTGTAGATGGGCGCGGGGCCTTGCTTCAGGTCGCCGAAGAGGCGGCGATGGCTCGCCGGCGGCCAGGTCTCGTTCAGCGGCCCTTCCACGTCCACCCAGTCCACCACGAGGCCGGGGCCTTCCCATGCGTCCGCGCCGACCTTGTTCACGGTCTGCGAGGAGGCGAGGCCGTAGGGCAGGATCGAGATGGAGGTGCGCGGCTCCATGTAGTCCACGAATTCGATGACCTTCGGCCTGTCCGATGGGGCGTCGAAGTAATTGACCAGGTGCCCCTTCGCGCCGCCCATGCCACCCGAGCCGGACCACACGCGGAAGACCACGGGCTGGTTCGAGCTTTGCACGGCCGACGCGGAGATTTGGAAGCGATAGTAACCGCGCTCCTGTGGATAAAACTTCGTCGGTCCGACCTGCTGCCACGCGGACGAAGTGAACGCCACGAGGCGGCCCGCGTCGTTTGTGCGGAACACTTTCTCGGTCGTCGAGCGGACCTGGTGCGAGTCGGTGAGCAGGTAACGGGTCTTGGTGGACTTGGGCTGCGGACGGTTCGCGATGGCCTGGTTCAGCGCGGTGTCGGCGGCTTCGAGATACCGGTCGAGCAGGAAGGACGAGGTGTGCAGGGCGTCGCCGATGTTGTCGAAGCCGTCGGCGGACCCGTCGAGCGGGAGCAGGTCCTTCAGCGGCGTCTCGACACCGAGGAGATCGCGGACGGTGTTCTCATACTCCGCGCGGTTGAGGCGGCGCATGACGGCACGGCCCTCGGCCGCGCGCTGCGCGATGACGGCGCGCGAGACCTGGCCCGCGATCCACTCCGTCACCAGCCGCGCGTCGGCCTCGGGCGGACGCGGCTGCTTCTTCGGCGGCATCTCGCCAGTCTGGAGCTGCTCAAGCACCTTCTCCCAGCGGCCGCGCGTGGCCTTGTCCGTGAAATCGGTCGTGAGCTGGTCCAGCCGCCAGTCGCCCTTGGGCTTCGCACCGCTGTGGCATTCCTGGCAGTGCTGCTCGAGAAAAGGCCGGATTTTCGCCAGATACTGGCTGCCGGAGTGACCATCAGCCGGAGCCGCTGACACAGAGCATTGCGCGGCGACCAGCAGCAGACTCAGCCCAGTCCATGCCCCAAGCGCACGACGATGGGTCGTGGCCGGGACAACTTCAGGACGGTGCATGCAGAGGGAGAGACGATGGGCGGGGAGGTTTCATTGCAGGAGAGCGTGCGGCAGAAACTCCAAGCTTCAAATTCCAAGCTCCAAAGAAGTTTCAAATTCCAAATCTCAATTCGGCGTTCGAGCGTTTCCTGAGCGCCGGGCGCTGCTCCAACGCTAAGGCCGGTTAGCAACCCCGCCGCCTTTGGGATTTGAAGCTTGGAGCTTGTTTGGAATTTGGACCTTGGAATTTGGGATTTCCCCAACCGTTTCTCCCGGAAACCCCGTAGTTTTCAAACTTGCGCCGGCCTGTTAGCGTTTCTGCACATGACGCACGCGCAAACTTATCTTGATCAGGTCCGGCAGATTGCCGCCGCGCTGGATGCGGCCCAGATTGACCAGTTGGCGCTGGAACTCGCCGCCTTGCGCGAGCGCGGCGGGCGGCTCTTCCTCCTCGGCGTCGGCGGCAGCGCGG
>CAZOCL010000721.1:0-2122 GCA_964578245.1 uncultured Klebsiella sp. | reverse complement strand
TACGACGTGGGCATCGCCGAGGAGCACGCCGTCATCTTCGCCGCCGGCATGGCCACGATGGGTTTCCACCCGGTGGTCGCGATCTACTCCACGTTCCTCCAGCGCGCCTACGACTGCATCCATCACGACGTCTGCCTGCAGGATCTGCCGGTGATTTTCTGCATGGACCGCGCCGGCCTCAGCGCCAACGACGGTCCCACGCACCACGGCCTCTTCGACATCGCCTACCTGCGCTGCCTCCCCAACGTCATCGCCATGGCACCGAAGGACGAGGATGAACTCGCCGACATGATGTTCACGGCGTCGCTCCAGAAGCATCCCACGTTCATCCGCTACCCGCGCGGCAACGGTGAGGGCGTCCCTATCAAGGACACCCCTGCCCTGCTCGAAGTTGGCAAGGCGGAGATCACGCGCCAGTTCGCAAACAGCGGCGGGAAGAAGGTTGCGCTCTTCGGCCTGGGTCAGATGCACGGCATCGCCCGGAAGGCCGCCGATCAGCTTGCCGCCGAAGGCTTTGACGTCGCCGTTATCAACCCTCGCTGGACGAAGCCGATTGATGCGGGCACGCACGCCTTCTTCGGTCGTGCCGCCGACTTGATCATCACCTTGGAAGACCATGTCCTCATGGGCGGCTACGGCAGCACGGTGATTGAGCACTTCGCCGACCAGCAGATCACCACGCCCGTGGTGCGGATCGGCTGGCCCGACCAGTTCATCGAGCACGCGAGCACCGTGGACTACCTGCGGAACAAATACGGCCTCACCGTCCAAAATACCGTGGCGCAGGCGAAAGCCCGGCTCGCCGCTCCGGCCGTGCAGGAAGCCAGCTTCAAGGCTGCCTGATGCCCTGCTAGTAGCTGCCGACATGAGGAGGCTCACTGCTTGCCCTCACTCCCGTCGGCAGTCGGTGTGTGATCTGAATTCCTAAGCCGGAGCGTTCCAATTCAACGCCAAGGTCGGCCCGCCCCTACCTCCGGCGCTTGCGCGCGCCGAAGAAGTAGCCGCCGCCGACGCGGGCCATCTGCACCTTGCGCTCGTGGGGTTTCGCCGCACCGGGTTTGTCCGCCTCGAAGAGCGCGGTGTAGCGGTAGTTGAATCCTTCGAGCTTCTCGCGGGGAATGGGCTTGCTGATGTAGCGCTCGATGGAGAAGACGTGCATCGCGTCTTCCGCCGTCATGATGGTGAAGGCGTCGCCGGAGTTCTCCGCGCGGCCCGTGCGACCGATACGATGGACGTAGTCTTCGGGATGCTGCGGCACGTCGTAGTTGATGACGTGGCTGACCTTCGCAATGTCCAGGCCGCGTGCCGCGATGTCCGTGGCCACGAGCACCTCGTATTTGCCCTGGCGGAAGCCTTCGAGCGCCTGCTCGCGCTCGCTCTGCGTGCGGTTGGAGTGGAGGATCGCCACGGCGTGATTCGCGCCCTTGAGCTGCGAGGCCACGCGGTCCGCGCCGTGCTTGGTGCGGCAGAAAATGATGACGGAGTTGTAGTTCACCCGCTTGAGCAGTTCGAGCAGCAGGTCCGTCTTCTGCATGTCGCTGACCGGGTAGATGACGTGCTTGACCGTCTCCGCAGGAGAGCGCCGCGCGCCGATCTCAATCGTCTCGGGGTTCTTCATCGCCCACTGGATGAGCGTTTCAATCGCTGCCGGGATGGTCGCCGAGAAGAGCATCGACTGCCGCTGGCTCGGGCACTTCTGCAGGATGCGCTTCACGTCAGGGAGGAAGCCCATGTCCAGCATCCGGTCCGCCTCGTCGAGCACGACATGCTGGATGTGGCTCAAGTTGCAGTTCCCCTGCTCCATGTGGTCCAGCAATCGTCCGGGCGTGGCGACGATGACATCCACGCCGGTTTTCAGCGCGTCGAGCTGCTTCTGGTAGCCCACGCCGCCATAGATGACGGCGACCTTCATGTCCGTGAAGCGCGCATGGTCGCGGAACGCCGTCTCCACCTGTGAGGCCAGTTCGCGCGTCGGCTCCAGGATGAGCGCGCGCGGACTCCGCTGGTGGCTCCCCAGGCGCGTGAGGATGGGCAGGGCGAACGCGGCGGTCTTCCCCGTGCCGGTCTGCGCGCTGCCGATGATGTCGCGCCCCTCCAGAACGAGGGGGATCGCGCGAAGCTG
>CAZOCL010000720.1:0-2138 GCA_964578245.1 uncultured Klebsiella sp. | reverse complement strand
GCTCGCACATCGCGTTTGGCAGCATCCGCATGGAGCCGGTGTTCATGATCCTCGGGCAGAGCGCGGCCACGGCGGCGGCCATGGCGATTGATGGCAACCTCGCGGTGCAGGACGTGCCGTATGCGAAGCTCCGCGAGCATTTGCTCAAGGACGGGCAGGTGCTGGAATACGCGAGCGCTGCACCGGCTGGTGGCAAGGCGAGCAAGGGTGTCCAGGGCTATCTGGACCCGAAGAAGCTCGGTGGCGTGGTGGTGGACGATGACGACGCGAAGTTCACGGGCGAGTGGCACGTCAGCAGCGCCTCGCCGGGTTACATCGGCAACGGCTACCGTCACGACGGCAATGCGAAGGACGGCAAGTTCAGCGCGCGCTTCGAGGCGCGGGTGCCGAAATCAGGGCATTACGATGTCCGGTTTGCGTATCCGGTCGGCCCGAACCGCTCCTCCAAAGTCACCGTGGAAATCACCCACGCGGGTGGCAAGGAGACGGTGTTTGTGGACGAGCGGAAGACACCGGCGATTGATGAGCGGTTCCATCTGCTGGGCCACTTTGATTTCACCGAAGGCCAGCCGGCAGTGGTGGTGGTCTCCAACGCCGGAGCGGATGGCTACGTCGTGGTTGATGCTGTTCAGTGGATGCCGAGGTGAGCCGGGCGGGAGGATTTCGCGCCTAGTTCGGAGTCCCGGCTTCAGCCGGTGGAACCATGCCTGCGCTCCTGACGCTTCGCGCGAGGCGGCCCTAGACCTTTGGACGCCTCGCCGCCTGAAGGCGGGACTGCGAACCGTGATTCAGTGCCCGGGTTTTTCCTTGCGGCTGAGGAGCATCGCGCAGTTCCAGGCCAGGAACTCCCGGATGATGGGCAGATACAGGAGGAAGGCGAACTCCGGGTAGTAGCGCGGGGCCAGGGACCGGATGCGCAGGGCGGGGTTGGCGCGCAGCTTCTTCAAAGTGCTGCCGATAGTCGTGTAGTAGAGATTCTCACCCGGCGTGTGCTGGCGCTGGCGCTTGGTGACGCGCTCCCAGATGCGGACGCCCCGGTGGAAGCCGAGGTAGTGGAAGGGCGAAAACTCGTGGCCGCCCCACGGCGAGTGCCAGTTCGTCCAGCTCAGGTAGAAGCAGCCGCCGGGCTTGAGGAGTTGCGGGATGGCCGCGAGCAGTCGGTCGGGGTGCGGCAGGTGCTCCAGCACGTTGGAACAGATCACCACGTCGTATTGGCCCAGCGTGGCGAAGTCGTCCCGGTCGATGTTGAACTTTTTGAAAGCCAGGTGCTTGTAGTCGGGGGAAACGAAACTGTCGTCGTCCGACAAGGTCACCTGTGCGCCGGTCTTGGATACCTCGCCGCCGACGTCACCGAAGCCGCACCCGATGTCGAGCACGGTGGTGTTGGAATCAAACTTCACGCCCTCGCGCTGCATCCAGGCGATGGCGTCGCGCGCCTGCATGTTGAAGAACTCCGGGCTGCCCCCCTTGGCCTTCAGAAAGCTGTAAATCAACTTATGGATGATCATGCGACGGGCCGTGACATTGGCGAAGGTGGCGGGGAGCGGCGAGCAAAAACCGGGTGCAAGGAGCGCGGCGTTTACGCCGCTTCAGGGTGGTGCGCGCCTTGGCTTCCGAATGTTCGATGGCGTGCGGGCGTTGAAGCGGCGTGAACGCCGCGCGCCGAGCGCCGCTCAAATCTGGAAGTCCGCGCGGCCTTTGTCGCGCTCCCGCTTGTCCAGCACCTTGACGTTCACCTCTTCGTAGAGCACCAGCGAGTGCGGCGGGACGCTGTGCATGAGGAAGACATTTGCCCCGATGGTGCTGTGCGCGCCGATCACGGTCTCGCCGCCCACGATGGTCGCGCCGGCGTAGATGGTCACATGGTCCTCAATGGTCGGGTGGCGCTTCTGCCCCTTGAGCGCCTGGCCGCCAGCGAGCGAGCGCGCGACGAGACCGACCCCCTGATACATCTTTACATGGTTTCCGATGGTGCAGGTCTCGCCGATGACCGTGCCGGTGCAGTGGTCCACGAAGAAGTGGGTGCCGATCTGCGCGCCGGGATGCAGGTCCATGCCGCTGCGGCTGTGCGCCCACTCGGTCATGATGCGGGGCAGCAGGGCGATCTCCTGCCGGTAAAGCTCGTGCGCCATGCGCTG
>CAZOCL010000719.1:0-2150 GCA_964578245.1 uncultured Klebsiella sp. | reverse complement strand
CGGCAGTCCATGGAGCGGATGATGGTGAGCTGGTCCATCATTGCGGCCTGCTTGGGGAGATGCTCGCAGAGGTGGACGCCCGGAAGCTTCGTGGGAATGGACTTGAACGGCCCGCGACAGCCAGAAGGTGCGTCGGGCTTCGGGTCCCACATGTCCACATGACTGGGGCCACCGGCCATCCAGAGGAGAATCACGGCCTTGTTCTTGCCCATCGCGCGACCGGTGGCGGCCGCCTGGGCCCGGGTGCGGAGCAAGTCCGGCAGCGTCAGCCCGCCGATGCCCGCAAGGCCGGCCTTGAGCATGGAACGCCGGCTGGAGACGTTCAGCCCCTCGCGCACACGAGGGTTCAGGTAAGTGAACGCGTGGCGATGCGTGCTGGCGTGGGCGAGGTCAGCGGGCATGGTCAGAACGTAGAAGGGCCGACGCGGTGTGGCGAGGGGGAATTCAGCGTCGGGCCGTGCGGCGGACACTCTTGTCCGCCGTTCCAAAGCCCCGATGGGTAGAGCGAAAGAGCAAGGTGCACAGCGGACAAGAGTGTCCGCTTCACGTTTTTCTCCGTGCAATCCCGGCGCGTCACCGTTGAAATCCCGCCATGCAGCGAAGCTTTCTGGGCATTGAGATCGGCGGCACCAAGCTGCAACTGGTGGCCGGCGACGCGGACGCGCGGATCACGGCGCGGCGGCGCTTCACCGTGGACAAGCAGCGCGGGGGCGCGGGCATCCGCGAGCAGATCCAAAGCGCGTTGCCGGAGCTGATCGAGTTCGCCAAGCCATCCGCCATCGGCGTCGGCTTCGGCGGTCCGGTGGATTCCTCGACCGGCCAGATCTGCTGCTCGCATCAAATCGAAGGCTGGTCGGAATTTCCGATTGGCGAATGGCTGCGTGGACTCAGCGGCCTGCCGGTGACCGTGGACAACGACGCGAACACGGCCGCGCTGGGCGAGGCCAAGTGCGGCGCAGGCACCGGCACCAACCCCGTCTTCTACGTCACGCTCGGCAGCGGCGTCGGTGGCGGCCTGGTGGTGGATGGGCGCATCTATCATGGTGCGAAGCCGGGCGAGGCGGAAATCGGCCATGTGCGACTCGACAGAACAGGCGTCATCGTGGAGCACCGCTGTGCCGGTTGGGCCGTGGACCGAAAGATCCGCGAGGCCTGCAAACGCGAGCCATGGAGCCCTCTCTCCCAACTCACCGCCGATGCCGACCATGGCGAGGCCCGTGCCCTCGCCCCCGCCCTCGCCCAAGGTGACCCGCTCGCGCAGCGTATTCTCGACGAAGTGGCGGATGACCTTGCCTTCGGTCTCTCGCATGTCACGCAACTGATCCACCCCGAAATCATCGTGCTCGGCGGCGGCCTGTCGCTCGTGGGTGAACCGTTGCGTCTGGCGGTGGCTGCGGCGCTCAGCCGCTACACCATGGAAGCCTTTGCTCCCGGTCCCCGTGTGGCGCTCGCGGGACTGGGTGAGGATTCGGTGCCGGTGGGGGCTCTGATTTTGGCCCGCGAAACACGCGAATGAACGCGAAACGAATCCAGGCGAAACGGAATTCTCTGCGATGCTTGCAAGTCGAACTCGCGGCTAGTCCGTCTGCGAGCTTCCCCCTCAACCCGGCCCTCTCCCTTGGGGAGAGGGAGAGACATCGTCCGCGTCGCTTGAATCCGAGCGCGTGCGTTACTTTGCGGCTGACTGACATTCTCCCTCTCCCGGAGGGAGAGGGCCGGGGTGAGGGGAAAGGCACCGCTCGGCTACCCACTCGACTCCTGCCGGCACAAGAACCCACTCGGTGTCACTCGCGGCGTTTCGCGTGTTTCGCGGGCATCTCTCATGAACATTGAACTCATCAACACCGGCAGCGAGCTGATGCTCGGGCGCGTTCTGAACACGCACCAGCAATGGCTTTGCCGTCAACTCGCGGACCTGGGCTATGTCGTCAACCGGCAGGTCGGCGTGGCGGACACGGCGGATGACATCGAGCAATCCGTGCGCGAGGCGCTCGGCCGCGCGGACTTCATCATCACCACCGGTGGACTCGGACCGACCTCCGACGACATCACGCGCGACCGCATCGCCGCCTTGCTGGGCCGCACGCTGCATGAGGACCCGGTCATCGTCGCGCACGTCGAGTCGTTCTTCGCGAAGCGCAAGCGCACCA
>CAZOCL010000718.1:0-2153 GCA_964578245.1 uncultured Klebsiella sp. | reverse complement strand
CCATCGGCCTGCTTCTTGATGACGAAGCCGTGGAAGTCAGCGGGCGCGTCGGGGACGTTGCGGAGCCACTTGCCATCCGGACTATAGACCTGCACGCCGGCCTTGGGGTCCATGACGCTGACATAGACCTCGCCCTTGGAACTGACGGCAATGTCGCCGTGCTGGTTGCCGAGCTGGGGACGGCCCTCGGGGAGCTTGAGCCAGTCGGGGGTGACCTTCCACTCGGCGGCACGGGCGGGAAGGAGCAAGGTGGTGAGGGTGAGGACGGCGAGACTGAATGTGCGCATGGCGGTGAACAAGTTGTTAGTCGTGTGACGGGGCAACGGGAAACAAAATGGGGCTGGCTGTCAATGCTGGGATGGAGGGGAATCAGAATGAGGTTCATCCGCCCCCGCCCGCAGCGTGGCGCTCAAGGTCGCAGTGGCAAACTTGCTCCCCGCGATGGGGGAGAAGGAGAGGACGTGCGGATGGAGGGCTGTGGTTTGCCAGACAAACCCAATAGGGAAGACGCCGCCGGGCGGGGACCCCGGCGCGGGTTTTCCGAATCGAAACTCGACGCTCGCCGCCGCTTCCACCACACTCCACGGTCATGAGTTCACCCGTGGCGACGTTCTCATTTCCCACGACCACCCTCTTCGGTCCAGGCACGCTCGGCGAGCTGCCGGCGCGCATGGCCCGGCTGGGCATGAAGCGTCCGCTGGTGGTCACTGATCCCGGCTTGCTGGAGACCGATGCCTTCCGTTCGCTCAGTGTCGCGCTGGGCGAGGCAAACCGGAACCGCCGCTGGTTTCTCTACTCCGGCGTGCATCCCAACCCCATCGAGGCTGATGTGCGGGAACCCGCCGCCTTGTTTCAGGAGAAGTATTGCGATGGGGTCATCGCCATCGGTGGTGGCAGTGCGCTGGACGCAGGCAAGGCCACGCGACTGCTGGTGAAGCGGCCCGGGTTCGACTTCGCCAAGTTCTACGAGGAACCGGACTGGTCGGAGCTGGCCACCTTCATCGCCATTCCCACGACAGCCGGGACCGGCAGCGAAGTGGGCCGCAGCTCGGTCATCACCCTGGATGCCACGCGGCGCAAGGCGGTGCTCTTCCATCCCGAGCTGCTCGCCAAGCTTGTCATCCTGGACCCGGAACTGACCGTCGGCCTGCCGCCGAAGCTCACGGCCGCCACGGGAGCCGACGCGCTCACGCACTGCATCGAGAGCTTCACCTGTCCCGCCTTTCACCCGATGTGCGACGGCATCGCTCTGGAAGGCATCCGGCTCATCGTGCACGCCCTGCCCCGCGCCGTGCGCGACGGCAAAGATCTGGATGCCCGGGGCAAGATGCTCGTCGCCGCCGCCATGGGCGCGGTGGCGTTTCAAAAAGACCTCGGCGTTGTCCATTCGCTCGCGCACCCGCTCTCGACCATCTGCGGAATGCATCATGGTCTGGCGAACGCGCTTTGCCTGGTGGCCAGCATGAAGTTCTGTGCTGCGCGCAAGCCCGGGCTTTACCGCCGCGTCGGCCTCGCGTGCGGGCTGGATGTGATGAAGTGCGGGGAGGCGGAGGCGGATGAGCGCAGCATTGCCTTTGTGGCGGAGTTCCTGATCAGCATCGGGCTGAACACCAAGCTCCACGACCATGGGGTAAAGCCGGAACAGCTCGACGCACTGGTCGTCCAAGCGTGGGATGATCCGTGCCACAAGACCAATGCCGTGCCCGTCACCGCCTCGGATCTTCAGGAACTTTATCTGCAATGCCTGTAGCTGGCAGCCAATCCACGTCAAGCCCCCTCCTCCATGACTACAAACTCTCACCCCGAAGACGAGAAGCTGCTGCGTCAGCTTGGTTACGAGCAGGAACTGTCCCGGCGGATGAGCGGCTTCTCGAACTTTGCCATCTCGCTCTCGATCATCTGCATCCTCGCGGGTGGCATCACGTCGTTCCACGTTGGCTTGTGCAGCGCGGGCGGGGCGACGATCGGGCTGGGCTGGCCGCTGGCGTGCCTCTTTTCCCTTTGCGTGGCGGCAACCATGGCGCAGGTGGCCAGTGCGTTTCCGACGGCGGGCGGGCTGTATCACTGGGGGAGCATCCTCGGCGGACGCGCGTGCGGATGGGTGACGGCGTGGTTCAACCTCGCCGGCCTCATCACCGTGCTCGCGGCCATCA
>CAZOCL010000717.1:0-2154 GCA_964578245.1 uncultured Klebsiella sp. | reverse complement strand
ACTACGTCATCTGGACCGAGGGCAGCCCGGAAGTGACGATGACGCAGGTGGACCGCATCCTGTCACAGTCCTGAGCCGTCCGTGAGGCGGACACTCCTGTCCGCCGGTCGTGCATCCGTAGCTCGACATTCCAATGTCGAGAACCCACGCGCAAATTGCGTTCCGACACTCGACATTGGAATGTCGAGCTACGTTACGTCAGTGGTTGAACAGAAATTCCTTGTTGCTCAGGAGCCCCCAGTAGAGGTCTTCCAACGCAGCGCGGCGATCGGCTTCACCGGCATCAGCGAGCAGCTTGAGGGAGCGGGACTTCTCCGTGGCGGTCGGCAGGCGGCTCAGCGTGCTGAGGAAGGCTTCTTCGAGAATCTCCTCGTTCGTCTTCTTCTCGGCGATGAGCTTGCCGATGCGGTTGTCCTTTGCGGCGAGTTTTGGGTTGAGTGTGTCACCGTTCGCGATGTGGAGCGCCTGCGCCATGCTCGGCTCCTCGGTGCGTTCGCACTCGCAGGTCTGGAGCCGGTCCGCGCGGCCGAAGGTCTTGAGGAAGTAGTTCACTACATTGGAATCGGGGAGCTGGAAGGCGCGCAGGGAAACCGGATAGCGGTCGCCGATGCCGCGGTTGGCATTGCGGACGTCGCGGCGGAACTCGGTGGGGACGCCGGTCACCTGCGAGTAGGCATCCAGCAGCGCCTCGGCCATGAGGCGGCGCGTGTAGTAATGCGAGTAGAAGCGCGTGTCGGTGGCGTTGCCCGGCACCGTCTCGCTGTTGCGCTGGTAGGTCTCGGACTGAAGGATGGCGCGCATGAGCGCCTTCAAGTCGTAGCGCTGGTCGGCCAGAAACTTCGCGAGTGCGGAGAGCAGCTTCTCGTTGCTGGCCGGGTTGGTCACGCGCAGATCGTCCACCGCCTCCACGAGTCCGACGCCCATGAAGTTCGCCCAGACGCGGTTGGCGATGGAGCGGGTGAAGTAAGGATTCTCGCGCGACGTGAGCCAGGCCGCGAGCGTCTCGCGACGGTCGCCAGGGGCGTCCAGCGCGATGGCTTTGCCATCCAGCGGGCGCGGCGGGAGGGGCTTGCCGGAGAGCAGCGCGGGCACGTCGCCGGAGGACGAGGCGAAGATGACCTTGTCGCCGTCGCCGCCGGGGCCGTTCTTGGTGCGGACGCGGGCGAAGAGGTTCGCGAACTCGTAATACTGGTCGTTGGTCCACTTCTCCATCGGGTGGTTGTGGCACTTGGCGCAGTTGATCGCGAGGCCCATGAACGCGACGGTCGTGGTCTCGGCCATGAGCGTCGGGTCGTCGTGGAGGACGAAGTAGTTCGCCGCGCCGTTGTCGAGCGTGCTGCCCTTGGCGGTCACGAGCTGGCGCACGAACTCGTCCCATGGCGTGTTCGCCTCCACCTGGCCGCGAATCCACTGGTAATAGCTCCACATCGCGGGCTGCGGGAGCTTCGCGCCGTTGACGAGCAGCAGGTCGCTCCACTTGTAGCTCCAGTAGTCCACGAACTCAGGCCGCGCGAGCAGGCGCTCGATCAGGTCGTCTCGCTTCTTCGGTGACGTGCTCGCGAGAAAATCGCGGACTTCCGAAGCCGTGGGCAGCGTGCCGATGGTGTCCAGATAAGCACGGCGGATGAACTCGGCATCCGCACAGCGCGGCGACGGCGGGACATTGATCCCCTTGAGCTTCTCGTTGACGAGTTCGTCAATAAAGTTGCGCTTCGGCGCTTTCGAAAAGGTCGATGAGGCCAGCTTGTTGTCGAACGGCACGGTTACAGTAGCGAGCGCGAGGCGGCTGAGGAACCATGCAGAGATCGCGCCTTCACCCCGGCCCATCACCGTGACGAGGCCGTCGTCGCTCACGACGCACACGGCGTTGTTCGCACTGGTGAACTTCGCGTAGCGCGTCACGTCACGGGACTCGCCGTTCGAGAACGTAGCGCGCACGAGAATCTGCTGCGGGACGCCGGGCTTCAGCGTGACCTGCTCAGGCAGCGCCTCGATCTTCACGATGCGCGCGTCCTCGGACTGCGGGGCGGGCGTGCCGTTGGCGATCCACTCGGCGAGGATGCGGTAGTCGAGCGAATCCGTGGTGATGCGCTCGCCGCCCTTGTGCGGGACAGCAATGGTGGGCTTGATGAGCAGCAGGCTGTGCGCCGGCTC
>CAZOCL010000716.1:0-2159 GCA_964578245.1 uncultured Klebsiella sp. | reverse complement strand
GGCGGCTCGCCTGCCAACCAGCGCTACCTCGTCAACAAATGGCGCGCACTCGGGCTGATTGACGCGAACGGCAAACCGCGTCGCCCGGCAAAGCGCCCGGGGCTGCCTGCGTCCCTCCCTCTCCCAGCGGGAGAGGGCCGGGGTGAGGGAGAATGGCTGCGTGGTAACTCACCACTCCCCTCCGCCAGGAAAGCCCGCGTCTCCCTCCCCATCCGCTGGGCCGCGCCGTTCTTCAACCCCACCGGTTACGCCAGCGAAGCCATCAACTTCACCCTGCCCCTCTCGCATCAGCTCAATCTCGGCATCTTCCATGACACCAACATCACGTCCGAGAAGTTCATTGCCGAGCTGCCGCGTCACGAACGCGACCGCCTGCTCGCCCTGCGCGACAAGTTCTTCCTGATGCGTGGCGGCGTGCTCGTCTCGCATAACCCGGCGTTCGCCTTCAAGCGCACTCCCGACACGATCTACCATGTCGGCCGCACCATGTATGAGACCGACCGCATCCCGGCGGACTGGGTTGGCTGCTGCAACGCGATGGACGAGGTCTGGGTGCCCAGCCAGTTCAACGTGGAAACCTTCGCGGCCAGCGGTGTCGAACGTGAGAAGCTGGTGGTCATCCCGGGCGCTGTGGACGAAACCTTGTTCGATCCCGCCAAGCATCTGCCCCTCGCACTGCCCAATCCCGCGAAGTTCAACTTCGTCTCCATCTTCGAGTGGTCCGGGCGTAAAGCATGGGATGTCCTCCTGGCGAGCTATCTGCGAGAGTTCTCCGCGGAGGATGACGTGTGCCTGCACTTGCGCACCTATCTGTTCGGGTATCCGGATGTGAACCCAAGGGACACCTTGGAACCGCTCATCAAGGAGTTCGCCGCCAATCTTGGCCTGGGCAAGAAGCGACTCCCTCGCATCGAACTTCTCACCGAACAAATTCCGTCCGGTGATCTGCCGCGCCTCTATCTGGCTGCGGATTGCGTGGTGGTGCCGAGCCGCGGTGAAGGCTGGGGCCGCCCGATGCACGAGGCCATGGCCATGGGCCGCCCGGTCATCGCGACGAACTGGAGTGCGAACACGGAGTTCATGAACGCGGAGAATTCCTATCTGCTCGATTACGAAGTGGTGGACGTGCAGCACGTCGAGCCGTTCCTGAAGCACTACCTCGGTCATCGGTGGGCGAATCCATCGGAACGGCATCTGCGCCAGTTGATGCGCCGGGTGCGCCAGAATCCGGCGGAGGCCCTCGCGAAAGGCGCGAAGGCCCGTGCGGAGGTCACCGCACGCTTCTCCCGCACGGCGGTGGCAGAGCGCGTCATGCAGCAGTTCGAGCGGATCGAACGCAAGTTCACCACGCCCGCCTGCCCGGCGGTGACGGCGCGGACGCTCGCAACCCAGCCGCAGTCGACACCCACGAAAGTGGCTCCCGTCACCGTCGCGTGGGACGGCTCCTTCCTCGACTACGGAAGTCTCTCGCATGTGAACCGCGAACTGACCGGTGCGATGGAAACGCTGGCGGACATCCGCCTGACCCGGCTCGGACAGAGCACGTTGAGCGCGCCCGCCGGTTTGCACGCCATGGCCCGCTCCCTCAAGCCTGTGGCTCCCGTTGGCACCCAGATAACCGTGCGCCACGCGTGGCCGCCTGTCTGGGACGCACCCAAGTCCGGCAAGTGGGTGCAGATCCAGCCGTGGGAGTTCGGGGCCCTGCCCGCCGAGTGGGTGAAGCAAGCCGTTCACGCGGATGAAATCTGGGCTTACTCCCACTACGTCCGCAACGTGTATGTCAGCGCCGGTCTCGACGCTCACAAGATCCGGGTCGTGCCGCTGGGCATCGACCCGGAGCGCTTCCGCCCCGAAGCCAAGCCGCTCGCGCTCGCCACCCGCAAGACGTTCAAGTTCCTCTTCGTCGGTGGCACCATCTTCCGCAAGGGCGCGGACGTGCTCCTCAAGGCCTATCTCGCCCGTTTCACCGCGGCGGATGACGTCTGTCTCGTGATCAAAGACTTTGGCGGCGACAGCGTGTATCGCGGCCAGACGCTCGCGGCGCAGATCAAGACCGCCCAATCGCTGCCCAACGCCCCGGAGATTCTCCATCTGACCAGCGATCTGCCCCCGGAGTCACTCCCCGGTCTATACACGGCATGTGACTGCCTGGTGCATCC
>CAZOCL010000715.1:0-2170 GCA_964578245.1 uncultured Klebsiella sp. | reverse complement strand
CCAAGGCCGACTACCTCGCGCCCATCGCGCCGCAGCGCTGGCATTTCCGGTCGTCGGTGGACTACTCGGTGACGGCGAACTACGCGGTGCTGGACTACGCGTCCCGCCAGCGCTCGACGCTGCTGCTCAACGCGTGGCGCATGGCCCGCACCGCCATCGAGCGCGGCGGCCGGGACAGTTGGACGGTGTCGCCGACGGACATCGAGCACGCGGCGAAGGAGCGCAAGGGCAGCCCGTTCCTCTCCAGCGCCGCGACAAACGAGTTCAAGCGCCTGCTGCAGGACCCGGCGCATCGTGACGCGCGCGCCTACATTCTCCCGGCGAACCAGCGTGATTTCCCGACGGCGACGAAGTTGGTGAACACACTGCTGGAAAACGGCATGCAGGTGCAGCGCGCGACGGCAGACTTCACCGTTGGCACGAACCAATTTTCCGCAGGCAGCTTCGTGGTGAAGTGCGCGCAGCCGTTCCGCGCGCATGTGCTGGACATGTTCGAGCCGCAGGACCACCCGAACGACTTCGCCTATCCCGGGGCCGCGCCGACCGCGCCGTATGACATAGCGGGCTGGACGCTGGCGTTTCAGATGGGGGTGAAGTTTGAGCGGGTGCTGGAGGGGGTGGCGGGACCGTTTGAGGAAGTGGGCCACACGGCGACGCCCCTGACCGGGCGAGTCTCCGACGCCCAAGGGGCCAAGGCGTTCTTCCTCAACCCGGCGCAAAACAGCACGTTCATCGCCGTCAACCGCCTGCTCGCGTCAGGTGAAGAAGTGATCCGGATCGCGGAGCCTTTCCGGGCGGAATGGGCCGGTCCCTCAAACTCGATACACGGTATCAATCTTGCCGCCGGCTGGTTCTGCCTAAAAAACCAGCCGACGACGCAGGCCCGCGTGGGGAAACTCGCGGCTGAGTTGGGGGTGAACTTCACAGGCGTTGGGGTATGGCCCGGACTCGGCCGAGCGCTGGGCCGGAGCGTCGTCGCCATGCCGCTCACCGCTGACCCGAAAGGCGACCGGTTTGAAATCGTGACCGAGGTGAAGCCTGGTCCGCCGCCCGCCACACTCAAACCCCTCCGCATCGGCCTGTGGGATCGTTTCGGTGGCTCGATTTCCTCGGGGTGGACGCGCTGGGTGCTGGAGCGGTTCGAGTTTCCTTTCCAAGTCGTGTTTCCGCCGGAACTGGACCGAGGCAACTTGCGCGAGAAGTTCGATGTGCTGATCTTCGTGGATGGTGCGATGCCTGCCTACTCGCGCGGCGCGGGCACGAATACACCGAGCACTGCCAGCAGCAGTGACGCGCCCGCAGACACGGCTGGTGATGTGCGCGAGGAGTCCTTGCCCGCCGAGTATCGTGGTCGGCGCGGCAGCATTACGGTGGAGAAGACCATTCCACTGCTGCGCAAGTTCCTCGAGGAAGGCGGCACGGTGCTCACCATTGGCAGTTCCACGAGCCTCGCGCGGCACTTGGACTTGCCCATTGCGAATCATCTCACCGAGCGGGACAAGGAGGACAAGCTCCGGCTGTTGCCACGCGAGAAGTTCTACGTGCCCGGCTCCGTGCTACGCGCGCGGGTGGACACGGCGCATCCGCTGGCGTGGGGCATGGAGGCGGATGTGGACGTGTTCTTTCAGGCCAGCCCCGTCTTCCGGTTCACCGACAAGGCGGAGCCGGGGCAGCTCGACTGCGTGGCGTGGTTCAACTCACCGAAGCCGCTGCGCAGCGGGTGGGCGTGGGGGCAGGAACATCTGGACAACGGCATCGCCATCGCCGAGGCGAAGGTGGGGAAAGGCCGGCTGGTGCTCTATGGGCCGGAGATCGCGTTCCGTGCGCAGCCGCACGGGACGTTCAAGTTTTTGTTCAACGGGATCTGGCGCGGGGTGGTGACAGAAGTGAAGTAGCACCAAGCGCGGTGCGACTGCCGCTTGGGCTTCTGCAGGGCAGGCGTGGCTGGTCAAATTCCAAATTCCAAAGAAGCTCCAAACTCCAAGCTCCAAAACTCGCTTCACCCTTCCAGCAGGCGCATCTCAGTTTCTTGCAAGACGTCTCCGTTGCGTTCAACCCCTCCCGGGGTTGTGCTCCATGACGCGCTCACCGTGGGTTTCACCCACGGCTATTCATGTGCCACCCCTTGTATCTTGATTTCCATCTTCCTTGTTTGGCGCAAGCCAAACAG
>CAZOCL010000714.1:0-2174 GCA_964578245.1 uncultured Klebsiella sp. | reverse complement strand
GCTCCGCCAGCCGCCACTTCAACCACGAGTAGAAGCTCGCCCCGATCTGCTGGTAGCCCGTGGCATTGGGATGCACCGCGTTGTTCTCCGGATACCCGTCAACGATGTCCAGGTTCAACTCCGTGGGGACGAGGAAGATGCCTTCCACCTCGCGCCCGCCAAAGTGCGCGAGCTGCCGCTCGACCAGACGATGCTGCACCGCCCGCCAGTTGACGCGCGTGTATTGCTGTTTGTAGTTCGCTACAAACGCACCGTCGCGAATGTTTCCCGGCGTGGTCAGGCCGATTCCCAGTTCAGCCTTCGGCGCGGCCTGACGGAAAGCTGCGAGCAGCAGGTCGGCCTGTTGCAGCATCTGCGTGATGCCAGCATCGAGCGCCACCGGATCGTCCGCCTTGAGCCGGAAGCAGTCATTGATGCCCAGCAGAAACGTCACGTAGTCCGGGGCACGACCGCCGCAGTGCCGGGTGATGTAGCTGGCCACGTCGAGCTGCGGCTTCCCCTGCGGCCCGGTGGCGGCGACGAACGGGCTGCTGTTCGTGTAACCGGGCATGGGTCGCTCGGGATTGAACAGCGTATTGAACCGGCTCCATGTCCAGCCGCCGTAGCCTTCATGCGCGACGTTCGTGGCCGCACTGGCCGGGCGATGCGTGCCCAGCATCCGCCACTGCGGATTACCCGGCAGCGAAAGGAGCCGGGCGATCTCGTTCGGGTAGGCGGAGGCATGGGTGAGGCTGTCGCCCACGATGAGCAAAGCAATGTCCCGCCCCTTGCCCGCATCGGATGACACGACTTGGACCACCGTTTGCGCGCGCTCCGGCACCCCGCCCGGGGCGAGGCTCGCCCGCACCGTCAACGGATGCCGCCCCACTTGTGCTGGCGTTGCCGTCAGCGTCCAGCGGTTTGAGAGCGACTGGCCAACGCCGCTCTCGACCGAAAACGAAGGCCCGGCTTCGGGCGCTGCCAGCACCACGTTGGCGAAGTGCAGATTGATCGGCACCCCCGGCACGGCATACACCGTAGGCGGCAGCGTGAGGCGCAAACTACTGGTGGGAACCGGCGGAACCTTGAGCGTCGTTTGCGCGCCAAGCGGCCGGGCACTGCTCCAGCACAAGCCAAGGAGCAGCCAGACCAAGACCGGCCGGGATGTGAACTTCATACGGGCCTCAAATCAACTGCGTCTTGCCCGGTTCCGCCGGAGGCGGGACCTCCAGCTTCATGTCCCAGGCCATGTCCTTCGGAAAGGTGTCGAGCTTCGAGTTCAGCGCATGTTCCCAGGTCACTTCCTTGCCGGTGTAGGCGGACATCCGGCACATGATGCCCATGAGCGTGCTGTTGGCCATGCGTTCGCCGTCGTTGGGGATGCGGCCCGCACGCAGATCAGCGAACAGCTCGTCGTGCTCGACCTGGTGCGATGGCGGCTTCGCCCCGGTGTAGCGCCACGGGTTCGCGCCGGTGATCTGCGCGTTGTAGCCGCGCAGGAGGCAGCGTCCCTTGGTGCCGATGATCACGTCGTCGTGCTCATTGTAGCAACTGTTCTGGTAACGCGTCTTAAGCACGGCGATCACGCCGTTCTCCCAGTGGTAGGTCACATCGAACTGGTCCCAGACGTTCCCAAAGGTCTGCTGCCACCGCGCGCCGCTGGCCTGGCACTTCACCGGCGGCACGTCCTGCATGGCCCAGGCGATCTTGTCCACGCTGTGGACCGAGATCTCCATGATCCAGTCGCCGGAGAGCCAGCCGAAGAAATGCCAGTTGCGGAGCTGCCATTCGAGGTCGGTCCACTCCGGTTTGCGCGTGCCGTCAAAACGCGCGAGGCGGTTGCCCATGCGCGTGGAGTAGATGGCCACAATGTCGCCGATCTGCCCCTCGTGGACGCGCTTCATCGCCTCGCGATAACCGCTCTCGAACCGCATGCTGAAGCCCGCGCGCAAGGCGAGGTTCTTCTTCCGCGCGATTTCCGCCGACTCCCGCACCGAGCGCACGCCCGCCGGGCAGACGCCCGTAGGCTTCTCGGCAAAGACGTGCTTCCCCGCGTCCACCGCCGCACGCAGGTGCAGCGGGCGGAACCCGCCAGGCGCGGCGAGCAGCACCACGTCCACGCCGCTGGCGATGACCTTCTGGTAGGCGTCCAGCCCGGTGAACATTCGCTCGTCCGCGACCTTGATGCGCTGCGG
>CAZOCL010000713.1:0-2179 GCA_964578245.1 uncultured Klebsiella sp. | reverse complement strand
CGACACCTGGCGCATCAAGACCGGTGCACAGATGATGCTGCCCAACCCCGCCTACAAGCCCAGCCCGCAGGGTGCCGACGGCACCATCACCATGCTCGGCCAGCACGCGGATGTGCATGGCGCGATGCTCCGCTTCGAGCCGCTGCCGCACAAAAACACCCTCGGCTACTGGGTGAATCCAACCGACTGGGCGAGCTGGGAGTTCGAGGTCGCCAAGCCGGGCAAGTTCACCATGGAGATCACCTACGGCTGCGGCAACGGCAGCGGCGGCAGCGAAGTGGAGTTCGCCGTCGGCGGTCAGGTGCTGACCTTCAAAGTAGAGCAAACCGGTGGGTTTCAGGCCTTCGTGAAACGCGAGCTCGGCGAAATGTCCTTCGAGAAGCCCGGCCGTTACACCCTCACCGTGAAACCCAAGTCCAAGCCCGGCCCGGCCGTGATGGATTTGCCGCAGGTGGTGTTGAAGGCGGCGAAGTGAAGTCGGCTCAAGTCTTGAGATGAGCTACTAGAGATACTGAACCTCATTAACGTTCGATCACCCGATAAAACCGGCGTGTGTTCGATGGGCTTGCTGGGGAGTCGAACTGCGCCATTCCATTGGTGAGGGTTAGTTGTGGGGTAATGACTGCCCAATTGGTTGCATTAAGGTCAGGCGTGGTGTGAATCTCGAACCTTCCGAGGTCGCCTTGCGTTAACGTGGAGCCGTCGGCAGCCCCGAATTGCAGGCGAAGCTGCCCGTTTCCATCCTGAATCGGCGATTGCCAGCGCTGTGGCACCACCAGCTCCACGTAGGTCATGGCGCTCAAAACTCCATGGGAGGTGTTGGAAACTGCAACCGTGTAGAGGCCTGAGTTGAATTTAGAAAAGTTGGTGACCACCAGCGTTGGCCCACTCACTCCCGTCAGATTCGTCCCGTTCAGGCGCCACTGGTAGCCAGTCGGAGTGGCTAAGAATGCCGGGGCATTGGTGATTGCGCCATCAAGCTGCACATTGGTTCCGAAAAGCCCCCTGCGACGGGATAGACTTCCGGCAGGCGCTGGGGGAAGCCCAACCACCGCAAGGCTGTGAACACAGCCCGCCGCGACGGTGACCACCCCACCAATCCCGTTGGGCACGGTAGTTTCACCAAAGGCATTTTCACCCCAGGCCACTACTACCCCGTCGTTACGGAGGGCCAGGTTGTGAGTTCCTTGCACTGCTATGGCGACGGCATTGGAAAGCCCGCTGGGCACGGTGCACAAACCAAAGCTATTGTCGCCCCACGCCACAATGCTGCCATCGCTCTTGAGGGCCACGCTGTGCCGACTGCCGGCTGCCACTGCCACAGCATTGGTCAAATCAGCAGGCACATTCGTTTGCCCGCTGAAATTCGCCCCCCACGCGATGACAGTGCCATCACCCCGAAGCGCCAAGGTGTGCGTGTCACCTCCTGCCACCGCGGTAACGCCGGACAGCCCATCCGGCACTGAGAGCCCATATTGGCTGTAGCCCCAACTCACGACCGTTCCATCCATTCTCACCGCCAGACTGTGGCTGGCTCCGGCCCCGATCGACACAACATTGGTCAGGCCACCTGGCACGACGAGCTGGCCATCCGAGTTGGAACCCCATGCCGCCACCGTCCCGTCATCCTGTAGGGCCAGGCTGTGGAAGCGGCCAGCCGCGATGGCGACCACTTTTCTCAGACCTATCGGCACCCTTTCCGCACCACTTGTGAACGGCCCCATCCCGCCACCCCAGCCAACTACGGATCCATCTCCCTTGAGCGCCAGACTGTGAGATCCAGCAGCGTATCCGCCGCCTGCGACCGCCACCACATCGGATAATCTGTCTGGCACAGTTGATTGACCGAAGCTGGTGTCCCCCCAGGCCACCACGATACCCGACGCAGCGTGGAGCGTCTGGCTGGCGAGGAAAAGCAACGACAAGGCCACGGCCTGCGATGCGGGGAAAGAACGCTTCGATTTGCGATTCACGACTCAATGTTGTGGGGTTGGCAGATTTGGACCTTGTCCCAGTGGGTCACCTCACACACGTATCCTGACTGCCTCATAGTAGTCGCTCAAGCAAAGATTCGGCTCACAACCCGCTTAGGAACATTGGTTCTCCGCTGTTTTCGGTGAAACCGGGAGGCGGGCAGGGAAATTCCAAGCTCCAAGTCCCAAGCTCCAAAGAAATTCCA
>CAZOCL010000712.1:0-2181 GCA_964578245.1 uncultured Klebsiella sp. | reverse complement strand
CTAGCAAGCGCCGGCCCGAGAACATCGCCTTCCCGCGCCAGATCGCCATGTTCCTTTCCCGGCAGATGACCGAGAGCAGCCTCAACACGATCGGCGAAGCCTTTGGTGGCCGTGACCATGGCACCGTGCTCCACGCTTGCCGGCTCGTGAAGGATCGCATGGAAGTGGATTCCGGCGTGCGCCAGACGGTCATGCTGCTGGAGAAGAAACTCCGCCGCTGACGGGAACGGCGGGGAGAGTTGCCGCTGACGACATCGCCGCAAAGCGGCTGGGTGATGGATTTTTCCTTTGCCGCAGGGACGATTCGGGTTACGAACCCGCGCGTCACCGCGACCTGATTTCAGAGCACCGGGCCCAGCCCGCCAATCGCGACCGGCCATGATTGACACCAAAATCGCATGCCAGTGCGGCAATCGCTTCAAGTTCGGCATGGACCTGGTCAACGGTCGCGCGCCGGAGGGCTTGATCTGCCCCACCTGCGGCGCACCCGCCACCGCCGCCTGCAACGCCCTGGTGGACTTTCTTTCCGGCCAGCCACCCGCCCCGCCGTCGACGGGATCGCGACCAGTCAAGGAAATCAAAGTCACCTGCGCCTGCGGCGCGCGCTACAAGTTCGACCTCGAACTGGCCGAGTCGGAAATGCCGTCCGCAGTCGTCTGCCCAGGGTGCCAGACCGATCTCACGTCGCAGGCGAACGAGGAAATCCGCGGCTACGTCGCCAAGCACGCGATCAGCCCCTCGGTGCCCGCAACTGCGCCCGAGTCCGCACCCGCCCCGGTCACTGCCCCCGTGGTTGCTGCCCCCCCAGCCTCCTCGTCCGTCATTCCCAGCCGCCCGCCGGCCGCCGCGGCTGAACCGCTCCCTGCCTCAGCCCAATCCGCTCCCGCCGCTCCCGCCGCTCCGCCAGCCGACGCCATCCCGGCGGCTCCTCCTGCACCGGCCAAGCCGGATGCCACGCCGGTGAGCGATCCGTTTGGTCCACCGCCCTCCGGCAAACCTGGCGGCCCAAACCTGAAGCCGCTGGAAGTCCCGAAACCTAACCGCCCGCCCCCCGGCAGCAAACCCGCCGCCCCGCCGCCCAAACCCAGCACTCCGGGCGCACCCTCTTCAGCCACCAAACCCACTAAACCCGAAGCGGCCAAAGCCGACACGAAGTCTGCCGCAAAACCGGAAGCAGCTCCGGCCAAGTCCAGCAGTGAACCGAATCAGGGACTGGGCATCGCCGGCGGGGTGGCCGGTGCCTTGATCGGTGGCGTGCTTTGGTTCCTGCTCATCAAATTCACTGGTCGCCCAGGCGGCTTCATGGCCCTCGTCGTCGGTGCCCTGGCAGGTGGGGGAGCCCGCCTGCTGGGCCGCACCACTTCCTCCACCCTCGCCGGAGTGGCGTGCATTGCGACGCTGCTCGTGGTGACCGCCATGGTTCGCATGGCCATCATCCGCTACATTGACGACAAATATACACCCCAACTGGCCATCCAATACAAGACGGACATGGACCGCGCACAGGCCCTGGTCAACGCCCAGACCGATGCAGAGTTGAGGCCGTTCGTCGTGCAAACCCTGCCCATGGCCGACATGAGTGCCATGCAGGTGACCGAGGAGCAGATCAAGAACTTCCGGGCCACCGCCGTCCCCCAGGCGCGCGCCATGCTGGAGGACAAGAACTCCCAGGCGAAATATGAAGCGGGGGCGCGCAAGCGCTTCCGGGCCGGATATCCGTTGGAAGAGGCCTGGGAGGAAACCTTCGGCATCTTCGGCCTGGTGTTTTTGGTGGGCTCCGTGCTCGGGGCGGCCAAGCTCGCCATGAAATAGAAAGGCCCGGCATTGCTGCCGGGCCTGCGGAATTGCACTGGTGCTGAGCTCAGCGCTGGATGCGCGCCGAGCCGCCCTTCGAGAGTGACTTCACCTGTTCGACGGTGGCCATCGTCGTGTCACCGGGGAACGTGGTCAGCAGTGCGCCATGCGCCCAGCCGTAGTTCACCGCCGTCTGCTCGGACTCGCCGCTGAGCAGGCCGTAGAAGAAGCCCGCCGCGTAGCCGTCGCCGCCGCCCACGCGGTCCACGACATCCAACTCGCACATCGGCGACTGGTAGGTCTTCCCATTGACCCACGCCACCGCACCCCAGGTGTGGCGGTTGGTGGAGTGAACTTCCCGGAGCGTGGTGGCAACCGCCTTCACGT
>CAZOCL010000711.1:0-2190 GCA_964578245.1 uncultured Klebsiella sp. | reverse complement strand
CGGCGGGCGGGAAGATTGTTTACACCGGCGTCGGGGACAAGAACGTGATCGATGAGATGCTCAAGTGCGGCTACAACTTCGGCGGCGAGGAGAGCGGGCACCTGATCTTCCGCGACTACTCCACGACCGGTGATGGGCTGGTCGCCGCGTTGCAGGTGCTGCGCATCATGAAGGCGCGCGGCGAGAGCCTCTCCAAGCTCAAGCGCTGCTGGACGCGCTTCCCCAAGCAGGTGTCCAACATCAAGGTCCGCGAGAAGAAGCCCTTCGAGCAGCTCGATGGCGTGCTCGCGCTCGTGAAGGAGGCCGAGGCCGAGGTGCAACCCAGCGGCGGCCGCGTGCTGTTGCGCTACTCCGGCACCGAGCCGAAGTGCCGCCTGCTCATCGAGGGCAAGGACATGGCCGTGCTCGACAAGTGGTCCACGAAGATCTCCGAGTCCATCAAGCGCCAGATCGGGGCGTAAAGGGCAGGGGAGGGTAGGGAGTCCCGCCTTCAGGCGGCGGGGCGAGCCTGCGTCCAGGGACTTTCTGTGCAGCGGTTGATCGCAGGCTGGCTCACCGCCTGCGCGAAAACGTTTCCAGGAGCGACCCCTTCTCCGTGCGGATCTGCATCCCCGGCTTCACGTTGTGGCGCTCGAACCAGCCCTGCCGCGTCTCCAGCACGAACTGCACGCGGTCACTGTCTGACGGAATCGGCGTCTCGTCCCTCGGCTTTGCTGCGTGCACGTCCAGCAACGTCCCGTCCGCTGCGATGTAGGCGATGTCCAGCGGCACGAGTGTATTCCGCATCCAGAACGAGCGTTTGCCCGGCTCGTCGAAGATGAAGATCATCCCCTCCATCTCCGCCATGTTCGTGCGCCACATCATGCCTATCTGATGCTCCTGCGGCGTGCGGGCGATCTCCGTGGCCAGCTCGTGCGCGCCGAGCCAGAGCTTGATGCCGGGCAGCTTCGGCTGTGGCTGGCCGGACTCGGTCGGATCGGCGGACGCGGATGACCGGGGCGCGGAGGCCGGATTCGGGCACGCCACCAGCAGCAGCGCACACGCACCGGCAAGCAACAGAACGGAAATTCGCTTCATGCGCCGCCAGCTTGGCAGACCCGCCCCGGAATTCAACCGCCCGGAAGAAGCGGCGTGATGCGCCTCACATCGTCAGCCTTGGGCGGAACGCAGTAATCGCAGCACCCCTCCTTTAACGCAGAGGCGCAGAGCAAACGGAGGAACGCAGAGAGCTGCCCGCTGCACCGGCTTCACGTCTCGGTGTCCGCCCGGCTCCCCTCTGCGCTTCTTTGCGTCCTCTGCGCTCTCCGCGTTCAAAAGGGATGGCACGTCACCAACGGAATCATGGATATGCCAGGTCCCAATTCGCGCCCATTCGCGCAATTCGCGTCACTCCCCCATCCGTGTTTATCCGTGTCCATCCGTGGTTGAAAACCCGCCTCACGCCGCCTGCGGCGTGTGCTTGAACTTCCGCACTCGTCCATACGGCACCCACTCCACCACATACAGATCGCCCTTGGAGTCCACCGTCAATGCGTGCGGCGCGACGAACTCCACCCGCTTCTCCTTCTCCTCCTTCGGCACTGCCGCGCCATCGCCCAGCCGGGCGACGATCTTGCCCTCCGCATCCAGGATGCTCACGCGCGCGCTCAGTTCCGGCACATAGAGGTGCCCCGCGTGCTGGTAGAAACAGCACGGCGCCTTGAAGTCCGGGATCGTCCGGCGATACACGAGGTCCATCGAGAAGATCTCGATCCGCCCGTTCGCCCGGTCCGCGATGAAGATCTCCGGCTCCTTGCCGAGCGTGTTCACCCAGATGCCGTGGCAGGTGCTGAACGTCCCGTGCGGCGCGTTCGCGCCCTTGGCCGCATCCTTGTCCGCGCGACCGCCAATGGTCTTGAGGTGCTTCCAGTTCTTGTCGAACTGGCTCACCCGCTGGCTGCCGTAGCCATCCACCACGTAGATGTCCCCGTTCGCCGCCACCGCCACATCCGTCGGATTCGTCCAGTCAAACTTCTGCGACGTGCTCCCCTCCTTCGCCACGTTGCCAATCGTGTAGAGCACCTTGCCCTTGAGGTCCGTCTTGTAAACCCGCTTGCCCAGCGCCGGTTTGTCCTTCCCGTCCGCGTCCTTGCCGCCCGCCGCCACGTTCTCCGTGAAGTAGAGAAACTCGTCCTTGCCCTCCTTGCTCCA
>CAZOCL010000710.1:0-2193 GCA_964578245.1 uncultured Klebsiella sp. | reverse complement strand
GCGCGGGCAGCGCCGAGGGCACGATGGACGCCAGCAACATCATCAAGCCCGCCCTGTCCCGTGGCGAGATGCAGTGCATCGGCGCGACCACCCTCAACGAGTATCGCAAATACATCGAGAAGGACGCCGCTCTCGAACGCCGCTTCCAGTCCGTGAAGGTCGAGCCGCCCTCCATCGAGGACGCCATCGCCATTCTCAAGGGCCTGCGCGGCAAATACGAGGAGCACCACCGCGCCGAGATCACCGACGCCGCCGTCGAGGCCTCCGTGAAGCTCTCGGACCGCTACATCACCGGTCGCTTCCTCCCGGACAAGGCCATTGACGTGATGGACGAGGCCGGTTCCCGCGCGCGCATCGGTGCGATGACCCGCCCGCCCGATCTTAAGGATCAGGAGGCGGAGATTGAGGAACTCAAGAACCGCAAGGAACGCGCGATCAAGGAGCAGGACTTCGAAGGCGCGGCCTCCTATCGCGACAAGGAAAAGCAGGCGAAGGAAAAGCTTGAGGCCACCCTCAAGTCCTGGCGCGAGGCGAAGGAAGAGAAGCGCGTCAAGGTGGACGAGGACGAAATCCTCCACGTCGTGTCCAAGTGGACCGGCATCCCCCTCAAGCGCATGGAGAAGGACGAGACGCAGCGTCTGCTCGAAGTCGAGAAGGTGCTCGCCAAGGTCGTCATCGGCCAGACCGACGCCGTGCTGGCGATGGCCAAGGCCCTCCGCCGTTCTCGCGCGGACCTGAAGGACCCGAAGCGCCCCATCGGCACCTTCGCCCTGCTCGGCCCCACCGGCGTGGGCAAGACGCTGCTCGCCAAGACCCTGGCCGAGCAGATGTTCGGCGACTCCAAGTGCCTCATCCAGCTCGACATGAGCGAATACATGGAGAAGTTCACCGTGTCGCGCCTCGTGGGTTCGCCGCCAGGTTACGTCGGCTACGAGGAGGGTGGCCAGCTCACCGAGCAGGTGCGCCGCAAGCCCTACTGTGTGGTGCTCTTCGATGAGATCGAAAAGGCCCACCCGGACGTGATGAACATGCTGCTCCAGATCCTGGAAGAGGGCAAACTCACCGACAACACCGGTCGCGTGGTGGACTTCCGCAACACCATCATCCTGCTCACCTCCAACGTCGGGGCCGAGACCATCAAGAAGAACACCACCATCGGCTTCGGCGCGTCGAAGGACGAGTTCAGCTACGAGAAGATGCGCGACAAGATTCTGGACGAGGCGAAGAAGTCCTTCCGTCCTGAGTTCCTGAACCGCCTCGATGACATCATCGTCTTCCGCCAGCTCCTCAAGCCAGACCTCATCACCATCCTCGACCTCGAAGTCACGAAGGTCATGGAACGCCTCAAGCACAAGAACATCCACCTCGTGCTCGACGAGAAGGCGAAGGACTTCCTGGTGGAGAAGGGCTTCGACCCGCAATACGGTGCGCGTCCCATGCGCCGCAGCGTGGAGAAGCACCTCGAAGATCCCTTGGCCGAGGAACTCCTGCGCGGCAACCTCATCGGCGGCGAGCCGGTGGCCGTCTCCGCCGCCGACGGCAAGCTGACCTTCAACCAGAAGGCCGCCACCTCCACCGAGGGCGCAGTCGCCGCCAGCTAAGTCAGCCGCACTTCAACGCAAACGCCCTCCGGTCTCCGGAGGGCGTTTGTGTTTTTGGGCTATGGGGCGCGGCTCGTGCCGATGGACGTCCGGCGACGCCTATGGAGTGCGGTGACTTGCCACCGCTTTCCGCAAGCGACTTGTCGCCGTCGACAAACTACGGCGCACTTGCGCCAAGCCTCCCGCCCGCTCGCGCGAACGCCGTCTACTCTGCGTTCCTCCGCGATCTCTGCGTCTCCGCGTTGAAGAACAGTGTTCCTGCTGCCTCGTTCCGGCTTGGCAAAGGTCGCCGCGCCCGCTCACCGCTTGATTTTCTAGTGGAGCCCCACGCCGCCTTTGCCCCAAGCTCCCGGCGTGGAAGTCATCATCCAATCCACCCCGGACGCCGCCGCCGAACTGCTGGCACGGCTTGTCGCCCACGATTTGCGCGCGCAGCCGCACCTGGTCCTCGGCCTCGCCACGGGCCGGACCATGGAGAGTGTCTATGACCGCCTCGCGCGCATGCACCGCGAGCAGGGACTGGATTTCTCCCTCGCCCGCACCTTCAACCTCGACGAATACGTCGGCCTGCCCGCCAGCGATCCGCACTCGT
>CAZOCL010000709.1:0-2199 GCA_964578245.1 uncultured Klebsiella sp. | reverse complement strand
TGACGGACTCGACCTTGAGCAGGGCGAAGAACTTCTCCTTCTCCTTGGGCGGGCGGATCTGGCCGGCCACGAGGTCGCCCGTTTGGAGGTCAAAACGGCGGATCTGCGACGGCGAGACGTAAACGTCCTCCGGGCAGGGCAGGTAATTGAAGGCCTGCGAACGCAGGAAGCCGAAGCCCTCACTGAGGACTTCCAGCACGCCCTCGGCGAAGAGGCCACCGGCCCCTTCGGCGTTTTTCTTCAGGATGGCGAAGATGACCTCCTGCTTGCGCAGGGTGCCGTAGTTCTCCACACCCATGTCTTTGGCCATCTTGTTCAGATCGGCGATGGAGAGGGCCTGGAGCGTCGAGATGGCGATGGTCGGGCCCTTCAACTCGGGCGCGGTGCGCTCGGGTGGGGCGGGCGGAGGGGGCTTCGGCTGCTTTTGCTGCTTTTGCTGCTTGGGGGCGGCACCGGCAGGCGGCGCGGACTCAGCGATGGGGGCGGGGGCAGGGGCAGGCGCGGGCGCGGGTTCGACCGGCTGGGGCTTCGTCACCGCCGGACTGGTCCCGGGCGTGAACTCCTCGACCACGGCGGCGGGCGCAGGGGTGGGCGCTTCGTCCTCGGTGGGGAACATGGACTCGGACTTCGGAGCGGCGGGCTCAGGCGTGAACGGCAGGACGGGCGCTTCGCTTTCTACGGGGGCGGGAGCAGCGGCGGCGGCGCGTTTGGTCTTGGCGACCTTCGGTTTGGCAATGCGTGGCATACTGATGGAGCGGAAACTAGATTATGTTGGCTGGCGGGCAAGTGACCCCTGCCGGTGAGCCATGATTCGACTCACTGCCGCAGAAACGCGTTCAATCAAACGCGGATACTGCCGGGGAATTTCTGCTGGGGATTGACCCGCGCCGTCTTGGCGGCAGGAATCTTGCGGTTAATTCGCTGGCAACGTGTCGAACGAAGCTCTGCGTGTCAATGTTTTTGATGTTTCCGCGATGTCGACACTGCGGGTCATCTTGAATCAGCCCGTTCAGTAAGGCAGCGGGAACTTTGCCGTCAGCTCGCGCACGCGGGCGCGGACCTTGTGCGCGTTCTCGACATTCTTCAGGTCGAGGAGCACTTCGGAAATCATGTCCGCGATGGCGGCCATCTCGGCTTCCTTCATGCCGCGCGTGGTGACGGCGGGCGTGCCGAGCCGGACGCCGCTGGCTTGGAAGGGCGAGCGGGTCTCGAACGGAATCGTGTTCTTGTTGGTCGTGATGCCGGCCTCGTCGAGTGCGATCTGGCTCTCCTTGCCGGTGATGCCGCGCGCGCCCACGTCCACGAGCATCAGGTGGTTCTCCGTGCCGCCGGAGACGAGCCGGAAGCCGTTGCGCATCATGCCGGCGGCGAGCGCCTTCGCGTTCACGGTGATTTGCTGCTGATAGGCCTTGAAGGTCGGCTGGAGCGCCTCATGGAAACAGACCGCCTTGGCCGCGATGACGTGCATGAGCGGGCCGCCCTGGATGCCGGGGAAGGCCTGCGAATCAATCTCCTTCGCATACTTCGCCGGGCAGAGGATCAGGCCGCCGCGCGGGCCGCGCAGGGTCTTGTGCGTGGTGGTGGTGACGAAATCCGCGTGCGGCACGGGGCTGGGATGCACGCCCGTGGCCACGAGGCCGGCGATGTGGGCGATGTCCGCCAGCAACATTGCGCCGACTTCCTTCGCGATCTCGCCCATGCGCTTGAAGTCGATGATGCGCGGGTAGGCGCTCGCGCCTACCGTGATCATCTTCGGCTTGTGCTCGCGGGCCATGGCGGCGAGCTGGTCGTAGTCAATGCGCTCGTCTTCCTTGCGCACGCCGTAGTGGACGATCTCGAAGAACTTGCCGGAGAAGTTGGCCTTGTTCCCGTGCGTGAGATGGCCGCCATGGGAGAGGTCCATCGTCAGCATCTTGTCGCCGGGCTTCAGGAAGGCGAAATAGACGGCCATGTTCGCGCCGGAGCCGGAGTGCGGCTGCACGTTCGCGTGCTCCGCGCCGAAGAGCTGCTTGGCGCGGTCGATCGCGAGCTGCTCCACCACGTCCACGTTCTCGCAGCCGCCATACCAGCGCTTGCCGGGATAGCCTTCCGCGTATTTGTTCGTCAGCACGGAGCCCTGCGCCTCCATGACGGCCGGGCTGGTGAAGTTCTCGCTGGCGATCAGCTCGATGTTCTCCTGCTGGCGCTGGCGCTCCTTGG
>CAZOCL010000708.1:0-2207 GCA_964578245.1 uncultured Klebsiella sp. | reverse complement strand
TCATCGATCACGTTCTTGTCCCCGACGCCGGTGTAAACAATCTTCCCGCCCGCCGACTGCAACGCGGCCCCGAGCCCGGCGTTGCTCATGACGGTGGAGACGAGCGTCTTCTCCGCCAGCGTGCCCTGCGCCATCATGTCCAGCGCGGCGATGGCCATGATGTCGTCGCCGTCCAGCAGGATGCCCGTCTCGTCGCTCAGGATGACGCGATCAGCGTCACCATCGTGCGCGATGCCCAGGTCGGCGCGATATTCGCGGACCTTGGCGCACAGGTTCTGCGGGTGCATGGACCCGCATTCCTTGTTGATGTTTGTGCCGTCGGGCGTGTTGCCAAAGACGAAGATCTCCGCGCCCAGTTCGCGCAGGACGCTGGGCGTGGCCTTGTAGGACGCGCCGTTCGCGCAGTCCACCACGATGCGCATGCCATCGAGCGTCAGGCCCTTGGGGAAGGACGCCTTGGCATACTCGATGTAGCGGCCCAGCGCGTCATCAATGCGGACGGCCTTGCCGATCTCCGTGGCCGAGGGGCGGACGCTCTCGATGTTGCCGCTGAAGACCAGGCTTTCGATCTGCGCCTCGATGGGATCGGGCAGCTTGAACCCGTCCGCACCAAAGAACTTGATGCCGTTGTCATCGTAGGGATTGTGCGAGGCCGTGATGACGATGCCGGCATCCGCGCGGAGCGAACGCGCCGCGTAGGCGACGCCCGGCGTGGGCAGCGGCCCGATGAAGAGCACGTCCACGCCCATGCTCAGAATGCCCGAGCTCAGGGCGTTCTCGAGCATGTAACCGGAAAGGCGCGTGTCCTTGCCGATTACGATCCGATGCTTGCCGCGCGAGCGGGACTGCGACTCGAGGTTCTTGAAGACGTGCGCGGCGGCCCGGCCCAGCTTGAGCGCGGTCTCCGCCGTCACAGGTTCGATGTTGGCGGTGCCGCGGACGCCGTCGGTGCCGAAGATTTTCTTGGGTGCGTTGCTCATGATGAAATCACTACAGGGTCAATCAGTGCTGGCGGGCGCGACACGGACCTCGGTCTGCGACACTTCCACCACGGCGATGCCGGCAGGCGCATGGACGAGGATCTTTTTGCTGAGGCCGGCTACGTCGTTCACGTCGGTGAGGTTGATGAAAACTTCGAGCTGCCGGGCGGTCAAGGCTTGAACCTCGCCAATCGGCCCGCGCACCGTGACATCAATGTAGCCCGGCTCGACCCGGAAGGCCCGCAGGTCGGCCGCCGACTTCATCACCGTGACCGGCACATGCTCGATCTTGTGGGTCACGAAGCCGTGCCCGGGCCGGTCCGTCCGGAGGTTGTTCTGCGCGCCAAAGATCGCGAACCAGATCATCGTCGCCAGGATCAGCGAGAAGAACTTGAGCCAGAAATTCTGGAGAATGGCGTCGCGGGCGGACATTTACTTGGCCTCGGCTTTCTTTGGCACCACGGGGGCGGCGTGCGGTCGGGAAGCGGTCTTGGCCGGGGCCGGCTCCGGCTGAGGGGCCACGGCCGTGCTGGACAGCTTGAGGTTCCGCGCGATCCACAGCCGCAGGGTGTCCGCCCAGTTACGGGTCCGCACCCGTTTGACGAAGATGGAGGTGAGGAAGGCGCGCAGCTCCTCGGCCGTCACGCCGCGTTTCAGCTCGCCACGGTTCGCATAGGAGATCGCCCCGGTCTCCTCTGACACGACCACCACCACCGCATCGGTCTCCTCGCTCAGGCCGATGGCCGCGCGATGCCGCGTGCCGAGGGACTTGTGCAGGTCCTGGCGCTGCGTGAGCGGGAAGATGCACGCCGCCCGGAGGATGCGGCCGTTCTTCAAGATCACCCCGCCGTCGTGGATGGCGTTGTTCGGGAAGAAGATCGTCTCCAGCATCTCGGGCGTCGCCTCGCAATCCACCACCACGCCGGACTCGACCGCCTCCGCGAGGTTGATGCTCTGCTCCATGGCCATCAGCGCGCCGATGCGCACATCCGCCAGCCGCTCGACCGTCTCGATGATCACCTCCACGTCCTCGCGCTGCTCGCGGGCGGACATCAGCAGGGACTGGTTGCCCAGCTCGGCCAGCAGCCGGCGCAGTTCCGGCTGGAAGATGACCAGCACGGCCACCGCGCTGAACGCGGAGAAGGTCGTCAGCAGCCACCGGAGCACCGTCAGCTCCAGCACCGTGGTGATGAAGCTCAAGGCGACGAACAGCACCACCAGCCCCGT
>CAZOCL010000707.1:0-2208 GCA_964578245.1 uncultured Klebsiella sp. | reverse complement strand
TGACCTTGTATTGCAGGCCGCTGGCGGTGGTCTTCACGCCTTCCTTCTTCTTGTTGTCAGCGAGGAACTTTTCACCTTCGGCCTTGTTCTTGCCGAGGCCTTCTTCGCGGGCAGCCATCTGCTTGGCCATCATCTTCTTCTGGAAGTCCTGCATGACGGTCTGCACTTCCTCGTCGGTGAGCTGGGCCTTCGCGTCGGCGAACACGTCCTTCATCGCGGCGGCGAGGGCGTCGGGGTTGATCTCCAGCCCCTCCTTTTTCATGCTCTTGCCGATATTGAGGCCGATGGCGTAACTGACTTTGTCCTTGTCGTCTTTCAGGATCATTTTGGTGTCGGCAGCAGTCGCGGAGCCGGCCAGAAGGCCGAGCGCGAGGGCGGCGGTGGTGATGGCTTTCATTGCGTTATGTGTCGGTGCGAACGGAACTGACCGGACGCGAATTTGGCGAACCTAGCAGCGTGGTTTCGGGCAAAGCGAGGGAAATTTCGGGTGTTCTGGAGGGTGAGCGGCGGGATGGATGGGCCTCGTAGGACGTATGGGACGTATGGGAGTAGGAAGAGGGCTTAGGCTTTAGGCCAGAGACGCACCCAGACGCGTTGAGGAGATTCGATGAGGATGTCCCGGAGGAGGGCTTCCATGCTGGCGGCCTTGGGCTCTTCCAGCCGCTGGCACAGCACGAAGGTGACCAGGAACATGAGGCCGGTCATCGCGAAGAAGAGGCTGTAGCGGTTCACGGCGAGGCCGTGCCAGACGAGGTCCACGCCGCGCATGGCGTCAATCAACATGCCCCAGAGAATCGGGGAAAGTCCCAGGGCGAGGCTGCCCACGACGGAGAACAGGGCGAAGAAATGGTCGCGGCCCATCACGGGGATGATGGCCATGGCGAGGCGGACGTTGGCCATGTTGACCAGCGCGGTGGCCAGGCCCATGAGGAACTGCAGCAGCACAAGAATGGACCAGCTCGGCTGGAGCTTGTGCCCGGCCAGCGCCACCCAGCCGCCCACGATCACCATCCAGGTGGCGACGCAAAACATCATCACGGGCCGGCTGCCCAGGCGGTCCAGGCGCGGTCCGAGCAGCCACAGGCTGCTCAAGCCGCCGAGGAAGGCGGCGGAACTGACGAGCAGCACGTCGCCTTCGCCGAGGCCGGCCTGGGACTTGAGCCAGGCGGTGGTGAAAGCCGCGAGCCCGCCCACCGCCAGCGCCCAGGCCACATTGGCCCGCAGCAGCTTGCGAAACGGAGGGTGCGCGGAGATCGCGCCCCACGGGATGGGCACATTGGCGTTGCGCTGCGCCTCGACCGGCGGCTCGACGTCGGGGATGCGCTTGAGGAAGACCAGGCTCAGGCCGCCCATGGCCGCGCTGAGGAAGAACAGTGCGGCGAACTGCCAGGCGGAAGGGTGATCGCCCAGCGTGAGCGCGGCGAGGAGGATGACCAGGAAGCTGGCGAGGTTCACGCACGCGGCATCGCGGGCGAGGTAGCGGCCCCGGATGGTTTCCGGCACGAGGGCGGTGATCCAGGGCAGCCAGGCGCAACTGGAGATGCCACGCGAGAGGTTGAAGGCGAAGAGCAGCATGAGCATGAGCGCCAGCCGCGCGGTGGGCTCCAGCAGTCCGCCCAGCAGCGGCACCACGGCCATGCCGACGATGAACAGCACGCGCATGCCCCAGCCCGCATACACGAAGCGCTTGTAGCCGACGCGGCTCACATGGCTGGCCGCCGGGATCTGGAAGATGACCAGCAACGGCATCATGCCCGCGATGATGCCCAGCACGGTGGCGCTCGCGCCAAGGGTCTTGGCGTAGAGGATCATCGGGTTGCCGATGACGAGGGGGAAGGACAGCGCGTTGAAGCCCGCGAAGAGAAAGGCGTTGTGCAAGCCCGGAGGGAATTGGGGCTTCTCGACGCTGCTGGTCGCGGGGTCAGTCACGGGACGGGCATTTGACGGCAGGGGCGTGGGGGATGACAAGGGTTTCCTGAAGGGTGGTTGAAGCGCTAAAGAGTTGAAGGGTTGAAGGGTTGAAGGGTTGAAGGGTTGAAGGGTTGAAGGGTTGAAGGGTTGAAGGGTTGAAGGGTTGAAGGGTTGAAGGGTTGAAGGGTTGAAGGGTTGAAGGGTTGAAGGGTTGAAGGGTTGAAGGGTTGAAGGGTTGAAGGGTTGAAGGGTTGAAGGGTTGAAGGGTTGAAGGGTTGAAGGGTTGAAGGGTTGAAG
>CAZOCL010000706.1:0-2221 GCA_964578245.1 uncultured Klebsiella sp. | reverse complement strand
TACAGCCCGGCGGAGGAATGGATCCCGCTCATCGGCAAGCGCATCCTCAAGCTGCACATCAAGGAATACAGCACCAAGCTCCGCGACGAGAAGGGCGCGGGCGCGGGCTTCGGCGTGAAGTTCCTCGAAGGCACGAACAACTGGCCCGCCATCATGGCCGCGCTCGACAAGATCGGCTACTCCGGCTGGGGCATCGCCGAACAGGGCGGCGGCGGCTCGCCGGAAGGCCTGAAGGATCTGTCCGATCGGATGACGAAGATCTTCGCGTCCTGAGCCCCTGGAGGACTGGCGCACCTGGCCCCCTCAGCCGCGCGCCGGAGTGGTGGTGAAGCGCTTTGGGTTTCTCCCTGCGAATTCCCGAAAGGCATTAGGGCTAAGCCGGCTGGGAAGCCGGCGCTCCGCACGAGAGCCGGGCGGTCCTGGAATTCGTCAACACCTCGGCCAGACGCGCCCCGCGTAACCACCTCGTTGCCTCATCCCTTTCTCAGCGCGCCAAAGACCGTCGTCATCATGTCCTTCAGCAGGCTGCTGTCATTCGAGTGACAGACAAAACGCGCGCCTTGCTTGATGGTGCGCAATTGCTGGTCGGTCTTGCCGAACCAGCTTCCCGCCGGGATGCCGTGCTTGTTGCCGGTGGCGATGACCTTCTGCACCACGGCAATGAAATCAGGATGATCGTATTCGTTCGGGATGCCCATGTTCGTGGTCATGTCGTTGGGGCCGATGAACAACGCGCTCACGCCGGGGATGGCGCAGATGGCGTCGAGGTTCTCCAGTGAGCGGACGGACTCGATCATCGGCACGAAGAGCGTGTCCGCGCACTTCTGTTCGATGTAGGCGCGGGTCTTTTCGCTGGGCCACTTGCCTTCCGTGATCGCACGTTCGAGCGCGACCCCTTTCAGCGGGCGATACACGGCGGCGGCGGCCAGCCGTTTGAGCTGCTCCACATCCTCCGCATACGGGATGACCACGCCGTCAAACGAATCGCACACCTTCGCCACGTCGTCGGCATCGCGGCTGTGGGTGCGGGCGAGACAGGCGATGCCTTTCGCATTCAGCGCGTAGCGCAATGGCAGGAAGTCGGCGATGTCGAGCGCGTTGTGCTCGGCAGTGACGACGACGAAATCAATGCTGCCCTCCGGGATGAAGTCCACCATCGCCGGCACCACCGCATGCTGGACCAGCATGCCAAAGACCGTCTGGCCCTGCTTCATCTTGGCCTTGAGCTGCGCAGCGGGCTTGGGCGGACTGCTCGGGCTGGGCGCGGGCGGCTTCCCCGGTTCAGCGGCGGCCGTGGCGCTGGCTGCCGCAGCCAGGGTGGAGACAACGGCGGTGGACACGAACTCGCGACGGGTGGTTTGCATGCCGCGGGTCTAGCAGAGTGCCGCGCACAATGCCGCAGCAAAGTGACGGAACCGCAAGTCCATGGCGCATCTCAGTTTCTGGCCGGACCTTGCTGGCCAAGGGGGGAAACCCGGCTGGTTTCAAGGTGGATGGCTCCCTGTGGGCTTCACCCCCCGCTGTTCTCGGAGCCCCCCTCCGGGATGTTTGAAGTCCGTGCCCGCAACCCGGCCGGAAACTGTGATGCAGCCCGTTCGCCGTTTCGCCTGAAAGTGGCATTGACTTCACCGCCCTCCCTCCCTAGCGTCCGCCCGTAAATACCGAGCGATTTGCCCCGAATTTACGTTCGGGGCTTTTCATTGCCCGGAGGCAGCCAGCGTTTCGCGGTCCGCAGTCCGCCCCGCGTCCCGTTGGCCGCCAGTTCCTGACCGCAGACCGTTTTATGGCCAATACAATTCTCGTCGGCGCCCAATGGGGTGACGAAGGCAAAGGCAAGATCATCGACGTCCTGACCGAGGACGCGGACATCGTCGTGCGTTACGCGGGCGGCAACAACGCCGGCCACACCGTCATCGTCGGCGGGCAGAAATTTGTCCTGCACCTCATCCCCTCCGGCATCCTGCGCGGCGGCAAGACCTGCGTCATTGGCAACGGCGTCGTGCTCGACCCCATCGGCCTCGTGAAGGAACTCGACGGCCTCGAGAAGCTCGGCGTCAAGGTCACCCCCGACAACCTCCTCATCTCCGAGACCGCCCACGTCGTCTTCCCCTATCACCGCGAACTCGACGGCGCGCGCGAACTCGCCAAGGGCAAGGGCAAGATCGGCACCACCAAGCGCGGCATCGGCCCCTGCTACGGGGACAAGGCCGCCCGCGTGGGC
>CAZOCL010000705.1:0-2227 GCA_964578245.1 uncultured Klebsiella sp. | reverse complement strand
TAGGTGTGGATGCACTCGACGGCGCAGGCGAGCGGGAGGGCGTCCACCTCGCGGCCGCCGCAGGCCTCGGAGGCGGCGAGGGTGAGCGCGGGACGCATGCGCTTGCCGCCGGCGAAGATCGAGTAGCGCATCGCCGTGTGGATGGTGGCGGGCTTGGTCCTCTCAGGCGGGAGGAGGGCGTCGAGGGCGTCGTTGACGGCGACGCTTCTGGCTTCGAGCCAGGTGTTCAGGTCAAAAGGGGTCTGGTGGCGCGCTCCGGCGCGGGTGGCGGTCGTCGGCATGGCGGAGGTTGTAGGAGATGGGTGCGGGCGGTGCAAGCGGGAGTTGGCCGGCTGTGGGAGGGGATGGGGTCTGGCGTTTGGGGTCTGGGGCGGGCATTTGCGCCAGGCAATTGCGCGAGGGCGAACCGGAGATACTCGTCACAGGGCGCGGGAGCCAGACCGTCCGGGTTGGGTTGGCGAGGAAGTGCCGCGCGAACTACGGGAGGACTCAAGCCGCGCTCGGCTGTTCGCGTGGGGCGAAGGGGTCGGTCGTGACGGGCTTCTTGGGCGGGAGGACGAGCCAGGCTTCCAGGAAGAGGAAGGCCAGCATGCCGAAGAGGAAGAGCCGCCAGATTTCACCTTGCAGCGCGTCGCTGCGGGCGGTGCGCTCCTGGAGGAGTTGCAACGGCAGCGGGCCAAGGAGGCTCTTCGCCGACTCGGGGGTGATGAGCAGGCGGTCGTCTTCGGCGGCAGGACGGTTCACGGCGAGGAGGCGTTCACCGGAACGATAGACCCCAGCGTGAAGGAGAATGCTCTTGCCACGGACGCCTTCGGCGGAGACCCACTGCTTCGCGCGGTCGAGGGCGCTGAGTTCACCGGCGGCAGCCATGGTCTCCTGATTGAGACGGCGGGCTCCGGTCTGGAGCAGGCGCTGGAGCATCGGCACGAGCACGGGGCCGTCGCCGAGCGAGGACCAGTCTTCGTGCGGGAGGGTGGCGCAGAAGAAGAACTGGCCTTTGCCGAGGGCGCGGCGGGTCAGGAGCGGCGAGCCGTCTGCGAACGATGCGAGCGCGGTGGGTTCGCCGGTGATTGCCTGACGCCGGGAGACTTCGAGTTCGCCGAGCGGGAGGCTCAGACCTTCGTCGGTCTTCGCGAGGGGGCCTTCCTGCTGCTCCCACTTCGCGACCTTGAAGGGCTTGTCCGCCGGGGCGGGCAGCGCTTCACCCCAGCCTAGGCCGTGGAACTTGCCGGTGTCCGCTCGGCCAGGCGGAAGGAAGACGACCACGCCGCCCTCCTCAATGAAGCCGCGCAGGCGCTTCTCCCCGGCGGCATCTGGAAGCGAGGCGTGCCAGAGGAGCAGCGTGGCATCCGAGCCATTGCGCTCGGCCCAGGCGGCGGACGTGAGGACCTCGGCGGGCTGACGGGTGGTGGGCGAGAGCGCGGCGAACTGGGCATTGCGGACCAGCGCAGGTTCCTCGCTCACCACGGTGGCGCGAAGGGCGGATTCGGCACCGAAGATGAAGTAGGCCGCGTTGTCGCGGGCGTTGGCATCGGCGGGAAGCTCCAGTGCGCCCCAGCCGAGACCCTTGGCCGCACCCAGTTCGACCTTGTGCCGCCAGCGGAGCGCGGGGCCGTCCATGTCGAGTTCGGTCAGGGACTTCTGGCCATTGAGGGTGAGTGCGAGCGGGAAGTGGGCGCTGCCATTGGTGGTGTTGCGGGCGAGATCCAGCGCGAGGTTCAATTCCGCACCGTCGGGACGCGCGCGGCGGGAGACCTCGGCGAGGGTGGCGGAGAGGTTGGGTTCGCGGTCATCATCGAAGGCCAGGAGCCGCACCCGCACGCGCTGCGGAAGTTTGGCGAGCTGGCCGGTGACGGTCTTCCAGCGCTCGTCATCCGGGAGCCAGTTGCTGCGCTGAAGATCGGAGGCGAGCCAGATCTCGGCAGCGCCGGCGCGGTTCTCGACGAGCCAGTTGTGCGCGAGCTGGAGCAGCGTGGGCAAATCAGCGGCGGTGTCGGTGGGACCGGTGAGGGTGGGATCGAGGAGGGACTTGGCGCTGGCGAGTTGCTGGGGGATGCGCGTGGCAGAATCGAGCAGGACGAGGTGTGACTTGTCCTGGAATTCCCGCGCAGCCTCGGCCACCAACTTCACGGCCTGCTCACGCTTGGTGATGGTCTGTCCCGCGATGCGGGACTCCATGCTGGCCGAGCGGTCGAGCACGATGACGATGACATCAGGCGCGGGCGAG
>CAZOCL010000704.1:0-2249 GCA_964578245.1 uncultured Klebsiella sp. | reverse complement strand
GGGCATGCGCATCCAGTGCGCGCAGTGCCACAATCACCCGTTCGACCGCTGGACGCAGGATGATTACTACGACTGGGCCGCGCTCTTCGCCCGCGTGGACTACAAGATTCTGGAGAACAACCGCCGCGACAAGAACGACAAGCACGAGTTCATCGGCGAGCAGATTGTCTATCTCGCGCGGAAGGGCAGCGTGACCAATCCGCGCACTGAGAAGACCGCCGAGCCACGCTTCCTCGGTGCGGCGAAGATGGACTTCGAGAAGCAGGACGAGTTGGAGGCCCTCGCCGCGTGGATGACCCGTGCCGACAACCCGCTCTTCGCCCGCTCGCAGGTCAACCGCATCTGGTATCACCTCATGGGCCACGGCATCGTGGACCCGATTGACGACTTCCGCGCGACCAACCCCGCCTCGCATCCGGCCCTGCTGGACGCGCTCACGGCGGAGTTCGTGAAGAGCGGCTTCAGCCTGCGCCATGTCATCCGGCTGGTTATGAACTCGCGGGCCTACCAGACCGCCAGCGAGCCGAACGAAACGAACGCGGGCGACGAGCTCAACTACGCCCGTCCCGCCCTGCGCCGGCTCACGGCGGAACAGATGTTCGACTCGTTGCATGAAGTCGCCGGCGTGGCGGCCGAGTTCAAGAACCTGCCCGCCGGGACGCGCGCGGCGGAGCTGCCGGGAGCGCGCATCGAAGGCCGGCGCGGCCGTCGGGCGCAGATGTCACCGGACGTGTTTCTCTCCATGTTTGGCAAGCCGCCGCGCCTGCTCACCTGCGAGTGCGAACGCTCCACGGACACGAGCATGGGCCAGGCGTTCTTCATGATCTCCGGCCCGTCGGTGAACGAGCTGCTCACCCGCTCGGACAACCGCCTCGCCGCGCTGCTCGACTCCGGCAAGCCCAACCGCGCCGTGGTCGAGGAACTCTACTGGACCGCCCTCACCCGCGCACCGTCCGAGGGCGAGCTGACCAAGACCGTCGTGCACATCGAGAAGGCAAAGGACCGCCGCGCGGGCGTCGAGGACGTGCTGTGGGGCCTGGTGAACGCGAAAGAATTTGTGCTGCGGCGGTGAGGAAGCCTGGTCGCGACGCAGTTGGAGCAGCGGAAGGCGATGGCGAAGTGACCGGTGGGCGGGAGAGTCCGCCGCACGCTCACGGCTGCGAAAAGTAATCCGCCCCCTGATACCGCCCGTCCACCAGCTTCGCGATCTGCATCAGCACGTCATTGACCAGCGTGCTCGCGCCGAAGCGGAAGAGATCGGGGGTGAGCCAGTCGTCACCGAGGGTTTCCTTCACCATCACGAGGTAGGCCAGCGCCTGCTTGCTGGTGCGGATGCCGCCGGCGGGCTTCATCCCGATGCGCACACCCGTGGCGAAGAAGTGGTCGCGGATGGCCTCCAGCATCACGAGCGTGACGGGCATGGTGGCGGCGGGCGTGACCTTGCCGGTGCTGGTCTTGATGAAGTCCGCGCCCGCCTCCATCGCGATCTGGCTGGCGAGGCGGACGTTGTCGTAGGTGACGAGTTCGCCGGTCTCGAAAATGACTTTCAGGTGCGCGGGGCCGCAGGCTTCCTTGGTGGCGGCGATCTCGTCGTGGACCTTGGCGTGGTCGCCGGTGAGGAAGGCGCAGCGGTCAATGACCATGTCAATTTCATCCGCCCCATCCGCCACGGCGCGGCGGACCTCGGCGAGCTTCGTGGGCAGCGGATACTGCCCGCTGGGAAAGCCCGTCGCCACGGCAGCAACGTGGACAGGCGCATCCGCCCCGAGAAACGTCCGCGCATGCCGGACCATGTTCGGATACACGCAGACGGCGGCGCAGGACGGCACGCCGAAGCGGGGCTCGATGGGTGCAACGGCCTTGCGGCAGAGGAAGGCGACTTTGCCGGGCGTGTCTTTGCCCTCAAGCGTGGTGAGGTCCATCATGCTCACGGCGAGCTTGAGACCGGCGAGCTTGGCGCTCGTCTTGATGCTGCGCTTGCCGAAGCTGGCCGCGCGTTCCTCAGCCATGACCTGGTCCACAGTCGGGACGGCGGGCATCCGGAAACCGGGACGTGGAGCGCGGAACGAAGTGGTGAGCGCTTTCATGGTGGCAGGATAAGGAAAGGGAGGAACCGGCTCCAAGCTCCAAATCCCGGGTGCCGCGAGCGCGGCGGCTCTCGACATTGGAATGTCGAGCTACAAGCGGCTACTTGAGCGGCGGCAGCTTGGCGCTGTAGTGGACGGCGCGGTGGCGGTTGTCATCGAAGG
>CAZOCL010000703.1:0-2256 GCA_964578245.1 uncultured Klebsiella sp. | reverse complement strand
AAGCCCGTCGCCGCCGAGGTGGCGGTGGGCCTCGTGGATGAGTCGGTCTATTACATCCAGAGCGACTACGCGGGCGACCCGCGCCAGTTCTACTTCGGCAAGAAGCGCCAGCAGCGCACGCAGCTGCAGAGCACGTTCAGCCAGAAGAGCTACACGAAGCTGGTGGAGTGGGAGGAGGACGGGGTGAAGATGGTGCTGGAGCAGAGCGATGCGCTGGAGCGTGAGGTGCGGAAGAAACAGTGGGGCGAAAGCGACAAGGATGGGCAGCAAGTGCTACGGAAGGCGGGAGAAGCGATGGACTCGCTGAGCGAGGAGCAGGCCGCCGGCTTCGCCGGGGGCGCGGGGAATGCGAACCGGATGCGCGGGCTTTCCCTGGCCGCGAGCACCGCGATGCCCGGCGCTCCTCCAGCCGCCACCGCGCCCATGGCGGCCGCCAAGTTTGCCGCCGCTGACGCACGGCGCGAGGATCGCGACGAGAAAGGCAAGGCTGAGAAGCAGAACGCCGGTCCGGGCGAGGCCGAGCCGAACGTGGTCGTGCGGTCAGACTTCCGCTCCACCATCGTCTGGCTCCCCGACGTGAAAACCGGCCCGGACGGCACCGCCCGCGTGCCGGTGAAGTATCCTGATTCGCTCACCGGCTGGAAAGCCACTGCCCGCGCGGTCGGCAGCGGCGCGCAGTTCGGCATCGCGAACACGACCACGCGCACCAAACAGCCGCTCATCGTGCGTCTGCAGGCTCCGCGCTTCTTCGTCGTGGGCGACCTCGTGCTCGTCTCCGCCGTGTTCAACAACAACACCGACCAGCCGCTCGAAGTGAAAAACAACCTGGAGGCCGACGGCCTCATCATCAGCGGCATCGGCATCAAGGATGGCATGGTGGTGAAAGGCCAGCGCGCCGCCTCGGTCACTGTGCCCGCGAACGGCGAGGTCCGCGAGGACTGGGCTATCTACGTGAAGACTCCCGGCACCGCCCGCCTCAAGGTCACGGCCATCAGCGGCAAATACACCGACGCGATGGAGAAGAGCTATCCCGTCCACGAGCACGGCATCGAGCGCTTCCTCACCAAGGCCGGCAAGGTGCGCGGCTCGGACATCACCGTGCGGCTCGACATCCCTGCCGCGCGGAAGAAGGAGACCACTACCCTTGTCGTGCAGGTCGCACCCAGCCTCGCCGTCACGATGCTCGACGCCCTGCCCTACCTGATCGACTACCCCTACGGCTGCACCGAGCCGACTATGAGCCGCTTCCTGCCATCGGTCGTCACCGCGAAGACCTTGGCCGACCTCGGCCTGCAGCCCGAGGACGTGATGAGCCGCGTCTTTGGCGGCATCGAAGCCCGGGCCGGTGGCGCCGCCCCGCCGAATCTCGGCCAAAAGAAGGACTTGGCCAAACTCAACGAGATGACCAACGCCGGCCTCAAACGCCTCTACGACTTCCAGCACGCCGACGGCGGCTGGGGCTGGTGGAAGGAAGGCCAGAGCGACCGTTGGATGACCGCCTACGTCGTGTGGGGCCTGTCCCTCGCCCGCGATGCGAAGGTCCAGATCAAGGACAACGTGCTCACGCGCGGACGGGATTTCCTGGCCAAGACCATCGTCGAGGAGGAACTGAACCACGACATGCAGGCCTTCATGCTGCATTCGCTGGCGGCGTATTATGCGCCGTTCAAGGACCAGTTGATGAATCCCAGCATCAACAAGGCCTTCGACAACCTGTGGAAAAACCGCGAAGCGCTCAACGCCTACACCCGCGCGCTCCTCGCGTTGTCCGCGCACCACTTTGGCAAGGCGGCGGAGGCGAAGACGCTCATCGCCAACCTGGAGAACGGCGTGAAGCGCGACGAGCGGCCCGATGCCAGCGTGCTCATCGGCGGCCAGTTGCCCGCGAACGCCGGGGTGATGGGCACCGCCCACTGGGGCGAGGACGGCGTTTACTGGCGCTGGTCCGATGGTGGCGTGGAGGCCACGGCCTTTGCCCTCCGCGCGTTGCTGGCCATTGATCCGCAGAACAAGCTCATCGAGCCCGTCACCAACTGGCTCCTCAAGGGCCGGCGCGGCGCGCAGTGGAGCAACACCCGCGACACCGCCATCACCGTGCTCGCGCTCAACGACTACCTGCGCGTGACCAAGGAGCTGTCGCCCGAATTGGAATACGAAGTGACCGTGAACGGCACGAGCATCGCCAAGCGCAAGGTCAGCGGCGCGGAGGTCTTCGCCGCACCCAGCCGCTTCGCCGTGGACTCCAAGCTCATCAAG
>CAZOCL010000702.1:0-2272 GCA_964578245.1 uncultured Klebsiella sp. | reverse complement strand
GCTCGATGGCCAGCAGGTAGGACTCGTTGCCCGTGGGCTTGCCGCGTCCGCCCACTGCGACGTCGCGCTGGAGCACCTGCATGTAGAGGCGGCCCTCATGCAGCAGCGGGCTGGTGGAGAAGGTCCACTGGAAGGCGAACGGGCCGATGTTCCGGTCCCACAGCTTCTTGCCGTTCAGGTCCAAGGCGGCCAGATCACCGGTGCCGTAGAAGAAGACCACCGTCTGGCCGTCGGTCACGGGCGAGGGCGAGCAGGAGTTGCTCTGCTGCCCGTCCGAGGTGTAGCCCTCGCCGACTTCCACGCGCCAGAGTTCCTTGCCGGTCTTGCGGTCCAGACAGATGGCGAGCTGTTTCTTGGTCTGGCTGTCGGCACTGCTGACGAAGACCTTGTCCCCCCAGATGACCGGCGTGGCGGCGGAGGAGCCGGGCATCGGCGCGACCCACTTCACGTTCTCGGTCTTGCTGAACTTCTCGGGCAGGCCCTTCTCCGGGCTGGCACCGTTGTAAAGCGGTCCGCGCCAGTTGGCCCAGTTCTCGGCGTGGCCGAGGAGCACGGTGGCGAGCGTGAGCGTGGTCGTGAGGAGGAGGCGGTTCATAGTGTGGCGCGGATGATGTCGGGCGTTGGACGGAAGGCAAGGCGGTTTGATTGAAGGCGATGCTGGTGGCTTGATACTGGATGCTGGATGGGGATGGAACGAAGGAACGGTGCGGAGCATTCGCTGCCATCCAGTATCCAGCATCCGGCATCCAGCATTGCGTCAGACCACAATCTTGCGCTTCGCCGGGTCGGGCTGCTGGCGGTAGAAGACGGCGACGTGGCCGACGATCCAGACGAGACGGCTGCTGGTCTTCTCCGCCAGTTGCGGGGCGAGGGTCTTCCGCTCGTCCTTGAAGGCGGCGAACTTGATCTTCACCAGTTCGTGCTGGGCCAGCGCCTCGTCGAGGCTTTTCACGAAGCCTTCCGTCACCCCGGCCTTGCCCAGGGCAAGCACCGGCTCGAGTCGTTGCGCCAGACCCTTTAGTTTGCTGATGGTGGAGTTGGTAAGCGGTGCGTTCATGGATTAAGAAGCTCTTCGTGCTGCGTGCTGACGGCGACGCCGCGCGAATCGGTGACGGAAAGGTAGCAGACGAGCGGACGTCCGGCAGGGAGCTTGGCGGTGACAACGCCGTCCGCCACTTGCGCCGGAACGGTCTGCCAGTTGCGCTTCTGCCACGGACCGGAGTCCGTGGTGAAGTGGAACTCAGCCTTCGCGGGCGGTGCGGACGCGGTGACCTTCGTGGTGGCGGAATCACCGGAGACATTCATGGCACTCAGCTTGGCGAGGGGCGGGCCACCGATCAGGTGGCTGTCCACGAACTGATCCACCTCGCCGAAGGTCCAGATGTGGCCGTGCGGCAGTTTGATCTTGATCGAAACCTTCCGCAGCGGCTCGGCAACCAGCAGATAGCACTTCTTGTAGCTGTCCATCGGGTAGGCGAAGTCGTTTGAGCCGTTCAAAAACAAGATCGGACAGGACACTCCGGCGAGGTAACGCGAGGGGTCGAAGAAGCCCACCCAGCGGTCGCGCAACTCGGGCGTCATCTTGCCGAAGGTGGGCAGCCACACGCTGTTTTCATAGAGAAAACCACAGCCATACACTGGCACGGCGACCTTCAGCCGGTCGTCAATGCCGGCGACGATGCAGGTGAGATAGCCACCCCAGCTAATGCCGGTGACGCCGATACGATTCTTGTCCACCTCCGGTCGCGAGGCGAGCAACGAGTGGGCGCGCAGGACCGCCGCGACGGCGTGGTAGGTCCACATGTTCTTCGCGTCCGCGTTGGTGAAGTCGCGGAACTTGGTGGTGTCAATTTGATCAGGGCCGCCATCCGGGAGCCGACCAGCCGGACCGTTGCCGGCCAGGTCCATCGCGATGGCGCAGTAGCCGCGCTTGGCCCAGTGCTCGGCCCACAGCGGGAAGGCTTTGCCACCGCCGCCGTGCACGAGGACCATCGCAGGGAACGGACCGGCACCCTCCGGACGACCGTAGTAGGCGAAGACCCGCGTGGGCTTGCCGTTGAGCGGCTCGCCTTCGTAGTAGAGCGATTGAACGAGATTGGTCCGCTCGCCAAACTCGGCCTTGGGGACGGCTTTGAGCGCGGCGACATCCCACGGACCGGTGAAGCGCGAGGCGGCCATGGCCGTGTGGGCCAGGGCCAGCGCGGCAACGAGTAAGAGCCGAAGTTTCATGCGAGCGCGAAGCTACGCGGCGACTCCGGCATTTCGAGGAAAT
>CAZOCL010000701.1:0-2274 GCA_964578245.1 uncultured Klebsiella sp. | reverse complement strand
GCCATCGTGGCCTTCGCCGCCGCGTGCGTGTCCCGCGAGATCAAGCGGCTGGAGAAGGAGTATTACGTCCTGCTGCTGGTGATGACCGGTGGCATCCTCGGCGCGTTTGCGTCGCTGAACCTGTTCTTCTTCTACTTCTTCCACGAGCTGGCGCTGGTGCCCACCTTCATCATGATCGGCGTCTGGGGTCACGGAGAGAACCGGAACTACGCCACGTTCAAGATCACGCTCTACCTCAGCCTCGGCGCGCTGATCGCCCTGGCCGGCCTCATCGCCCTCTATATCCAGTCCGGCGCGAACACGTTCGACATCGTCGAACTGACGAAGGCCGTGAAGGCCCGCCCGCTCCCGCTGGCGGCGCAGTCGCTCATCTTCCCGCTGCTGCTCTTCGGCTTCGGCATCCTCGTCTCCCTCTGGCCGTTCCACACCTGGGCCCCGCTCGGCTACGGGGCCGCACCGACCGCCACGGCCATGCTCCATGCCGGCGTGCTGAAGAAATTCGGCCTCTATGGCCTGCTGCGCGTCGGCATCCCGCTCCTGCCGGACGGTGCGGCGGCCTGGCTCGAAATCCTCGCCTTCCTCTGCCTCGGCAACATTGTTTACTGCGGCCTGGTCGCGATGCGGCAGAAGGACTTGAACCTGCTCATCGGCAATTCCAGCGTCGCGCACATGGGCTTCATCTTCCTCGGCATCGCCAGCCTGAGCATCGTGGGCGTCACCGGCGCGGTCGTGGTGATGGTGGCGCACGGCTTCCTCGCGGCGCTGACCTTCGGCCTGAGCGGGGCGCTCCGGGCGCAGACCGGCACGCTGGAGATGGAGAAACTCGGCGGGCTGCTGCGGCAGATTCCCTTCCTCGGGGCGGCGGTGGTGATGGCCATGCTCGCGGGCTGCGGCCTGCCGGGCTTCGCGAACTTCGTGGGCGAGGCGATGGTGCTCTTCGGCTCCTGGCGGGTGTTCCCGCTCGTGACCACGCTCGCCACCTGGGGCGCACTGGTCATCGGCGCGGTCTATATGCTTCGCGCGGTGCGCACCATCCTGCACGGCCCGGAGAAGCCCGAATGGGCCGCGCTCAAGGACGCGGGTGTCTGGGCCAAGTTGCCCTTCGTCCTCCTGCTGGCCGCGCTGCTCCTGCTCGGCGTCTGGCCGCGCCTGCTGACCGACAAGATACAGCCCAGCGTCGCCGCCATTGTCGCGATGGCCGAAACCCGCGCCACTGGCAAGGCCCCACGCGCCGGTGAAGTCATCAAGGCTGCCGGCGAGGCCAAGCAGCGCACCGTGCAACCCCGATAATTTTGACCGCCGAATGAACGTCTCTTTGATAGCTCCCGAACTGGCCGTGGTGGTCCTCGGCCTGGTCGTGCTCATGCAGGACTTGTTCACGCCGGCGAAGGACCGCCGGACGCTGGGCTATGGTGCGGTGCTGGGCGTCGCTGTGGTGCTGGCCGTCAGCGTGTTCGGCTTCGACGCCACGGACACCAGCTACGCCTTCGGCAATGCCTACGTCCTCGATGGCCTGGCGCTCTGGTTCAAGCGCTTCTTCCTCGTGGCCGCCCTGCTGGTGCTGATCATGGCCACCGAGTTCAGCGACCGCTTCGAGACCGGGCAATCCGAGTTCTTCGCGCTCATTCTTTTTGCGCTGGCGGGGATGATGTTCGCCGCCTCGGCGAATGACTTCATGCTGCTCTTCGTTTCGCTGGAGCTGATCACGGTCACGTTCTACGTGCTCGTCAGCTTCCTCCGTCACCGGGCTGAATCCCTTGAGGCGGGCGTGAAGTATCTTATTCTAGGCGCGCTCTCGTCCGGCTTTCTCGTCTATGGCATCGCGCTCATCTTCGGCGCGACTGGCACGATGAACTTCAACGATCTGGCCGAGCGCGTGGCGTCCAACTCCACCGGGGCTTCGAGCAAGCTCCTCTATGCGGGCGTCTTGCTCGTGCTCGTGGGCCTTGGCTTCAAGATGGCCGCCGTGCCGTTCCAGATCTGGGCTCCCGACGTCTATCAAGGCTCGCCCACGCCGACGACGGCCTTCCTGTCTGTCGGCTCCAAGGCCGCCGGTGTGGTGCTCCTGATGCGCCTGCTCGGCACGGCGATTCCCGACCTCTCCTTCCACCTCGAGAAGCTCCTGATGGCCATGGCCGCCGCCACGATCCTCTACGGCAGCCTCTGTGCGATCCCGCAGCGCAACCTCAAGCGCCTGCTGGGCTACAGCAGCATCGCCAGCGCGGGCTATCTGCTCCTCGGCTTCGCGGTGATGAACCGCTCCGGCTCGTCGGC
>CAZOCL010000700.1:0-2285 GCA_964578245.1 uncultured Klebsiella sp. | reverse complement strand
CTCCGCAACTTACCGCTTACAAGTGCAGGGAACCCCGTGAGAACCGGGGACGGTTGCGCCACTGTGACGGGCTACAGACTCCCAATGCCACTGGCTGAAGGCCGGGAAGGCGGGAGCGAGGTTTGAGGCCCGGAGTCAGGATACCGGCTCGTCAGCGCTCGTCCGGGCACGCTCACGCGTGCCCACTTCTCCGACAAAGAGAAGGATGAGGCCAGCCTGCCGAACTGTCTTTCGTCGGGATTTTGAGATGCCTTCATTCTCCATTTTGCGGAGGTGAAGGCTTTTTCGTTTTCACCTCCCTTCTGGTCTCCAACTAAAACCGCCCATGCGCTGAAGAACCCGCGTGGGCTGCAGGGAAAGACCAGAATGAAGAAAGTAATTGGTAATCAGTGTTCAGTATTCAGTGGAGGGCGGAACGGTCGTTTGATCCTTCAGCCCTTGCTCGCCGGCCTTGCGGCCACGGCGGCGGTGGCGCAGGAGAGCAAGACCAATGCAACCGTGGATCTGCCGGCGGTGGTGGTGACGGCTACGCGCCTGCCGGAGCAGACAGTGGCGGTGGAGAAGGTGCCGGCCCATGTCAGCGTCATCACGCGCGAGACCATCGCGCAGTCGCCGGCCTTCACGCTGCCGGAGCTGCTGCGGCAGCAGGCGGGGTTTGTCTCGCTGGACACGGTGGGCTTCGCCGGCCAGCAGTCGCAGTTCAGCCTGCGCGGCTATGGGGACAAGGCGGGCACGCTCATCCTGCTGGACGGGGTGCGCGTGAATGACGCAGGCGGCGGCTTCTTCCTCTGGAATTCCGTGCCGCTGGCCGCCATCGAACGGATCGAGATCATCCGGGGCGGCGCTTCGACGACCTACGGCGAGGGCGCGGTGGCGGGGGTCATCAACATCATCACGAAGCAGCCGGAGAACCAGCCGCTCGCCGGCAGCATCGGCGCGAGCGTGGGCAACCTCGGCTTCTATCAGGGCAACTTCACGCTGAGCGGGCGCACAAACGCCTTCAGCTATGTCGTCTCCGGCAGCCGCAACGAGTGGGCGGGCTGGCGCGACGGCGCGAACTACCGGGGCTGGAACTTCCTCGCCAAGCCGTCCATCGAGACGCCGGCGGGCCGCTTCACGCTGGGCTACCAGTTCCACGACGACTACAGCGAGAACCCGGACATTCTCACGCCCGCGCAGTTCGCGGCGAACCCGCGCCAGCGTGGGGCGACGCAGTTCACCTTCGAGCAGGAGCTGCATCGCGGGTGGATTGACTACCACAAGACCTTCGACGAGGCCTGGGCGGTGAACGCGAAGCTCTTCGCGACCAAGGATGACGGCTACGGCACGGGCTTTGCCAACGTCACCACGGTGCAGCCCAGCTACGGTGCCACGGTGCAGGTGGACTGGAAGACGGAGCCGTGGCAGCGCGCGAACACGCTGACGTTTGGCGGCGAGGCCGTGCAGCAGGACTTCACGCAGTCGAGCCCGTTCGGGACCACGATCCATGACTCCACCACGCTGAGCTTCTTCGCGCAGGACACGTTCCAGCTCACGCCGAAGCTGTCGCTCGCGGCGGGCGTGCGCTTTGACCACCGCGACACCTATCTGAACGTGCCGTTTGCGTTCCCGGCCTTTGCCGGCAGCAAGGCGAACGATGCGTGGAGCCCGAAAGGCAGCCTGAACTATGAGTTCGCCGAGAAGTCCTCGGCGTGGGTGTCCTTCTCGCGCGCCTACCGTCTGCCCAGCGCGAATGACACCGTGAGCGGCGACCCGCGCTTCGCGAGCAACCCCTCGCTCGTGCCGGTGGACGCGCGCACGGTCGAAGTGGGCGTGCGCAGCCAGCAGCACAAGCTGCTCGGCGGCGGCCTGGCCTACTATCATAGCTGGGTGGATGACGACATCTTCTCGGACCCGGCGACCTTCGGAAACAACAACGCCGATGCGATCCGCCAGGGCGTGGAACTCACATTGAATTCGCAGCCCGCCGAGTGGGTGGACCTGGACTTCAGCGCGACATGGTCGGATGCGCACTTCACGAGCGGCACGTATGCCGGACAGAAGCAGGTGCTCGTGCCGGACTGGCAGTTGACCGGCGGGGTGAACTTCCGCCCGGCGACTGGCTGGCTGTGGCGGGTGGAGACCATTTACGTGACCGGGCAGCGGCATTTCAACGACCTGCCGAACGCGCTCTCGGAGAACACCTACACGCTGGTGAACACGAAGCTGAGCTACCAGTGGAAGAACCTGACGACCTACGTGGCGGTGAACAACCTGCTGGACCGGCTCTACGAGCAGTTCCCGAC
>CAZOCL010000699.1:0-2287 GCA_964578245.1 uncultured Klebsiella sp. | reverse complement strand
CGGGCTGCGGGCCGATGGGCACAGGGATGGAGGAGACTTACCAGCTCACGAGTTCACTGAAGCACCTGCCCTTCGGCAAGCATGTGGCGCTCATCACGGACGCGCGTTTCAGCGGCGTTTCGACAGGCGCGTGCATCGGGCACATCGGGCCCGAGGCGCTGGCGGGCGGGCCGCTGGGCAAACTGCGCGATGGCGATGTGATCCGCATCGTGGTGGACCGGAATACGAACACGGGCACGGTGGATTTCGTGGGCGAGGGCGGGACGAAGTTTAGCACCGAGCAAGGCGCAGCGATTCTGGCGCAACGTCCGGTGCGCGAGGACTTGAAGCCGAATGAGAACCTGCCGGACGACACGAAGCTCTGGGCGGCACTGCAGGCGGTCAGCGGCGGGACGTGGGGCGGATGTGTGTATGACGCAGGGATGGTGATGGCGCGGCTGCGCTAACACGGGGCGCGCGACGTTCACGTCGCTTCAACGTCCAAACGCCGCAGAAGATGGGAACGCCAAAGTGCGACGTGCGTTGAAGCGGCCTGAAGGCCGCGCGCCATCGCTGATCACTTGCGCTTGGATTGGAACTCGACCTGCACTTTCGCTTCGTAGGTGAGTTCTCCAAACCCGGCCGGGAAAGTGAATTCGGGGTAAAGGCTGGTGCGTGCGGCCAGATCCACGGACAATTTCGAACTGTCATCATAGCGGCCGGCCACGGGCTTGCCCAGGTCCGCACTCATCCCGCGCTCGTGAACGGCGATCGGTGTCAACACCAGGCCGAGGCGTTCCTCGTAGAGTTGGCGCTTCTTCAGCGCGTTGTCGCAGGCCAGGCTGATCGCTTTGAGGCGGTTCTGTTCCTCCTGGGAGTCCTTGGGCTCGATGCTGCGAACGCGAAACTCCTGGCGCTGCTCCAGAAACGCGCCGAGGGCCTGCAACTGCTTCTCATCCTCGACCGTCACCTTGACGGCGGTTTCGAAGCGGACGTTGCGCAGCTTGTTGCTATACCGGCCATAGTCCGGCGAGACGGAGAATTTGCCGGCGACGATGTTCGAAGTCGCGACGCCAGCCCGGGTGAGCGCGCGGGAGAGTTCGTCGCGGAACAACTGGTTGCGCTGCGTGGCCTCGTCCATCGTCCGGCCCTCGGTGGAAATGGTGAGGCGGATGAGCGAGCGGTCGGCGCTGAGGGTGAGTTTGGCCTCGCCTTCCAGGGTCACGGCTTTGGGGAGAGCCGCGATGTGGCCAGCGAGTTCGGCGGGCGTGCCTTTGAGTTCCACTTCGGCACGGGTGGAAAACACAGAGCAGAAGACGGCGAGGATCAGAGAAACCTTTTTCATGCTGAAGCTTTGCGCAATTCGGCGAATGAAGGCCAGCCCGAACGAGAATTGCGTTGAGGAAGCCGCGGGTTTGGGTTTAATTGAACGTGTCAGCGCCGCCGCCAATCAAACCTACCAAGTGCCATGGAAATCACTGACTCAGTCGCCACCATCCTCCAGCACAAGGGACATGCCCTCGTCCAGGCGGTCACCCCGGACACGACCGTTTACGACGCCATCAAACTCATGTCCGACCGTAACATCGGCTGCGTGCTGGTGATGGACGGCGGGGCGCTGCTGGGCATCCTGTCCGAGCGTGATTACACGCGGAAGGTGGTGCTGCAAGGGCGTTCATCGAAGTCCACCACCGTGCGCGAGATCATGACGAAGGATGTCATCTGCGTGACACCGAAGCATGGGGTGGAGGAAACGTTGCGCATCGTCACCGAGAGCCGGGTGCGCCACCTGCCGGTGAAGGATGGGGAGCAGGTGATCGGGCTGATTTCCATCGGTGACCTGGTGAAGTGGGTCATCAACGCGCAACGCTCGGCATTGAGCCAGTTGGAGGCTTATGTGGCGGGCGGGTATCCGGGGTGATGCGCCCAACCCGGTAGGGTGAGACTCTGTCGAACCCCATTTGCCGACGCAGGAGGCGCGAGCGGAGCGAGCTGCTTGGCTGGATGATGCTGCTCCAAGATGCTCACTGCGTTCGCCTCGCTCCGCTCGAAATGGGGTTCGACTGAGTCTCACCCTACCGGATGGGAGAAGGCTCGCTCGTTCCTCGCAGAGCGAGGAGACCCGGCGGCAGATCGCGAGCGAGTGCGAAGGCCACGCCGTAACTCAAAAGGGGGTGTTACCCAAGCCGAGGCCGGAAAAGGCTCCGGTTGACTCAAAACTGGTGTTACCCAAAGCCCCTTAAATTGGGCCACCCCGGCTCAAGGGCGTCTGCGTCTCCCCATATTGGCGCACCACCTTGCTCCCCAC
>CAZOCL010000698.1:0-2319 GCA_964578245.1 uncultured Klebsiella sp. | reverse complement strand
GCTCCGCGCGCAAACCGCGCGAGACAAAGTCCGCGACCTTCCGGTCATCTTCTGCCAGGAGCAAACGCATGTCGTATCTGACGCACAGCCTCACCCGCCCAGATTAAGAACCTCCGAACGAAACATTAATTTCCGTTCAGAAAGGGCCGGGACGCTTGTGCGCGGTGATGGAGCGAGCGTAAAGGTTTCAGTATGAAAGCACCAGTGGAAGACCACGCGGACCGGGACTATCTGCTGACGCTGGCGGCCTTCTCGGTCATGGTGCTGGTCTTCCTCTTCGCCAACCGGGAACCTGCCCGCGATACCCGGCCAGTCAGTGCCTGGCTGCGCGATTTGCACTCTTCCGAACCCTACCGGCGGACCCGGGCGGAAGCCGAGGTCCGGCGGATGGGCGGATGGATCGTCCCCGCGCTGCTGGCGCGGCTGGAATCGAGCAATACGAACGACCAGGCCCGGGCCATCCTCGGCTTTGAGGCCATGGGAGATTCTGCCCGCCACGCCATTCCTTCGCTGACGATGCTGATCCGAGTCAAGCAGACCTCCCTCCCGGCTGCCCGGGCCCTGGCGGCCATCGGACCGGCAGCCTTGCCGCCCCTCACCAATTCACTCCACAGCCGGGTGCCTTTCATCCGCACCAGCGCCGCCCGGGCCCTGGGGCGAATGCGCGAGGAGGGGCGGCTGGCCGTGCCCGCGCTGGTCAGCGTATTGAATGACGACGATGACGACCTGCGCTACTTCGCCGCGCGGGCTTTGGGGAACCTCGCAGCGGAACCCGTTCAAGCCGTCCCGGCATTGGTGACGCGCCTGCAAGACCCGAGCGTGGAGGTCCGCAAAATCGCCGCCCGTTCCCTCGGCCAGTTCCACGGCCAAGCGCGCGGGGCCGTGCCCGCCTTGCGCAAAGCACTGAATGAGGATGATGAGGCCGTCAAGCTGACCGCCGCCTATGCCCTGCGGGAAATCAATCCCGCCATCAGCTCGGACCGCCTGCAATAGGGTGGGGCGGACGGCACCCACCGACCCGAATGGCTGGCCCACGGTTGTGGTTCTCGGCCGCTGGTTCCGCCGCGCTGAAAAATCTTAAACTTCCAGATTGTCCGCAACCTTGCTTTACGATAATCGTCTAGCCACGCAGCCAGACGATGAATCGTAAACCGGTCAACCGCGAGATACTGCTCGCCCTGTGGAAGATTCACATCCTCCACCACGCCGCCGAGGGCGGGGTGGTGGGCAACTGGATGCTGGAGGAACTGCGGCACCATGGCTACGAAGTCAGCCCCGGCACCCTCTATCCCATGCTGGCGCGCATGCAGCGCTTTGGCTGGCTGCGGAGCGACCGGCCAGCCAGCGGCTCACGCGAGCGGCGCAGCTACAAGATCACGGCGGAGGGCCGCAAGGTGCTGGCGCTGGTGCAACGGCAGCTCGGCGAGTTGCGCGGCGAGATGAAAGGAAAGCAGGCATGAATCTGGTCCGGCTGGCCCTGCGCCGCCCGCTTACGATCGTGGTCGGCGTCATCGCGGTCGCGCTGGGCGCGTGGATCGCCCTCCAGCGCATGACGCGCGACGTGTTCCCGCCGCTGGGCATCCCGACGATCTACGTCGCGCAGCCTTACGGCGGCATGGACCCCGCGCAGATGGAGGGCTTCCTCACCTACTATTACGAGTATCACTTCCTCTATATCACCGGCATCGAGCATGTGGAGTCCAAGTCCATCCAGGGAGCCTCCATCATGAAGCTCCAGTTCCATCCGGGCACGGACATGTCATCCGCGCTGTCCGAGGTGGTCGCCTATGTGAACCGTGCCCGCGCCTTCATGCCGCCGGGCACGCCGGGGCCGTTCATCACGCGGTTCGATGCCGGCAGCGTGCCGGTGGGCTACCTCGTCTTCTCCACCACCAACGCGAGCCGCACCGTCGGGGAGATGCAGAACGCCGCCCTCAACCAGGTGCGCCCGCTCTTCGCCACGCTGCCGGGCGTGTCCGCTCCCCCGCCCTTCGGTGGCAGCGCGCGGACGATCCTGATCAACCTCAAGCCCGACCGCCTGCGCAGCTACGGCATCTCTGCGGATGACGTGGTCACGGCGATGGCCGCCGCGAACACGCTGAGCCCCTCCGGCAATCTCCCGCTCGGGGACAAGTATCCCTTCGTGCCCGTCAACGCCGTGGTGAAGAACATCCAGGACCTGGCCGCCGTGCCCATCCGCACCGGCACCGGGGCGAACGGCGGCGCGGTCTTCGTGCGTGACCTGGGCGACGTCGTGGATGGCGCGGACATCATCACCAGCTACGCGCTCGCGAACGGCAAGCGCACCGTTTACATGCC
>CAZOCL010000697.1:0-2322 GCA_964578245.1 uncultured Klebsiella sp. | reverse complement strand
TCGCCTTGGATTTCGATCTGGCCGTCCTTCACCGTGCCGCCGGTGCCGCAGGCCTTCTGCATCGCCTTGGCCAGTTGCTCCTTCTCCGGCAAGCCGATGCCGACAAAACCCTTCACCACCGTCACCGTCTTGCCTCCGCGTCCAGCCTTCTGGCGGATGATGTCCACGCGCCCGCGATTCTTCTTCACGGGCTTCGTCGGACTCGCCACCGACGCGGCTGCGTCTTCCCGGACTTCCGGTGCCGGGGGCAGGCCAGCGCTGGACAAAGTATCGAACGGATTGTGACCGAAGGATTGCCCGCCATCGGTCGGGATGCGTTTGGAACTGCTCATGCTTAGATTCGAGGGCGCAAGCCGTGCGGTTCGAACTCCGGCTTCAGTCGCCGGGCGTCCAGGAAGTATTGTCCAGCAACTGGATGCCGGGCTTTAGAAACTCGAGGCGACGGTCCCGGTAGAGTTTGCCCAGCGCCTGCTTGAAGGCCTTCTTGCTGACCCCGAAATTCTCCCGGATTACCTCGGGCGAAGTGTCATCGTCGAAGTCGAGCCGTCCGCCTTTGGCCTCCAGGGCAGCCACTATCTGGTCGGTCAGCAGCGCGACTCGTTTGTAGCCCGACTCATCGAGGCTCAGGTCAATCTTGCCGTTCGGACGCATCGTCCGGATGAAGCCCTTGATGTGCTGCCCGATCATCAGCGGGGTGGTGATATTCGTGTGATAAAGCAGGCCGCTGTGCGTGTTCTCCACGATCGCGTTGTAGCCCAGCGGGGTCTGTCCGGTGATGAGGAGGTTGACCGCCTGGCCTTCGAGGAATGGCGGCGCCTCGCCGCTCAAATGCCGGTTGAGCCGGGCGCTGGCCATGATGCGGTTCGTCTGCGGGTCAATGCAGATGGCGACGATCACCCGCTGGCCCACCCGCACGGAAACACCCTGTTCGCGGAAGGGGAGCAGCAGGTCCTTCGACAAGCCCCAGTCCAGAAACGCGCCGATCTGGGGGTTGACCTCCTTGACCTTCAGCCAGGCGAACTCGCCGACCATCGCGTGCGGGTGCTCGGTGGTGGCGACGAGCCGGTCCTCGGAATCGCGATAGACGAAGACATCGATTTGCTCGCCAAACGCCCGCCCGTGCGGGACGTAGCGGCGGGGCAGCAGAATCTCGCCCAGTTCCCCACCATCGAGGTAGAGGCCGGAAGCGGAATCCCTGACGACAGGGAGCAGATTGCGTTTGCCGAGATTTGCCATGCGGTCAGAGCCTAAGGGTGGGGCCGATGCAGCGGGAGCAAAATGCACCGGTTAAAGGTAGAAAAGCAATGCCCGGTCCTACGTAGCGCCGGCCTCTGGCCGGCCGTGCCGCAAGCGTCCTCGCTTGCCCGGCGTGCGAACTACCGAGGCCGATCGCGCATCGCGCCGGTGCCTTTACTCCATCCCCACCGACCGCCGCGCCGCCTTCTTCCCTGCATTGTGCGACTTGTCCGCCAGCATGCGGTTCTTCGCGCCCTTCGAGCGCTTGCGCTTCTGCCGGCGGAGCTTCTCCACCCGATCACGTTCCGCCGTCACCTTCCCCTGCTGCAACGCCTCGATCTTGTCGAGCAGCAGCCGGCGTGCGAGGAACCGGTTGAGCCCCTGCTGCCGGGTTTCCTGGCACTTCACCTGCAACCCCGTCGGGCGATGGACCAGCATCACGCAGGTGGAAGTCTTGTTCACGTTCTGCCCGCCGTGGCCGCCCGATCGAACAAAGGATTCCTCCAAATCGCACTCCCTCACCTCCAGCGCGGCCATGCGCTGGGTAAGCTGATCGGCCTTTTCCGGGCTGACAGGGAAGGCACTCACGGCGTGCAGCCTAGCCTGTATCACCCGAATCGCTCAATACGAAATCTGGCTCACCCTTCGTGTTCATTCGTGGTTTCCGCCCCCACCTTAGTCTTTCTCAAATCTTCGGGCCCTCCCCCCATCCCTCTGGGTTTGAGATTTGTTATTTCAAATCTGAATTTCCAGCCTTCCCGGCCATCACCGCATCCATTTCAGACTAGCAGGAGGATCGCAATTTGCCCCCGCATTTGAGCGTCCCATGCTCCCCGTGCTCTCCCATCCAATAAAACCGCCCTCCCATTTCCTTCCCATTGATAGCCAGCTAGTTACATTTCCGGCTCCACCCATACACCACCCTTCACGACCCCCAGCCCCAGCCTGCTGCAACCCCGCCCACCTTCGCCCGGCGTCCGATTTCCCCGTTGACGCTCCCCTTCACCGGCCCGTAGGCTTTTTCCATAACCGCAACGTCGCCTGTCGCGACGCAGCGGAAAGCTCTCATGGCCGAAGGTTACTGCG
>CAZOCL010000696.1:0-2327 GCA_964578245.1 uncultured Klebsiella sp. | reverse complement strand
AGAGCGCGGCGGACTCCGGCTCCTGGCTGGTCAGCGCGCCGGCGAAGAAGTCCTCGAGCGCGTCAAACACGCGCCGGGTCTCGGCGCGGGCCAGCAGGCGGGAGTTGTCGTTGGCCGGGCGGGTGCCGGTGGGCGCTGATGATTTGTTGCGTTGCATTCGCGGTCAGTCGTTGGCGGCACGGGCGGACGGGGTGCGGTCAGCGCGGGAGTTGTCGCCCGCAGAAAACGAACAGGCGGCCGTCCCCGGCCGCCCGTGCATCCCAGCCTGTGTCCGGAGAGAGGTTAGCGGATTTGCTTCTCTCGTCCGGGGCCATCTTACGGCGGCCCGCGCGGCGCACAATCAAATATCTTGGGGTGGTTTCGGATGGGGGCAGCCACGCACTTTTCCAGAAGTGCAGACCTGGCCGTGGCGGCTGGGGCGGGCGGGGGGACGGGAATTTGAAATCTGAGATTTCAGATTTCAAATCGGCTCGGCTGGCGGGAGGTGCAGTGCGGGAGTGGTAGGGCTCAGTTGGTGGGGTGCGTCGGGGCTGAAAGGGTGTCCCTTGGTGACGAGTGGTTGAGGAGGCCAGGCCGCAGGGTGAAAAAGTGACGGAGTGAAATGAATGCGCCGCCGCATGGACTTGTCTGCCATTTGAAATCTCCAATCTCGAATGCCTTCACCTATGACTTACGAGCGTTTTGAAGACCTCCCGGTGTGGCAAAAGGCGGCGGAGCTTTACGAATTGGCGGAGGATTTGCTGGAGAACGAGTCGTTCAAGGTCAGTCGGGGATTTCGGGATCAGCTTGATCGTGCGGCCCTGTCTGTCTCAAACAACATCGCCGAGGGCTTTGAGCGTGGGACGACCAATGAACTGCTGGCGTTTCTCTATATCGCGCGTGGATCGGCGGGTGAGGTCAGGTCCATGCTCACCTTGAAGGCGCGGCGGGCGGTGAAGCGGGGCTGGCCAGCGGATTTGAAATCGCAAATCTCAAATTTGAAATCCACCGCCGAGGACTGCTCGCGGCAGCTTCGTGGCCGGGCGGATTAGCTCCAAAATTCGGACATCAAGGGGCAGCGGCACTTGAATGACCGGGTGCGGGCCGAGGAGGAGAAGAAGCGGAAAGCGATCGAGTTCGAAAAGAGGCTGCTCCGGCAGTTGCCCCCGACGAACCCGCTGCGCCGGGAGGCGGAGGAGCGGGGGAAGATTTGAGCCCACGGCGGGACGATCTCAGATTTCGAATTTGAGATTTCACAGAGGGAAACGGACCGGGCGCCGACAATTTGAGATTTCAAATTTCAGATTTGAGATTGAACCCGGGCCCGTCTTTGCACTCGACTCCCGTTCCGCCCCTCCCAACCATCCCGGCATGAACTTCGTCACCCACTTGGAATGTGCCAATTGCGTCACGCGCTATGACGCGGACAAGGTCCACAACCTGTGCCCGGCCTGTCAGAAGCCGCTGTGGGTGAAGTATGATCTGGACGCGCTCAAGAAGCAGTTTCCCAAGAAGGCGCTCTTTGGCCGTCCACCGACGATTTGGCGCTATCTCGAACTGCTCCCGGTCCGCGACCCGGCGAAGATCGTTTCGCTGACCGAGACCATCACGCCGATATTGGAGACGAAGCGGCTGGCGGCGCATTTCGGCGTGCAGCATCTCTACCTGAAGGACGAGAGCCGCCTGCCGACAGGGAGCTTCAAGGCGCGTGGCATGGCGATGGCCATCACGATGGCGAACGAGTTCGGCACCAAACGCGTGGCCTGTCCCACGGCTGGCAATGCGGGCGGCGCGATGGCGGCCTACGCGGCGCGCGCGGGCATGGAGGCGTATGTGTTCATGCCGGAGGACACGCCTGTGATCAACCAGAAGGAGTGCTTCCTGGCGGGAGCGAAGACGTTCCTCGTCAACGGCCTCATCACGGATTGCGGACGCATCGTGGGCGAGGGCAAGGCGAAGAAGGGCTGGTTCGACGTGTCCACGCTGAAGGAGCCGTATCGCATCGAAGGCAAGAAGACGATGGGTTTGGAACTCGCCGAGCAGTTCGACTGGGAACTGCCGGATGTGATCCTCTACCCGACCGGCGGTGGCACGGGCTTGATCGGCATGTGGAAGGCCTTTGCTGAACTTGAGGCGATGGGCTGGCTCAAGTCGGCGAAGAAGCCGCGCATGATTTCCTGCCAGAGCACAGGGTGCGCGCCCATCGCGGAGGCGTTCAAGAAAGGGGACCGCTTTGCCAAGAAGTTTGAGAACGCCGCCACCATTGCCAGCGGCATCCGCGTGCCGGCGGCGGTGGGTGACTTCATGATCCTCGACGCGGTGCGCGCCAGCGGCGGCGTGGCGCTGGC
>CAZOCL010000695.1:0-2330 GCA_964578245.1 uncultured Klebsiella sp. | reverse complement strand
CGGGTCTGGAGCCGCTCCAGGAAGATCTGGGTGATGGTGCGCTCGTCGCCGCGCTTGATGACGCCGAGCGGATAAGTCATCCGGTCCAGGGCCGCCAGCGAGGCGTTCTCGCGGCAGTTCATCGAGAGCACGAGGCCCTGGCGCTTGCGATCCTCCGGCACCATGCCGATGCCCGCTTCCAGCATTCGCGGGACAGAACGCAGCTTCACCTCCTGGCCCCGCACAAAGACCTTGCCGGTAACCAGTGGGTCCAGCCCGAAGATCGCCTGGGCGATCTCCGAGCGGCCCGCCCCGACCAGTCCCGCCAGCCCGACCACCTCACCGCTGCGGATGGTGAAATTGATGTCCTTGAACTTGCCGCGCGAGGACAGCTTCTCGACGCGCAGCAACTCCTCGCCCAAGGGCTGCGCCACATGATCCGGCGTCTTGAACTCCACATCGCGTCCGACCATCTGATGGACAAGGCGGTCGTGGTTCGTGCGGGCGATGCGCTCGGTGGCGACGTGCCGGCCGTCGCGCAGCACGGTGATGGTGTCGCAGAGGCGGAAGATTTCCTCCATCCGGTGCGAGACGTAGATGACCGTGATGCCGCGCTCCTTCAAGTGCGCAAGGAGTTTGAAGAGATGTTCGCTCTCGGCGACCGACAGCGAACTGGTCGGTTCGTCCATCACGATGATGCGCGCCCCGGTGCCGACCGCGCCCGCGATCTGCACGAGCTGCTCCTGCGCGGTGCTGAGCCGGCTGACCGGCAGGTTCACGTCGAGATCGCACTCAATCTCTTCCAGCATGGCCCGGGCTTTGCGGCGCATCTCCTCGCGATTCACGATGCCGAACTTCTCGGGCAGTTCACCCAGGCAGAGGTTTTCCGCAATGGTGAGATTCGGGCAGAAGGCCAGCTCCTGATGCACCATCGCGATGCCAAGCTGCCGTGCGCGCAGTGGATCGGTGGGCCGGATGGGATCGCCTTCGAGCCGGATCTCGCCGCTGTCCGCATTGTGGACGCCCGCGAGGATCTTGCCCAGGGTGCTCTTGCCCGCCCCGTTCTCCCCCATGAGGGCGTGGCACTCGCCGCGCTCAATGGTAAAACTCACGTCATCCAGTGCCAGCACGCCCGGGAAGCGCTTGGTGATGTGGCTGAAGGTGAGGTAAGGCATGGCGTCGTGGTGACGTGGTGCGGGCGAGCATTGCGAATCGGAGCGCGGCTGACAATGCTTGGATGAAGGGTTTGCGGCGAGGCTGTTCACAGCCTTCGCGGGAAGGCAAGTGAAGCGTCAGAACATCAAGGGATCGGTCGCAGTGGTGAATCCGCCTTTGAGCCTTGCCCAAAGCGAAGAACGGAAGCATTTTCCCGGTGTGAAGACACTCGCCATTGAAGACATCTATGCGAACCCGCATGCCTTGGATTCCTTCCTGGCTGCAGGGGAGCCGGTCGTCATGATCCGTTCCGGGCAAGCAGTGGCTGATTTGGTTCCGAAATCAACCGCTCCTGCCGCTGTCCCCCGGCGGACTCCGCCGGACTTCAAGGCGCGCTTCCTGCAGATGTGGGGACCGGATGCTTTCAAAAGCAATGAGTCGGTGGCCCTGCAATTCGCGGAGTTCCGGCGTGACCGGCGTCCATGAGCGCGTTCGCCGACACGAGTTTTCTCTTCGCTTTCTACTTTCCCCGTGAAGCCTCGGCCCGCGCGGTGGACAGAGTTCAGTCTGCGAAGGAACCGCTCTCAATTACCTCCTTGGTGGATTTCGAGTTCCGACAGGCAGTCTGGTTCGAGGTTTTCCTGCGGCGCACCGGCCAGCCGCGCGGGCTTTCCGAGATTCAAGCGCACACCGGCCTCGCAGCTTTCGAACTGGACTGCGAGCAAGGTGTTTGGGCCAAAGCCGGGGTGCAGTTGGATGCGCTTATGGCCTTGGCCCGAGAACTCAGCTTGAAGCACACGGCACGGACTGGCTGCCGCGCATTTGATCTGCTGCATGTGGCCACCGCCCTGATGACCGACGGCCGTGAGTTCCTAAGTTTCGACCTGACACAATGTGCGCTGGCGCAAGCCGAGGGCTTGGCAGTGCCTTTGATGGAATCACTTGGGACTTCGTCTACATGACCACCTGGTCCTTCGCCTCCTCCCCGCTACTGATCCTGCTTGGCGCTGCCGTGTGGACGGGGGCGGCGTGGCTGTGCTGGCAGAATGCCCGGCGGCGCGGCGGCAAGGCGGCCCTGGCCATGGAGTCGCTCCGGCTGGTCATCATGAGCCTGCTGGTGGTGACGCTGTTCCGGCCCGAACTGGTGCGGCGCATCGAGCGCAAGGAGTCGCCGCAGATCGCCGTGCTGCTCGACG
>CAZOCL010000694.1:0-2346 GCA_964578245.1 uncultured Klebsiella sp. | reverse complement strand
GCTTCACCTACACGCCGGACACGAACTTCTTCGGCACCGACACCTTCACCTACCGCGCCTCGGACTACGGTTCGAACTCCAACCCGGCCACGGTGAGCATCCTGGTGCTGGCGCGGCCGACCAACGCGGTGCCGCTGCTGCAGCGCGTCTTTTCCAGCACGGTCCTGCGCTTCTCGGCTACCAACACGCCGGACGCCAATCCCATCCGCGTGGGTGATCCGGACAGCACCGCCCTCACCGTATCGCTGACGGTGTCCAACGGTGTGCTGACGATCACCAATGTGGGTCCGCTGACGTTTGTGGACGGGACCACCAACGGCACCAACCTGGTGTTCACGGGGACCATCGCCGACTTGAACGCGGCGCTGGAGGGGCTGACCTACCTTTCGAAGACCAACTACTTCGGCGACGACGCGCTGGTGATCGTCTCGATGGATGAAGGCGGCCGGACCAACCGCGGTTACGGCGTGGTGCCGATCCTGGTGGAGATTCCGGCGCTGGGCGGCGTGCCCAAGGTGTCCTTGGACAACCTGAACGATCCGATGACGGGCCGGATGATCACGAATGTGACGATGATCGCGTCGGACACGAACCTGGTGAAGGAGATCACGTTCAATCCGACCAACAGCGAAGTGAACGTGCTGGCCGTGGGCGGGCAGGACGGCTCGACGAACCGCTCGACCATCACGGTGAAGGTGAAGTTCAGCGACGGGACGGAGCAGGACGTGGTGGTGCCGGTGATCATCTACCAGCCGCTGCTGACGAGCACGACCAACGAGGGGGCCTACAACGCGACCTTCGGCACGCCGATCTTCAACCCGCAGACCAGCCTCTATGAGCAGAAGGTGAGCGTGGTGAACAACACGCCGTTCGACTTCACGGCGCTGCGCATCACCGCGACGAACCTCCCGGCAGGCGTGACCCTGCGCAACGCGAGCGTGACCAACGGCGGGCTGCCCTACATCGAATACAACCTGGCGGTGCGCTCCGGGAGCAACGTCACGCTCACGCTGGAGTATTACAACGCGAACCGGGCCGGAGCCTTTACCCCGGGCCTCAAGCTGGAGCTGCTCAATTCTTCGCGCGTGATCCCGCCCCCGACCAACCCGGTGATGACCGCCGTGGTCGCGCGGCGTGGCTACGCGCCGGACGGGCGCATCCGGCTCTACATCGAGTTCCCGACGGAAGTGGGGCTGACCTACTACGTGCAGTATCAGGACTCCGTGGGTGACCCGTGGAAGACCTCGCCGGTCATCATCCCCGGCACGGGCAACCGGCTCAACTGGCTCGACGAAGGTGCGCCCAACACCGATTCACCGCCCACCGCCGCGCGCTTCTACCGCATCGTCACCGGCAACTAAGATTCTCCACACCTATGAAGAACGCCTCCCTGTTGCTGGCCGGAGCCTGCGCCCTGCCGCTGGTTGCCTCCGGGCAAAACCTGAACGACCCGGCCGTGAGCCGGCACCACTTCGGCGCGAGCCTGCCGGTGTGGCTCAACGCCAAGGCGAAGTTCACCGCCACGCGCGCCACCAACCCCGGCCCAGCCGCCGGCGGCGCGGTGGACCGCACCTACGACGACGGCTACAACCGGGTGGACTCGACCGGGAACGCGCCGGCGATCCCCGGCGGCCCGCCGAGCACCTCCTTCTTCGGCTACGCCAGCGACGCGCAGGTGAACAACGCGGTGGGTGCGGGGACGCTGGACCTGCACAGCGTGGAACTCAACGGAGGCGGCTACACGCGGAACCTGGGGAACCAGCCCTTTCCCGGGGTGGACCTCTTCTACCGCTACGACTGGCGGGCCAGCGGGAACTGGCGCTTGAGCTGGGAAGTGGGGGCGGCGTATCAATGCTTCAAGTGGCAGCAGAACGGCGATCCCAACGCGACGGTGAACCTGATCACCGACGTGTTTCAACTGGGCGGTGTGACGCTCTTCCCCGGAGCAGCCCCCTACAACGGCCCCTTCACCGCGCTGCCGGGCAGCCCGGTGATCGGGAGCACGCCGGGGCGGACCCAGGCGGATGTCTTCGCGGGCGTGACAGGCTCGCGGAAACTGGAACTGCACGCGGTGCAGTTCCGGCTGGGCCCGGCCCTGGACTGGGTGCCCGATGACAAGTGGAGCGTGGGTGTGCAAGGCGGGCTGGCCTTGGGCGTGGGCTTCTCGAAGCTGAGCTACGCGGAACAGATCACGGTGGCGACGCCGAACATCGCACCGATCAACCAGGCGGGGCAGAGCTCACGGACGCACGGGTGGCTGGCGTGGTTCAGCGCGGTGCGGGTGAGCCGGCAGTTGAGCGCGCACTGGGACGCGCATGTGGAAGTGCGGCATCTGTGGCAGGAGAC
>CAZOCL010000693.1:0-2348 GCA_964578245.1 uncultured Klebsiella sp. | reverse complement strand
AGGACTTCCCCAACGTGCAGCACTACTACGTGTTCCAGATCTGGCCGAACTCCTGTAGCATGGGCGGCCGGGATGGCTCTGGTGACCGCCTGCGCGAGCAGCAGCGCACCCTGCCGCAGCTCTTCTCCCGCATGAGCATCATGTCCACGCTCGGCGTCCGACCGCCCGGCGGCTGCCACTTTCCGCTCGTGGGCTGGGCGGAGTTCGCCCGGCTGATTCAGCCGCTCATTGAGCGCGATCATTACGGCAAGGTGCATGCGGCTTCCATCACCCCGCCCAACCTCCGCCACGCTGCGTATGCCAGTGCCGCGAAGGACACCATCGCGTTGGAATTCGATCAGCCCGTGGTCTGGACGGAGACGCTCGCGGGACAGTTTTACCTCGACGGTGAGAAGGGCAAAGTCGCCTCCGGCAGTGTCGCTGGCAACGTGCTCACCTTGAAACTCACTGAAGCCGCGAAGGCGCAGAAGATCACCTACCTCAAGGAGATCGCATGGAATCAGGACACGCTGCTCCTCGGCCAGAACGGCCTCGCCGCGCTCACGTTTTGCGAAGTGCCGATTTCAAACTCGAAATCCGCGCGGTGAACCAGTGATGCTACTTGGAATGAAGCGAACCTTGGCACTCATCGCCCTGTTGCTGGTTCCTTTGCCGGGGCTGCCTGCCGAGCCGGATGTCCGCCCAACGGTCGGAGCGATTCGCTGGGATGGCTGGTATGGCGACGGGCGCGTGGTCAAGGCCATGGAGGCATCACTGGGCCAGCCCAAGTATCACTTCCGCCTGCCGTGGTTCGCGCGCGTGGTCAGTGCGGACAAGGTGAGCATCAACGGTGACTCGCAGGCCATCGTGGAGCAGGAGATCGCGTATGGGGCGTTGGCTGGGCTGAACTACTGGGCCTTCGTGGATTACTGGGACGAAGCGTCGGCGATGCACATCGGTTTGAAGCGTTACCTCGCCGCGCCGGACAAGAAGGGCATCCGGTATTGCTTCGTCGAGGAAGGCGCACGGCTCGACAAAATGGTCCCGCAAGGCTGGCGCAGGCTGGTTGAGCATTTCCGGCATCCCGACTACCAGACCGTGCTGGATGGCCGGCCGTTGCTGTTCGTGTTCGAGAAGCCGAAGCAGCTCGGCAAGGCCGACTGGGACGAGTTGAAGCGACAAACGCAAAGCGCTGGCCTCAAGCCACCCTATCTCGTGCTCATGGGCTGGAATCCCGCGTCGGACGCGAAGGACATGGCCGCGCTCGGATTCGATGCCATCTCCGCCTATGCGCGCGGGGGCAGCTACAGCATGACGCACCCGAGCTACGCCGAGCAGTGCGCCTTGATCCGTCGTGATCGCTGGGAAAAATCCCGCGCGCTCCGCCTGCCCAGCATCACCTTCGCCAGCGCCGGCTGGGACACGCGCCCACGCAACGAGCGCCCGCCGCCCTGGGTCACCTGGGTCCGCGCGACACCCGACAGCACGCCGGCTGCGCAGCAAAAGCCGCTCCTTGACTCCGTGACGGCCACGCCCGTCGAACTCGCCGCGCATATCCGCGAGGCAGTCGAGTGGACGAAAGCAAACCGTGACCTCAATCCCGCCAACTCCATCATCATTTACGGCTGGAACGAGCACGACGAAGGCGGCTGGCTCCAGCCCACGCTCGGTGCGGACGGCCGCCCGGATGAAGCTCGCGTGCGCGCGCTGGGCCAGGTTCTGCGTCCGTCATTGCCGGAGAAACTCCCCTAGAACTATGCGCCACCTGTTCATCCTCCTCGCCGCGTGCCTGCTGCCATTCACCCCAGCCAGCGTTTCGGCCCAAGCGCCCGACGCGAAAAATGGGGACCAGGCCAAGACCCCGCCCGCCGTGCGCTTCGACCCGGTGGTAAAGCACATGGAGGGCTGGAAGGTTCACATCGAGCCGGCGCTCCTCAACGGTGAACATCGCGAAGAAGGTGCGAAGGCGCTCATGATGCTCGCCAACCATCTCCAGCGGATCAAAATTCTCGTCCCCGCGGAGCCGCTCGCGAAGCTGCAAACCATCGAGATCTGGATCGAGCACAGCCATCCGCTGTTGAAGGCCATGCAGTATCACCCGAGCAAGGGCTGGCTCGTCGCGAACGGCCACGACCCGCGCCTGACGCGGAAGGTCCACATCCCGCAGGCACGCGAACTCTTCTCGCGCGGCCAGATGCTCAAGCACCCGGCCGTGGTGCTGCACGAACTCGCCCACGGCTATCACGATCAAATTCTCAGCTTCGATGAACCTGAAATCATCGCTGCCTACAACAAGGCGAAGGACTCCGGCACTTACGACAACGTGCTGCTCTACACCGGCAAGAAGGTGAAGCACTACGGCATGACCA
>CAZOCL010000692.1:0-2354 GCA_964578245.1 uncultured Klebsiella sp. | reverse complement strand
CCGTCTCGGTATTGCGGAGGCACCAGCCATCGCTGAAGACGATTCGCTGGGGAGCGCTGGTTCAATCCAGAGTGAAAGCTGAAACCCGTCTGGCGTGTCCTGCCCAAGGAATGAAGAAACAGAACCGAGCCCAGAAACGCGCCGCTCGACGGGGAGGTCAGCGGGCAGGCGCTCCATTCCGTCAGCCTTGCCCGTCAGGCAGTCGCCGCAAGGGGCAGGGTCACGACGTTCGCCACCGCGTCGGGCATGACGGCAAACCACCGGGCCGCGTCGGCAGGCTTCACCAGCTCGCGGTAATGCCGGTGAACGACTCCGGCGGAGTTGCCGAGTTCGCCTGCCACGCGCCCGGCGTCTCCGATTTCAGCAAAGCGGTAAGTGGCGTAACTGTGCCGGAGCGCGTTTTGCTTCCACTTCACGGCGGCCTTGGCGGGAGTGCTGTTCTCCACATTCGCCGGGACTGCGGTGGCCGCAGCGGTGGCTTGCTGGGCTTCGTAGAAGCCTTCATGGGTGCCTTGCCACAAATTGCCCGTCTGTGCGGCGTAGGGGGCCAGCCAAGCGGCCAGGGTGTCGGAAATCGGAACAACGCGGCGGCTGGCAGTCTTGGCCTTGCTCGCGCCGATGATGATATGCCGCTCTGCGAGGCGGATGTCCTCCCATGCGAGGCGTTCGATCTCTGCGCTCCGCAGCCCGGCAAACGCGCCCAAGGCGAGGCAGGGGAGGAAGTCCGGCGTCGCGGCGGCGAGCAGGCGGCGAATCTCGGCAGGGGTGAAAATCTCCACTTCGCCACTACCCACGGTCAAGGATTCTGACCCGGCAACGGGGTTGTCGGCCGCGTAGCCACGCGCCACGGCGAATTCAAAGAACAGGTGAGCGACGGTGCGGAAGTTTTTGTAGGACTGCCGCGAGAGGTTGAGGCTGTCCAGCCAGCCTTGAACTTCGGCGGTGGTCACGTCGCAGCAATCCTTGCGGAAGTAGTCGGCGAAGCGGGCGAGGCGCACGCGGAGGTCTTGAAGGTAGCGGGTGGACGCCTTCCGGGCTTCCTTCACGGTGAGCAGTTCCGCGACGACTTCGGAGACTGGTTTGCGCGTGAGGCTCTTGTGCCGGGCGGCGTAGAATTTCGCGGCGGCGAGCAGGTTGGAAAGGTCGCGGACGGTTTCAAGGCACTTGGCGAGCGTGTCGGCGGCAGAGGTCAGGGTGACGCCGTGGGGCTTCAAGGTCTGGACGGCAGCGGCATACTCGGCGGCCTGCCCGTTCGTCAGGCTGGCGGCGACAACCTGCCGTTCGCTCAACTGGCGGGCGAGGCGCTGCGCTGCGTCCAGTGCTTCGGCTTCGGTAGGGTAGGAGTCGAAGCGGCGTTTCCCGGCTGAATAGTTCGCCACCATGAAGCCGTAACCGCCGGATGGGATCTCGCGCCGATACACGGTGACGGACTCACGGCCACAGGTGACTTTTCGCGGCCAACTGGACTTGCGGGGCTTGGTTTGCTTTGGGGTGGTGGTCATGCACCGACTGTTGCATTAGTGTTGCACTTCGCGCAAGTGCAAAACTGCCCGGGAAGCTAAAACGGTCAAAAACCCCTTATTTTAAGTGGAGCCAGCTGTCGGATTTGAACCGACGACCGACGGTTTACAAAACCGTAGCTCTACCACTGAGCTAAGCTGGCCTCGTCACGCAAGAGATACACAGGGCGGCTCGGTTTGGAAAATCCTTTTTCCGACGCGTAACCTCGCCTTGCTGCCCGGCGTCCAACGTAGCGGTGACGCAGTGAAGGCGGTGAATACCGCGACCGGGCCGGACGTTAAAAGTGCAGCCGCCTGGTGCAGCCAGCGGCACCGAAACAATTACGACAGCGCTTATGGATCCGAAACAGCATCAGCCGCAGATCGAAGACTTCTTCAGCAGCCGCCGCCAGTTCCTCAACCGGTTCGGCATGGGCATGGGTGGCCTGAGCCTCGCCTGGCTCCTCGGCCCTGAACTTGGTGGTCAGGCCCGCGCCAGCACCTCACTGAGCCCGCTCGCGCCGAAGCAACCACATTTCACCGGCAGCGCCAAGCGCGTCATCCACATCTTCGCGCAGGGCGGACCCTCGCACATTGACACCTGGGATCCGAAGCCCGAGCTCGGCAAGCACGGCGAGGAAAAGGTGGACGCCATTGGTGGCGTGCCGCTGCCCACGCAGTTCAAGTATGAGAAGCGCGGCAAGTCCGGCGTCGAAGTCAGCGAAATCTGGCCGCACCTCGGTGCGATGATTGATGACATCTGCGTCATCCGCTCGATGCACACGGATGTCCCGGCGCACGAGTTCGCCACGCTGATGATGAACACCGGCGCGGGCCGGCTGGTGAAGCCCTCGA
>CAZOCL010000691.1:0-2376 GCA_964578245.1 uncultured Klebsiella sp. | reverse complement strand
CCGCGCGCATCGGCCTCATCGGCTTCTCGAAGGGCGGCATGGAAGGCTACCTCGCCGCAGCCGCCGACCCGCGCATCGCGGTCGTCGTGCCGTGCATCGGCGTGCAGAGCTTCAAGTGGGCGCTGGACAACGAAAGCTGGCGGTCGCGTGTCGAGACCTTCAAGCCCGCCATCGAAGCCGCCGCGAAAGACGACGGCGAAACGGTCAACACCGCCTTCGTCCGCCGCTTCTACGACCGCGTGGTCCCGGGCATCTACGGCCAGTTCGACGGCCCTGCAATGCTTCCGCTCATTGCCCCGCGTCCACTGCTCGTGATCAATGGGGACACCGACCCACGCACACCGTTGCCCGGCGTGAATGAGTGCCTCGCCACCGCCCGCACGGCCTATCAGGCCGCCGGAGCCGAGCCGAAGCTTCAGGTCATCCTCCAGCCGCAGACCGGCCACAAAGTCACCATCGAGGCGCGGCAGGCGGCCGTGGACTGGTTCGTGAAGTGGCTGCGCCCGTGAAGGGGACACTCCTGTCCCTCGGCTAGTCTGCAACTGGTCAGCCTGGAAAAGGCAGTTGAAGTAGCCGCGAAAGGGCGCAAAGAACACAAAGGAAGCGAGGTGTGGGCTGTCGGTTCCTCGCCACTTCATCCTGCATCTAGCCTGCTCTCGCCAAGCCAGTCTTCTCAAAGGCTTTCTAGGTGTCCTCCGCGCCCTTTCGAGGCCAATTCAACTTGCCGTTTGCAAGTGAATGAACAGCGGACAGGAGTGTCCGCTTCACGCTTCACGACACCGGCACCAGATTCTCCGCCACGTTCGTCCGATACGCCTTCACCGCCGGCACCACGCCAGCCAGTGCGCTCAGACCAATCATCGCCAGCGGTGCCCACGCGAGGATCGGATGCCACGCCAGCGGCTGCAGCACCACGCCCGTCTCGGTCCGGATGATGCCCGCCACCACGAAGGTGATGCCAAGATACACCGCAAACGCCGCCACCATCCCCAGCACCGCGATGGCCGCGCACTCCATCACCACCGCCAGAAAGATCGTATGCGCCCGCGCTCCGAGTGCGCGCAGGATGGCAATGTCCCGTCGGCGCTCGTTCATCGAGTTGTAGATGCTCGCCAGCACCGAGCCAGTCGCGACGACGGCCACGAGCCACGCCACCAGCTCCAGCACCTTGTCAAACCACGCGATCTTCCCGAACAGCTCCGAGACCACCTGGGCGATGGGCCACGCGAAGGTCAGCCGGTTGCCCTGCTTGTTATACATCAGCTCCAGCCCGCGCCCCGCGAGGTTGTTCTTGAGCTTCACCAGCACGGCGCTGATTTCGGCCGCGCTCTTGGCATCGTGGCCCTTCATGTTCTGGATGCCTTCGAGCGGAATCCAGATCACGCGGTCCCCGGGCGTGTTGGATGGCTCCATGATGCCGGTCACCTTGTAAGTCTCCGCGTGCTGCTGTTTCTCATCGAAGATGAGGCCGTGGAAGGGATGAAATTCGTCGCCCACCTTGAGCTTCAACTGTTGCGCCGCGAAGCTCCCCAGCACCGCCTCCATGTAGCCGGCCATGAACGGCTCGCCCTCCGCCAGCCGATACTTGCTGCCCGGCGCGAGTTCCACGTCGAACAAGTTCGTCGTCGTGCCCACCAGCCGGTAGCCGTGGTAATTGTCCCCCACCGCGATGGGCAGGGCGAGCGCGACCGCCGCGTTCTTCGCGATGTCCTCGTAATCCGCCCACGGCAGATTTCCTGGTGAAGCCTCAAGGTGGAAGATGGCATTGAGCACGAGCTGGAGCTTCGCACTGCGCACGCCGAGCACCGCGTCAAAGCCTGCGTTCTGCTTGGTGAACGCGTCGTTCGACTGCGTCTTCACCACCCACACCGCCATGAGCAGCCCGCCCGCGAGCGCGATGGACGCCGCCGTCACCACCGTGGAGAGCAGGTGCTGGCGTAGTGACTTGGCGACAATGAGCGGAAGAGTCATGCCGAAAGCTCCAAATCCCAAATTCCAAGTTCCAAACAAGCTCCAAACTCCAAGTTCCAAAGCCCAAGACCCGCGCTCCGACTCCGCAGCCCATTAGAGCTTGGAGCTTGGAACTTCTTTGAAGCTTGGAGCTTGGAGCTTGGATTTTTCACGCCAGTTGCGTTGCCGCGCGGTTAAGCTTGTGCAGTTCCTGCACCGCCTCGAACTGCCCCAGCACCTCGCGGTCATGGCTCACGAGCAGCAGCGCCGCGCCGTTTTCGCGGGCCGCTTCGCGGATGAGCTGGAGCGCTTCGCGTGCATTCGCATGGTCGAGGTTGCCGGTGGGTTCATCGGCCAGCACGAGCTTGGGGCGGTTCGCCAGCGCGCGCGCCACCGCCACGCGCTGCTGCTGGCCGGTCGAGAGCT
>CAZOCL010000690.1:0-2380 GCA_964578245.1 uncultured Klebsiella sp. | reverse complement strand
TGGTGGACAAGCTGCTTGCCTCCCCGCACTTCGGCGAACGCTGGGCGCGGCACTGGATGGATGTCGTGCATTACACGGACACGCACGGCTACGAGTGGGACGCGCCCGCGAAACACGCCTGGCGCTATCGCGATTACCTGGTGCGCGCGTTCAATGCCGACCTGCCATTTCAGCAGCTCATTCTCGAGCAGCTTGCGGGCGACCTCCTGCCACCGCGCGTGGACCCGGCCAGCGGTTTGAACGAAGCCATCCTCGGCCCCATGGCCATGCGCATGGGCGAGCGCCGGCACGGGGATAACGCCTTTGCTGACGGCGTCACGCAGGAGGCCATCGCCAACATCATTGATACGGTCAGCAAGGGCTTTCTCGGCACTACCGTCGCCTGCGCGCAATGCCACGACCACAAGCTCGACGCGGTCTTCCAGCGCGACTACTACGCGCTCGCCGGCATCTTCATGAGCACGCGCTGGGGCGTGCGCTGCGCCGATGCCGTGGACCCCAACGAGTCGGTCATCACCGAGCTGCGTCACCACAAGCAGGCCATCCGCACTGAACTCGCGAAACTCTGGCTGGGCGCGCGCGAGTCAATCCTCGCCAAGCTCGCTGTCCTGCCGGCCGATGAGAAAGCCGCACCTGCGTTCCCGGACTCGCTGGCGACGCTCTGGCGGCAGACGTTGCTCCGCTCGACGAACGGCACGGCCCTTGCCACCACCTGGCCGAAGCTGCACGACGACTTTCAGCGCGAGCGCGAGAAGCGCCTTGCCGCGAACCAGGCCAATCTAAAACTCCTCGCCGACTTCACCCGCGCCGATGGCAACGGTGGCTGGCGCTGGGACGGCTTCGGCATGAAGCACGGCCTGGTGCGTGATGGCGAACTGGTCGTGACGGATGAGGGCACCGCCGCGCTCGGGCAACTGCTGCCGGCGGGCCGGTGGTCGCACGCCTGGTCCATGCGCCTCGCGGGTGCGGTGCGCAGCCCGCTCTTCGCGCCGGGTTCGGCCGAGACGTTTTCCGCTGGCTACGCGGCCGGCAAGCACGCCGCCCGCGCGTTCATCGTGGACCAGTGCTTCCACTCCGAGCGCCTCGCCTTCCTCAATCAGCCCCAGCCTGCCTGGCTCACTTTGACCGCCGGCAACTTCGACCGGCTCGCGGGCAGCCGGGACACCAACGACCACCGTCGCGTCTATATCGAGCTGGTGACCAAGTCGTTGAACAACTACTTCCCGCCGCGCACCGCTTACGGCGGCCTGAAGGAAAGTGACGTGGCGGATGAGCGCTCCTGGCTCGGTGTCACGCGCGTCTATCAGCACGCCGCCGGCAAAGGGCCGCAGGATGACCTGGGCCGCTTCGCTGCTCTCTTCGCGGTGGACAAGGCGCCAGAGTCCAAGGACCAGCTCGCCGCGCGCTTCACCGACGCGCTGCTGGGTGCGATCACCCGCTGGGCGGAAGACCGCTGCGACAGCGAGGACGTGCGACTGCTGAATGAAGCGCTCGCTGCGAAGTGGCTGCCGAACGAAACCACGAACACCACCCTCGCCCCGCTCGTGGCCGCGTATCGCGCGACCGAGAAGCGCCTCCAGCCCGACCGAACCATCGGCTCGACGGACGACTGGAACGAAGGCCGCAACGAGCGGCTCAACGTGCGCGGCTCCTACACGGACTTCGGTGACGAAGTGCCGCGCGGGAACATCCGCCTCCTCGGCGGCGCGGTGGCGCGGGATGTGTCCGACTCGAGCGGACGCCTCGAACTCGCCCGCAGCATTGCCAGCGAGTCGAACCCGCTCACCGCCCGCGTCTTCGTGAACCGCGTGTGGCTGCACCTGTTTGGTGAGGGACTCGTCCGCACGCCGGATGACTTCGGCCACCTCGGCGAGAAGCCCGTTCATCCTGAACTGCTCGATCATCTCGCAGCCCGCTTCGTGGCGGATGGCTGGTCGCTGAAGAAGCTGGTGAAGCTCATGGTCAACTCCGCGACGTGGCGGCAGGCCGGCACACCCGGCGAAGCCGCGCGCACCGCCGACCCCGAGAACCGCCTGTGGCACCACCTGCCGCAGCAACGCCTCGACGCCGAGTCCGTCCGCGACGCAATGCTCGCCGTGTCCGGCCGGCTGGACCCGGCGCTGGGCGGGCAGCCGATTGATCCCTACCGCACCGCGCAGGACGCGGCGAAACGCCTCTTCAGCGGACCGCTCGATGGTCAGGGTCGCCGTAGCCTTTACTTGAAGATGACCATGATGGAGCCGCCCAAGTTCCTCACCCTGTTCAACCAGCCGATTCCCAAGCTCACCACCGGCAAGCGCGACGTCACGAACGTGCCCGACCAGGCGCTCGCGCTGCTCAACGACCCGTTTGTCCTCGCGATGGCGAAGCACTGGGGCGA
>CAZOCL010000689.1:0-2389 GCA_964578245.1 uncultured Klebsiella sp. | reverse complement strand
CCTGCGGCTCCTTCGTCAGGTCAAACGCATCCACCGCCTCCATCTGCATCTGGAACGCCAGCTCATACGCCTGCAACCGCGCCTCGAGCTGCCCGTCCTTCCGCATCTGCTGCGCGTGAACTTCATTGAGCTGATGCAGCAGGTCGAGCTGCCGCCGCTGCTCAGGGAGCGAGACGAATTTGTTGCGGATGTTCTCAATCAACTCCTCCGGCCGGTTGCGCGTCGAGTTCACCGCCGTGCCCTGAAACGCCCCCGGCAGAAACGCCGAGCGCAGGTTCTGCGCGTCTACGTTGCCCGGCGAGAGCGCCACAAACCCGGGCAGGCTCTGGTTCTCACTGCCCAGCCCGTAAAGCACCCACGCCCCGACACTCGGCCGCGAGAAGCGCAGCGAGCCGGTGTTCATAAAGATCGTCGCCTGGTCATGCGCCGGGATGTCCGTGTAGGCCGACCGGATCACCGCCATCTGATCAATGTGCTGCCCCAGCGCCGGCCACACCTCGCTGACCTGGATGCCCGACTTGCCCTGCTTGGGAAACTGAAACGGCGTCCCAAAGCCCGTGCCGCCCCCCGGCAGCGACTTGCCATCATACTTCGACAACTCCGGCTTCGGGTCCCACGTATCAAGATGCGACGGGGCGCCTTGCGCGAAGATGTGCAGCACCCGCTTGGCCTTCGCCGGGAAGTGCGGCTGCTTGGGGGCCAGCGGTGAAGTCGAATTTACCTCTGCGGCCTGCCCCGGCATGGCCGGCAACAGCCCCAGCCCCGTGAGCGCCGCCATGCTCACCGCCCCAAACCCCAGCCCCGACTGCGCGAGAAACTCGCGGCGGGTGCGGAAACTGTCGGCAAGCGCGGGCGGAGTGCAGAGGCCGGACGGATAAGTGTTCATGGGCGCGACGGATTCGGGTTGTGCTGCTGGGAATGTGCCACAATCCCCGCCGCTGACAAATCCACAATTGACCGGAGGCCGGTGTCCGCACCCAGGCAGAGCGCCGACCATTGCTCGGCTTTGACGAAACGCCCTCCCTCGCCCCGCAACACAGGAACTGGGCCGGGGAGGGAGGTGCGCCTTCCAGCCATCCTACCTTGGCTCTGCCGCTTCGCCCCCCTCAATCAAATTGGCCGCATTCGTAATATACGTCCTATCACTCCTCTCCGTCCTATACCGTTCCCACCTGCGGTGCAGGCAATTGGTTTTCACGATAGGGCTACCAGCCGCTTCAATTACCCCGAAGCCAATCAAACGCGACGCACTCCGGTCTCCCTCTCCATAGAATGGAGGAGAGAGGGCCGGGGAGAGGAGGTGCGTTATCACGAATCATGTCAAAGCTCGATGGAAACTCCTCTACCCACGAGCCGATACCGGTCAGAAAGATGGGATCAGAAAAATGAGGCCTGAGCAGAAATCTTTCTGACCACATTTTTCTGACCTCATTTCCCATAGGAGATTCCTTTATGAAACCCCAACGATTCGGGAAGGACCAGGCTGGCAACGCAGAAATCTTTGTCTTTCTCAAATCTTTGGGTGCTGCTTTCTGTTCCTGAAAAGCCAAGTCCCAAATCCTTGTCTTCCCTGAATCTTTGGGTCCCCATTCCAGCCCTCCCAGTTTCCCCTCCCCATCTGTGCCCATCCTGAATCTGCGGGAATACCCCCTCCCCCCGCAATTGCGATTGAACTATCCCCTCCCGCCCGGCATAACCCCGCCTCAATGAACACCGGCTCTTTCCGCCTCGCGTGCCTTGGGCTGGCGCTTGTGTCCGCACTGGCCACCCAGGCCGCCGAGTTGCTCGCGCCCGGCCACCGCCCCACCTCCCCCGGTGTCCACGCCCTCGTCGGTGCTCAAATCCACGTCAACCCCAGCAATTACTGGAACAACGCCACCGTCATCATCCGCGATGGCCTCATCGAAGCCGTCGGTCGCGACCTCAAGCCCCCCGCCGACGCCCGTATCTGGGAGAGCAGCAACACCGTCATCTACGCCGGCTTCATTGACCCCTACCTCAGCATCACCGGCACGAACGCGCCGGTCGCCACCACCCACATCGAACCGATTGGCGGCCTGACCAGCGGCGTCAACTTTCTCGGTGTCGAGAGCCAGGAGAAGTCCCGCCTCCAGCCCGGAGCCGGCTACGAAGTGACGAGCGTCACCCCGCAGGCACGCGTGGCCGCCGGCTACACCCCAGCGAGCAAGACCCTCGAAGGTCTGCGCGAACTCGGCTTCACCGCCGGCAACGTCGTGCCGAACAAAGGCATCATCCGCGGCACGAGCGCCTTTGTGAATCTGAGCGACGCACCGGCCAACGAAGCCATCCTCCGCGCCGACACCCACCAGCACATCGCCTTCGAATCGCAGGAGGTTTACCCCAAGTCCCTCATGGGCACGATCGCCGT
>CAZOCL010000688.1:0-2406 GCA_964578245.1 uncultured Klebsiella sp. | reverse complement strand
CGTTGCGGTCGAAGATTCTCCCTCTCCCAGCGGGGGAGTGCCGGGGTGAGGGAGAGTGGCTGCGAAGTCAGCGACGTTTTCGTCTTACCAAACCATTCTCGTGGTTGGCATCACTTCTCCGGCTGTCCCACTAGCACCCGTCCCAGCGCTTTCGCGATCGCCTCATTCCCCGCCACGTCTGGATGCACCCCGTCCTTGGTCAGGCTGGCCTCCGGCACCACTCCGTAAAGCAACGCAAATTCGCACTTGGTCTCTTTCGCCAGCGCAGCAAACGCGGCACCCAAGTCACGCAGCTTTGCATCCCGCTGGTCGGCGATGGGCTTCGTCGGCCCCAGCGCGTTCTTGTTAATGTTCGGCGGACCGACGAGCAGGATCGCGACGCCCGGTCCCCAGGCCTTTCGCGCCCGCTCAATCATCCCGCGAAGGTTCTCCACCGCCTTGGGCACGCACGAGTCCGTGATGTCCCGCGAGTCATTCGTGCCCAGCGCGATGACGAGCTGGTCGGCACGTGGGTGCTTCACCAGCATCGCTTCGAACTCCTTCACCGATGCCGTGGGCCGCCCGCCCTTGCCTTCATTCACCAGCTTTAACCGCCCGCCGGAATCCTTCTCCACCAGAGCCACCCACACCCGCGCCCGGTCCGCCGTCGGCATCGCGCTCCCCTGTGTGATGGAATCACCGAAGACGACGACAAGGCGTGGGTCGGCAGCCTGGGCGACGTGACAGATCACCAGAGACAACACGAACGAAGCGAGCGATGAGCGAAACATGGGTGGCAAGTCTGGTCAGTTATTCTCCGCCAGCCCTTCCCTGTGCCCCAGATTCTTCACCGGCGCAAAGATCGCCTGCACTTCCGCGAGCAGTTGAGTATCCAGCGGTTCCGCCGCCCACCTGGCCCAGTTGCGGATATTTTCCGGGTTCGCGCTGCCGCTGACGGTCGTGGCGATGTCCGGGTTCGCGAGGCTGAACTGGAGCGCGAGCTTGGCGACGTCCACGCCCTTGCTGGCGCAGTGCGCGGCAGCAGCCCGGGCGGCGGCCTTCACGCTCTCCGGCTCCTTGAGCCACGCGGGCAACGGAGCGTTGGTGAGCAGGCGCGCGCTGAACGGACCGGCGTTCATCACGCCCACGCCCTTGGCCTTGAGATACGGGACGATCTCGTCGGCAAAGCGCGTGTTCTGCAACGTGTATTGGTTGTAGCTGAGCACGCAGTCCACGCTGGTCTGGTCGCAGATGAACTTGAAGATCTTCATCGGGTAACCGCTGAAGCCGATGAACCGCACTTTGCCGGCCTGCTGAATCTTCCGCAGCGCGGGAATGGTCTCGTCCACGATCTGCTGCATGGGCACAAACTCAATGTCGTGACAGAGAATGATGTCGAGGTGATCGGTGCCCAGCCGGTGAAGGCTGACGTCCACGCTCTCGGCGACGCGCTTCGCGCTGAAGTCAAAGTGCGCGAGGTCGTAGCGGCCCAGCTTGGTGCAAAGCGTGTAGCTCTCGCGCGGCACGCCCTTGAGCGCGATGCCCAGCAGCACCTCGCTCATGCCGCGCCCGTAGAAGGGCGAGGTGTCGATGAAGTTGAGGCCACAATCAAGCGCCACGCGCACGCTGGCGAGCGCCTCGTCGAGCTTCACGCTGCGGAACTCCGCGCCGAGCGATGACGCACCGAAACTGAGGATGGGGAGATGGAGGCCGGTCTGGCCGAGAGGTCTGGTTTGCATTGGTTGAACCACGAATGGACACGAATAAACACGAATTCCAGCCGACACCCAAGCCAAACTCAATCGACTGAAAATCTCCGCTGTCGTCCTGCTGCATCACCGCATCCTATTGCCAACCATCGCGGACTGCGTCGCCCCCTCTCCCAGCGGGAGAGGGCCGGGGTGAGGGAGAGCGGCCGCGAAGCGCAATGCCCAGCCATCAATCCCTTGGCGTTCGTGGCCCGTCTTCTTCGCTGTTCAAAACCTGATCCGCTCCCCCTCATTCGTGTCCATTCGCGGTTAATAATCAGCTCAGCTCAATCTGCGAAGCGCCCTTGCCCAGCGCAAAGCAAACCACCGTTGCCTCGCCGTCGCGGCACCAGGTGCCGGGCTGGAGCTTGAGCCGGGCGGCGACCTCGGTGAGCGGTTTGGCGTTCGCACCAAGACGGAGCACCGGCGGCTTCTGCGTGCGTGCGGCGATGCGCAGCGTGAAGTCCGGGCACGCATACGGCGCGCGGAGTTTTACCGTGTTCCCGGCTCGCTCCACGCGGGTGAGTTCCTTCGCCGCCCAATAGCGCGCCACCTCGCTCATCTTCATCCAGTGCAGGTTGTCGAAGCGCGCGTGCAGGCGCTTCACCACATCCTGGAAGATCTTGAAGCCGACCTCGTAGCCGTTGAAGTAGATGCCCGTCCAGTGGCCGAAGAAGAG
>CAZOCL010000687.1:0-2410 GCA_964578245.1 uncultured Klebsiella sp. | reverse complement strand
ATCATGCGCCGCATCCTGCGCAAGATCGCCGAGGACGAAACCGACAACCTCGGCGACATCAGCACGCTGGCGGATCCGGCGGTGGTGGAGTCATTGGTGAAGGGGCGGGTGTGAAGATCTGGACGAGCCGACTCAGAAGCACTGTGGCCTACGGACTGGCGGCCGCATTCCTTTCTGTCGCTATCGGCTGCGTATCCCGCTCGCGAGTCGCGCTCCTGGTAAAAGCTGATCCCGCTACCGCCCGAGCGAAGCTTGCTGAACTTTCAGCTCAGACTGGTGGAACAAACTGGGTGCCATCTTCGCTCCCGCTGACCCACCAGCGCTTTGTGATATTGGATGCAAACTGGCGTCTTCGCTCGTTGCATTGGCACACTGAAGTGGAGGTTGTTCCTTACGGGAAAGTTCAGACCTTGCTCCGCGCGCGGACCGGCGAGGGGATTAACTCTTCTTTCGTGAGCGGCGACCTCGCCAGTGAGTCGGAGGTTTTGCGCATGTGTGCCGACTATATCGAGCGGGGCGTCAAGCCCGCCGGCCAGCAAGTGATCCCGTTCGAAATCTGGCAGTTGCAGACGCGCACGAATCAATTCGTCCCTCGCGCAATCCCCTGACACGGCGAAACCGGAACTGCGGCTCAAATAGTCTGTTTCGAGACCGCCACCGACAACCCCGGCGACATCAATTCAGGCGGGCTTTCTTTGCGGCTTTGCGCCTTTGCGCCTTTGCGTCAAACCCCACCCCTCAAAACCACTTCCGCTTCCGCAGATACCACCACGTCGCCATCGTGGTGACGGCCGTCACGCCGAAGGCAAACGCATACCCGTGCTCCCAGTCCAGCTCGTGCATGTCGTGCTTGAAGTTCATTCCATACCAGCTCGCGATGAGCGTGGCCGGCGTGGACAGGATCGTGATGATCGTCAGTGCCTTCACGATCTCCCCGGTCTTGTTTGACGACATGCTCAGGTGGAGGTGCAGGATGCCCGTGAGCGAGTCCGTGTAGTTCTGCGCGAGATTGGCGATGTTGAACAGCCGGTCATACACGTCCCGGTAGTAGGGCACGAGGTGCGCGCGGATCAGCTTGAACTCGCCCTCGGCAAAGCGCTTCAAGACCTCCTGCTGCGGCCCGATGATCTGCCGCAGGTGCATCACTTCGCGTTTGATGAGGACGATCTTGTTCAGGGTCCGCTGGTTCGGATGCTCCACCACGTCGTTTTCCAGCTCGGCAATCTCCATGGACAGCTCTTCCAGGGCCGGTTTGTAGTTGTCCACGATCGCGTCGAGCAGCGTGTGCGCCACGCGGTCCGGCGCGCGGGCGATGTGCATGGTGGCCTTCGTGGCGCGCTCGGCGGTGCTGGTGACGCTCTTGAGCGGCACGTCGTGGTAGGTCACCAGGAAGTTCTTCCCTAGGAAGAAGTTCAGCTCGCTCGTCGCAAAGACCCCGTCCTTGCGGCTGTAGTCCACCGCATGGATGACCATGAAAAGGTAGGTGGCGAACCGGTCCTCCTCCTTGGGCGTATAGACCTCGACCTTCGGCGCAGGACTGGCATTGATGCAGTCCTCAATGGACAGCTGATGGAAGTGGAAGATGCCCTCGAGAATCGTCTTGGCCTCCTCGGGCGTGGACCGTTCCAGGTCCACCCAGAGAAAAAGCGTGGTGTCCGCCAGCAACGTGGGCATGAGGAACACGTCAATGTCCTGCGTGTGCAGGCGGCCTTGGGTGGTAAAAGCAAAGGAACGAATCATGCGCCGGGCAGGCAGACGTTAAGACCGCGCGCGGGAGGAGGCAAGGACTGGCTTGATCAACGGCCAAGGGAAACCAGCTCACTCGCCGTTCGACTTGTCGTCCTTGGCGCTGGTGCCGGGAAGCCACCCCAGCAGACCCAAACTCAAGGCCAGAACGCCTGCGACCATCGGCCCGCCGAGGACAAACTCGTCCTGTGCAGTTAGCAAAACACCCGAGCCTGACGAAGTGCTCCGTAATTTGGCACCAGTTCCGGGGAATGCGAAGCCCAAAGCGAGCGACAAGACAAGCCAGGAGGCGAGCGACCAGCTACAGATGGCGGAAATCTGTTTCATTGCGGCGGCTGAAGGCGGCTTCTATCTACTCTCGCAGGCGAAACTGCGTCAGTGCTTTTCCCCCGCTGTCATCAGCCAGCCGGAACGGCGTGGGGGCATCGCAGCGAAATCTACTCCGCCGCGGTCCGAAGACAAGTCCGCGCCTTTTCACTCGCCTCCCGCGCTCGACGCTTCCCATAGTTCGCCCGTCCGTGATTGCCGCCATTGATAACCAGCCCGCCGGGTCCGGCACCGACCTCGTCCAGCAGGTCGCCGAAATCTTTTCCCCCACCGGCCTGCTCTCCAAGGCGAGCAACTTCGAGTTCCGCCCCGAGCAGCAGCAGATGGCCGTGGCCGT
>CAZOCL010000686.1:0-2413 GCA_964578245.1 uncultured Klebsiella sp. | reverse complement strand
AGTATTCCGGCTGGCTCACGGAGGCGAACCACCTGGGCAACGTGGCGTATCGCACAGGCAAGAAGCTGGAGTGGGACCCGGTGAACCTGCGGGCGAAGAACGCGCCGGAGGCGACGCCGTTTATCCAGCGGGAGTATCGGAAGGGGTGGTCGCTGGCGTGAGCGCGGCTGTGGCGAAGCCCAGTCGCAGCAAGGAAACGAGTAAATCAATACCAATGCCAGATGTCATCCGATAACACGGAACTGGAAACTTTCCATGAACCAGAAGGGGTCAGAAAATTGAGGACGGAAAGGCGGGGCCAAGCGGGGCGGGCGGAGGATTTCCCGCAGATCCAAGGTGGCCACAGATGGGGAGAGGCGGGGAGGTTTACAAAATCATAGGGCACAGAATCATGGGGAGGAATGATGCTTCCCGTGAACCAGAGAATGAAGTCCTTGATTTCCAATTGGTTACGAATCTTTGGTTCATGACGGATGAGTCCGCAGGGAGCAAGGGTTTTCCATGAACTGAGGGGGCAGAAGAGTGAGGCCTTAGCGGAAGTGTTTCTGGTCACACTTCTTCTGACTCTCACGGTTCCTCGGCAGGCGCGCCGGTTTGCTCGGCCTGCTTTACTCCGCAGCGCGCCCCCTCACCCTAACCCTCTCCCCCGATGGGGGAGAGGGGATTCGGCGCGGGCGATTCGGTCATCGTTCGAGCAGGCGTGGCACGCTCGAACGGGCGCGTTTTCTATCCGAGTCATCCGCGTTGTCCGTGGGCAATGCTCCGCGAGGTCTAGGACTTGGGCGTGAGGGCCGGCGAGGACGCCGGCGGCACGGCAAGCCGGAGGCTTGCGCTACGGCGGAGTGCGTTTGGAGCTTGGACCTTTCCCCGCCCCGCTCCATATTCCGCGCATGAGCGCAGGCACCACTGTCAAACTCGGTCGCGATTGTGCGGCCATTCAGATTCCCGTCGGCACGGACGTCACGTTGAAGGCGGGGACGCCCGTGGACATCGTGCAGACCCTTGGCGGCACCTACACCGTGCATAGCATGGGCGGGCTGTTCCGCGTGGACGGCAAGGATGCGGACGCATTAGGCCTGACGCCTGAGACGGGAGTTGCCGCTCCCGCCGCCGGACAATCTGTTTCCGAGCAGGCGGTCTGGGGCGTGCTCAAGACGTGTTTCGATCCGGAGATTCCCGTCAATATCGTGGACCTCGGGCTGGTGTATGACATGGGGATCGAGCCGATTCCGTCCGGCGGCCACAAGGTCTTCGTGAAGATGACGCTCACCGCGCCGGGCTGTGGCATGGGCCCGACCATTGCGCGGGATGCGCAGCAGAAGATCCTGGCACTGGATGGCGTGCAGGATGCGAGCGTGGAAGTGGTGTGGGACCCGCCCTGGCACCAGTCCATGATCTCGGCGGAGGGGCGGAAGATTCTGGGGCTGGGGTGACCTGCCACAGGAAGCTGAACTGGAATTGATACCAATTTGCCATGCAAGTCGGGAGCCTGCGGCCGGACGCTACCCCCCACCCCAACCCTCTCCCCTCCTCCGAGGAAGGGAGAGGGAGCCAGACCGGGAGGTTGACGCGAATTGTGCTAATGGACGCGAATTTGAAGGCGCGGTGAATCTACAGCCATGAAGCTTCCTCGGATTGCGATTACCATGGGCGACCCGTCCGGGGTCGGGCCGGAGGTCTGCCTGCACTTGCTGGCGGATGCGGAGATTGCGAAGGTTTGCACGCCAGTCGTATTTGGTGATGCGGGGGTGATGCGTGCGTGTGCGGCGAGGATTGGGGTGCCGCTGAACGCACCGGTGATCACGACGACGGAGTGGGCGCAGGGGTTTGCGGAGGTGGGCACACCCAGCGTGCTGGATCTCGAGGTGATCGGGCTCGCGGCGTTTACACCCGGGGCCATCAACGCGGCCACGGGGCTGGCGGCTTACACCTACGTGAACCGGGCGATTGATGCGGCGCTGGCGGGACAGGTGGCGGCGGTGTCCACCGGGCCGTTGAACAAGGAGGCGATGAGCATGGCGGGGCTCAAGTTCCCCGGGCACACGGAGATTTTTGCCTCGCGCACGCATGCCAAGCGCTCGTGCATGATGCAGTATTCGGAGGAGATCACCTGCACGTTCGTCACGGTCCACGTGGGCTATGCGGAGGTGCCGAAGCTGCTCACGCTGGAGCGGATTCTGGATGTGATCGAGCTGACGGCGGAGGGGCTGGAGCGGATTCGGGGTCGCAAGCCGAAGATCGTGGTATGCGGGCTGAACCCCCACGCGGGGGAGCATGGGTTGTTCGGTGACCGGGAGGAGGAGCGGATCATCATCCCGGCCATCGAGGCGGCGCGGGCGAGGGGCATCGAGATCGAGGGGCCGCTGCCGCCGGACACGGCGTTTCTGCCGTGGAAGCGGCAGAGCACGGATGC
>CAZOCL010000685.1:0-2414 GCA_964578245.1 uncultured Klebsiella sp. | reverse complement strand
GGGGATGCCGAAGAAGCTGTGCCCGTGCGAGTGGACGTCCCCGATGGTGCGGTTCAGGGTGGCGAGATCAATGGAGGCCGTGTCGTCGACATCCACGCAGCAGCCCTGGCAGCGGAGGTTGCAGGAGTTGATGATGGAGAGGTAGAGGAACGGCGGGAACGTCTCGCCGCGCTTGAGCCGGCGCTTGAAGCGCTCGACAGAGAGCATGCCCTTCACGCCGAAGTTCCAGACGAACTTGGCGATGCAGCGCTTGTCGGCGGAGCGGAGAGTGCGGAGGGCGAGGGCGGGGAGCATGAGTAAGCCAACTAAGTCTCGATGTGAATGAGGGTGTCCGGCGGAAAATCAGTTTGATCCAAGCCTGCCTTGGCGATGGGGATTGGTCTCTTGGCCCCAACAGTAAATCGCTCGTCTTCAACCGAGCCGGAGTAGAAATGGGCCAGCAGAGTCAACCCACCAGCTTCCTTGGCCACTTTGACAATCTTCTGACGGCAATCCGGACGGAGTCCGACGAAGGATGCCTGTCCTTTGCGGCGATTCGGCTGGAGTGAATATAAGTCACACGAACAACCACCGCTGGTGAGCACGACAGCAGTTTCCCCTTTTTGCAAGAACGAGCGGAAAGAAGGGTTTTCCGTCGGGTGTAGTTGAAAGCCTCGTCCGAACTCCCGCGCAAGAAGTTCAGTATGCTTTGCCGAGATTCCGATGGAGATGAAGAAGCACATTGGATATGGACTAGGCGACAGCTTCGGCCTTCGGTCTAGGTTTCCAACCAAAATCTCCCCACGGTCCGGAGCCAACGCGCGACCAGAAGGCCTCGGCTAGACGGCGATTTAACTCCTCTTCCAAGGCTTGGCTGTCGAAGTCGCGGTCAACGTGATTGAACACCCCATCCGTGCCGACTTCGAGCACCAGCCAGTCGTCACCACGACGCAGCAGGTCCACGGCACCGAATGAGCCAAGCAGATCGGTGGCTGCCAGTGCCGCACGGGCAGCGGCAGCGGCTGGCTCCGGTGGTTCGCCCAAATGCACATATCGCGCGCCTCGGGCGTGTGCCACCCAGGGAGAGGGCTTCACCCCGCTCGGAAAGCGCCGCGCATTCCAACCAAAGACGTCACCGGCTACTCCGTAGAGCCGATACACTTCCGGCTGCTCCATGGGGATGAACTCCTGCAACACGAACGGCCTCGGCCAGTCCTCCCGGATGAGCGAATTGACAGTGATCTTTTGATGTCCGGTTCCGCCGCAGGAAACTGGGTATTTTAGCACCCACTCGCGGCGGCCTTCCCGGGCCAGAACCTTTTGTAGTTCCTCGACCGTATCCACCAGGAACGTCTTCGGGGTCGCGACTCCGTTTCGTGCGAACGCGGCTGCCTGAAGACGCTTGTCTGAGGCAACCTGAATCGCCTCCCACGGGATGAAGAGCCTGCCAGCGGGCGGCTCAGGCTGTTCCCAGCACAGGAGGTAGTTGAACTCCTGCGGCTCGCTGGTGACATCCAGCCACAACACAGCGGCGAGCTTGGCCGCGTGCTCCTCGAAAGCCCAGGAGCCGGAACCTTGATTGAGGATGGCTGCGGTCATGGCCCCTCAGAGCTCGCTAAATTCCTCCACCGTCATTCCCAATTCGCGAATGATGGCCCGCAGCGTTCCTTTCGGCACGTCGCCTGCGTGGCTGGGAATGGGGATGGTCATGTCTTTCTCCGCAGAATAGTAAACCGGGTGCCGTCCGGTGCGAATCATCTCGAAACCCGCTCGCTTGAGCTTCCGCACCAATTCGCGGTGCGAGATGGGCACGAGCTTAGGCATGAACAGCGCGGCGATAGACGTTCAGTTTGGCGTAGCGAGGCTTGCGGAGCTTCGTCGCGGCGACCTTCTCCCGTGCTTCGAGGCAGCTTTCGATGGCATCCACCGTATTGCGATACGCTTCCTGCAAGGTCTTTCCCCAAGCGACGCACCCTCGGATGGCGGGCACCTCGGCGTTGAACATCCCATCCTCGTCCTGGAAGTAGTTAATGTCGAACTCTTGGTAGGTTTTCATGGTTGAATTTCCACCCGTTTGTCACTTGCCCTGCTGTTCCAGCTTGTCCAACCGCGCGCTAGCTTCTGCCCAAGTCACCGTATTCTTCCCTGTATCCATTTCATCCATGCGCCGGGCTAACTCGGCAAGCGCAGCGGTGTCCTGCTGGCGCTCGGTTTCCCAAAGATACTGCGTCAGCCAGCGCCGCTCCTCGGGGCTGCGGGCATCCACGTAGTTTTTCAACTCAGCCGTGCTCATGAATTCACAGTGCTCGATTGCGCCTGCCTTTGCAACGCCGCCTGGGCCTTCGCCTTGGCCTCTTCCGCCCGGCGCATGATTTCCTCCGGCGAGGGCAGGTTCATCAGGACTTCCGCCGGGATGTCGGCGGCGGCGCTGGCGA
>CAZOCL010000684.1:0-2420 GCA_964578245.1 uncultured Klebsiella sp. | reverse complement strand
GAAGCGCCGGTAGTCCATCGCGCCGCTGCCCGCCACGAACGGGGCGAACGTCCGCACGATGGGCACGAAGCGCGCGAGGATGATGGTCTTGCCGCCGTAGCGTTCGAAAAACTCGTGGGTCTTCGCCAGATACTCCGGTTTTATCAGTCGCGGGTAGCGCTTTGAGAGCGCCACGCCGGCGAACTTGCCGACGGCATAGTTCACCGTGTCCCCGATGACCGCCGCGACGAGGATGACCAGGCCCGCCACGAACACGTTCAGCCCGCTCTCTGGATTCGCCGCGATGGCCCCGACGGCGAAGAGCAGCGAGTCGCCCGGCAGGATCGGCGTCACCACCAGGCCGGTCTCCGCGAAGATGATGAGGAACAGGATGGCATACACCCACGCCCCATGGTCGCGCGTGAGCTGATGCAGGTGCTCCTGGAGATGCAGGAACAAATCGAGGACTTGCTTGATGGTGTCCATGAGCGGGCGCGACGCTGCGGAAATAGGCGTTGCGAGGCAAGCGTGTTGTTGCAGACTTGGGGGGCCAACTCGAAACCACAAATGAACACGAATGGACACAAATCAGACATGACAGCAGTTGCTGGCTGGTCGGAATCCCATTCGTGTTCATTCGTGGTTGCCCTTCATGAACGCCGCTGTCCTCTACGGTAAACAAGACGTCCGCCTCGAAACCGTGCCCGAGCGTCCGCTCGCACCGGGCGAGGTGCGCGTCCGCATTGGTGCGGCGCTGACCTGCGGCACCGACCTCAAGGTCTTCAAGCGCGGCTACCACGCGAAGATGCTCGTGCCACCGACGGTCTTCGGCCATGAGCTGGCGGGCGAAATCTCGGAAACGCGGAATGCGGAATGCGGAGCGCGGAATGGGGGATGGCGCGTTGGCGAGCGCGTGGTGGTGGCGAACTCCGCGCCGTGCGACGACTGTCCGGCATGTAAGCGGGGGCAGCAGAATCTGTGCGATGACCTGCTGTTTCTGAACGGGGCTTATGCCGAGTCGATTGTGATTCCGGCGCGGTTGGTGGAGAAGAACTTGTTGCGCCTGCAACCGGGCACCGCCTTTCGCGATGCCGCGCTCACCGAGCCGCTGGCGTGTGTGGTGCAGGGCGTGGAGGATTCGCAGCTTTCTGCCGGACAGCGGGTCTTGGTCATCGGGGCGGGGCCGATTGGGCTGATGTTCGTCGCGCTGGCGAAGAACCTGGGCTGCGAGGTGACGGTGGCCGGGCGGGGTGAAGCCCGGCTGGCAGCGGCGGTGCGGCTGGGGGCCGGTGCCGTTATTGACGTGGGGACGGAAGGCGACATCTTGAAGGCCGTCACCGCGCGTCTGCCGAAGCCGGATTTCGATGTTGTCATCGAGGCCGTCGGGAAGCCCGAGGCATGGGAGGCGGCGGTAAAGCTCGTTCGCAAGGGCGGGCTGGTGAACTTCTTCGGCGGCTGCCCGGCGGGCACGAGCGTCTCGCTGGACACGGGGTTGATCCATTATTCCAACCTTATCCTGCGGGCCAGCTTCCATCACACCCCGCGCACCATCCGCCGTGCGCTGGAGTTCATCGAATCTGGGGTGATCCGGGCGGCCGACTTCGTGGATGGCGAGTGTGCGTTGAGTGAGTTGCCGTCGCTCTTCGCCCGCATGACGGCGGGGAACCGGGTGGTGAAGACCTTCGTGGATGTAAGTCGGTAGAGTGAGACTCCGTCGAACCCCATCTGCCTACGGAGTCGGCGGGAGCGAAGCGAGCATTTCCTCACGAGTCTTGATTCCGAAGATGCTCGCTCCGCTCGCCTCGCTGCGCTCGAAATGGGGTTCGACGGAGTCTCACCCTACCAGTAATGGTAGTGGGGCAGGCTTCCAGCCTGTCTCACCGGGCGTCTCGCCCGCGAAGATTCTCATCGGGAAGCGGCCGATTCCAAAGCTGAACACGCCGAAGTCACGCTGGCGTGACCGGAGCGCGGCGTTCACGCCGCAGAAAGCTGCTGCGGCTTGGTGCGCTCGCGTCACCTGGTGCGCACGCACGTCTCTGCGGCGTGAACGCCGCGCTCCACGTCGTTGGCCTTCGCCTTGCTTTGGGGCGGATTGAACGCGGGCAAGATGCCCGGTGAGGCAGGCTGGAAGCCTGCCCCACTAGGCTCCGCGATAGATCGCCTGTGCCGTGCAGGTCTCGGCGACGACCACCTCGGTGAGCATGGGCAGGCCGGGCTTCAGGTGCTGCCAGATCCAGACCGCGACGTTCTCGCTCGTTGGGTTTTCCAGGCCGGGCACTTCGTTGAGATAGCGGTGGTCGAGCTGCTCCCAGAGCGGCTTGAACGCTGCCTTGATGTCCGCGTAGTCCATCAGCCAGCCCAGTGCGGGATCGCACTCGCCAGCCACGACGATCTCCACCTTGAAGCTGTGCCCGTGCAGCCGCCGGCACTTGTGCGCCTCG
>CAZOCL010000683.1:0-2423 GCA_964578245.1 uncultured Klebsiella sp. | reverse complement strand
GCAGACGCTGGTGGGCTACACGGTCACGGTGAACAACGCCGGGTTGTTCAGCGTGCCCCCGACGATTGACAACAACGGCCAGCTCACCTTCACGGCGGCGGCGAACTCCAACGGCACGGCGATCGTGACGGTGGTGGTGCAGGACAACGGTGGGACGGGGATGGCGCCGGGTGGCCTGCGTCCGCAGGGCGCGGTGGTCACTGGTGGCGTGGACAAGAGCACGAACACCTTCACGATCAGTGTGACGCCGGTGAACGACGCGCCAAGCGTGACGTTCGCGCAGAGCGCGGTGACGGTGCTGGAAGATGCGGGCGCGCAGACGCTCGCGGGCTTCGCCACGTTCCTGGCGGGACCGCCGAACGAGACGGCGCAGAGCTTGGTGGGTTACACGGTCATGGTGAACAACGTGGGGTTGTTCAGCACCGCGCCGGCAATTGACAACAACGGCCAGTTGACCTTCACGGCGGCGGCAAATTCCAATGGCATCGCCACCGTGACGGTGGTGGTCCAGGACTCGGGCGGAGTCGCCAATGGGGGCGCGGACAAGAGCACGAACACGTTCGTGATCAGCGTGACACCGGTGAATGATGCGCCGAGCGTGGCCTTCGCGCAGGGCACGGTGACCGTGCTGGAAGATGCCGGAGCGCAGGCGCTGGCGAGCTTTGCGACCTTCCTGGCCGGACCGCCGAACGAGGCGGCGCAGAGCCTGGTGGGCTATACCGTAACGGTGGACAACGCCTCGCTCTTCAGCGTGCTGCCCACCATCAACAACGCTGGTGTGCTGACCTTCACTGCTGCGGCGAACTCCAACGGGACCGCCGTGGTGACAGTGGTGGTGCAGGACGACGGCGGGACCGGGCTGGCTCCGACCACGATCAACGCCACTCCCAGCGCGGTGGACAAGAGCACGAACACCTTCACGATCAGCGTGACGCCGGTGAACGACGCGCCAAGCGTGACGTTCGCTCAGAGCACGGTGACGGTGCTGGAAGATGCGGGCGCGCAGACGCTCGCGAGCTTTGCCACGTTCCTGGCCGGCCCGCCGAACGAGGGGGCGCAGACGCTGGTGGGTTACACGGTTACGGTGAACAATGCCGGGCTGTTCAGCACGTCGCCAGCGATTGACAACAACGGTCAGCTCACCTTCACGACCGCCGCAAACTCCAACGGCATCGCCACGGTGACGGTGGTGGTCCAGGACTCGGGCGGAGTCGCCAATAGCGGCGTGGACAAGAGCACCAACACCTTTGTGATCAGCGTGACGCCGGTGAACGACGCGCCGGGCGTGACGTTTGCGCAGGGCACGGTGACGGTGCTGGAAGATGCCGGGGCGCAGAGCATGAGCAGCTTCGCGACGTTCCTCGCCGGCCCGCCGAACGAGGCGGCGCAGAGCCTGGTGGGCTATACGGTGACCGTGGACAACACTTCGCTCTTCAGCGTGCTGCCTGCGATCAACAATGCCGGCGTGCTGACATTCACGGCGGCGGCGAACTCGAATGGCATCGCCGTGGTGACCGTGGTGGTGCAGGACGACGGCGGGACCGGGATGGCTCCGACCACGGTTGGAGTCGCCCCCAGCGCCGTGGACAAGAGCACGAACACCTTCACGATCAGCGTGACCCCGGTGAACGATGCGCCGAGCGTGACCTTCGCGCAAGGCACGGTGACGGTGCTGGAAGATGCCGGGGCGCAGATGCTGACCAGCTTCGCGACGTTCCTGGCCGGCCCGCCCAATGAGGGGGCGCAGAGCCTCCTGGGCTACACGCTCACCACGGACAACCCCGGACTTTTCAGTGCGGCCCCGGCCATCGACAACAACGGGCGCATGACGTTCACGACCGCAGCAAACTCCAACGGCACTGCCATCGTCACCGTGGTCGTGCAGGATGACGGCGGGACCAGCCTGATGCCGACCGCCTTGAAACTGCCGCCATTGGGCGGCGGCGTGGACAAGAGCACCAACACGTTCGTGATCAACGTGACGCCGGTGAACGATGCGCCGACTGTGACCTTCGCGCAGGGCACAGTGACGGTGCTGGAGGATGCCGGGGCCCAGAGCCTGGGCAGCTTTGCGACGTTCCTCGCCGGACCGCCTAACGAGGCCGCGCAGAGCCTGGTGGGCTACACGGTCACGGTGGACAACGCGGCCCTCTTCAGTGCGGCGCCGGCCATCGACAACAACGGGCGGCTGACCTTCAACTCCGCGTTGAATGCCAACGGCATCGCGTTGGTGACCGTGGTGGTGCAGGACAACGGCGGGACCGGCATGCTGCCGACCACCACGCTGCCGCTGCCTTCGTCCGGCCCCGGGGTGGACAAGAGCACCAACACGTTCGTGATCAACGTGACGCCGGTGAATGATGCGCCAGTGGCGAACAACGACAGCTACACGATGGATCAGGGCGACGTGCTGACCATCGGCG
>CAZOCL010000682.1:0-2423 GCA_964578245.1 uncultured Klebsiella sp. | reverse complement strand
AAATCGAAAACACCATGGCACACGAACTCCCCGCTCTCCCCTACGCGCACGACGCCCTCGAACCGCACATTGACAAAGCCACGATGGAAATCCATCACGGCAAGCACCACAACGCTTACGTGACCAACCTCAACAAGGCGCTCGCGGGCACGCCCCTTGAGTCCAAGTCCATCTGCGAACTCCTCAAGGACATCGCCTCTGTGCCCGAAAACATCCGCGGCCCCGTCCGCAACAACGGCGGTGGTCACTGGAATCACTCTTTCTTCTGGAAGCTCATGGCCCCCAACGCCGGTGGCGCGCCCACGGGTGAACTCGCCGCAGCCATCAACGCCGCGTTCGGTTCCTTCGCCGACTTCCAGGCGAAGTTCGAAGCCGGCGGCGTGGGCCGCTTCGGCTCCGGCTGGGTCTGGCTCGTCGTCAACGGCGGCAAGCTCGAGATCGTCTCCACCGCCAACCAGGATAATCCCTGCATGGGCAAGGCCATCGCTGGCTGCGAAGGCTTCCCGATCCTCGGCTGCGACGTCTGGGAACACGCCTATTACCTCAAATACCAGAACAAGCGCCCCGACTACCTCAAGGCCTTCTGGAACGTCGTGAACTGGGCCACGGTCGCCCAAGCTTACGCGTCGGCGAAGTAGCTTTCCGGTTCAGACCCGCACGAAGCGCGAGGGAGTTTTCCCTCGCGCTTTTTGCTGGCGCGTCACCGCGCTACAGACGCTGCCCCAACCTCCACGGCCCCCGACTTCGCGAAGCGTCTGGAGTGCGGCGTGTTCCACCGCCGCTTTCGGTTGAGCGCACCACGCAACTGCAAGTTCACCAGCACACCGCGGACGGGGAAAAGCGGTGCTGAAAGACACCGCACTCCAGACGCTGCCGCGGCCTCCACGGCCCCCGACTTCGCGAAGCGTCTGGAATGCGGCGCGTTCCACCGCCGCTTTAAGTTAAGCGCGCCACGCAACTGCAAGTTCACCAGCACACCGCGGACGGGGAAAAGCGGTGCTGAAAGACACCGCACTCCAGACGCTGCCGCGACCTCCACGGCCACCCGACTTCGCGAAGCGTCTGGAGTGCGGCGCGTTTCACCGCCGCTTTCGGTTGAGCGCACGGGACGTCCGCAAATTCACCGCGCACCCCGTCCGGGGAAAAGCGGTGCTGAAAGCCACCGCCCGTCCTCCGTAGCAGCACTGCGGAGGGTGGACACTCCAGACGCTGGCGCGACCTCCACGGCCCCCGGTGGCAACACGCCGCTATCGGCCCTTGGCGTTCGCCGCCGGCACGCACCCGAAGAACGTCAGATAGGGCTCTCCCTTCGCCTCGCGTTGAAGCAGCAGCGCGAGTTCCAGCGCATGGTAATCACCCCACAGCGAGCTTTCGCCATTGGGCACCTTCTGCCCGGGCGCGATGTAGTCCCAGCCGTTCGGACGATGATAGACCGAGTGCAGAATGAGGCCCTGATGCTTCGCGCTGGTGGAGAGATACGGCTCCGAGAAGAGCGTGTCCGCCACGGTCAGGCCCGCCTGCCGGTAGCGCGCGCCGCCCTTCTTGTCGCCCTTTGCGATGAGGTAATTGCCGAGCCGGATCAAGCCCTGCGCAGCGATGGCCGCCGCTGAGCTGTCCACCGGCTCATGCGCGTTGAACGGGTCGGCAGGCTTGCTCAGATAGTTCGCCGGCAGCCGGTGCAGGTTCGGCGCGCCCGTGTCCCACATCGGGATGCCGTCGGCGCAGGTGTTGGCGAGGTAGAAGTCGGCGGTGGCGGTGGCAGCGTTCAAGCATGAGCTGACGAAGGAATTCGTCTCTTCGGAGCACTTTCTTGCCACTGACTGCTCTAAAGTTGGGCGCGGCGAATGGCCAGACTCCTTTGCCATCCTTTCCGCGAACTCGGTAAGTCCCGGACAAACTGCCGCGATAAGTCCGTATCGATCCACGGTGGAGAAAAACTCCAGCTCCTCTGCAAACCCGCACACCGCCCACGCCAGCCCACGCGTCCAGGTGCTGAAGGGCGCGTAGCCCTGCTGCGAGTTCGGACACCGGAAGACACCGCTCTCCACGTTGAACACTGCCTCATGTGCTGTCCGTCCGCTCACGTCGTAAGCATCCCGGCCTTTGCCGTAATAAACGTTGTAGCGCGCTGTGTTGAGCGTGTGTTCCACGAGCCGTTGCAACAGGGAAATCTTTGCGTCCTGTTCTCCCATCAGCACATGGCCAAGCCGGTGCGCCACCGCCAGGGTCCTCACGGTGCGGATCGTATCCACGAAGAGCGAGTGCGCGCCGTTGAAGCTGTGGATGTAGCCAGTGCCATCGGCCAGCTTCGTCCACCGCGCCGCCTGCACCGCGCCGCTGACCTTGAGCGCCAGTTCGTAAAACTCCTGCTCGCGGTCGTCCTGCGGGATGCGGCCCTCGCGCATCAGGCGCAGCAGGTTGCC
>CAZOCL010000681.1:0-2425 GCA_964578245.1 uncultured Klebsiella sp. | reverse complement strand
CCCCGATGGGGGCGAGGGAGAAGAGGCAACGGTGCTGACGAAGGTGATCGTGCCGCCGGAGTCGCCGTTCGCGCCGTAGATCCAGTTGTCCAAACCCAGCTCAAAACCGTTCACGCGGTGCTGCTGGTTGCCCTCGCGGAAGCCGGTGAAGAGGACTTTGCGCACGTCGGCCTTGCCGTCGCCGTCGGTGTCCTCGGCGTAGAAGATGTCGGGGGCGGCGCTGATGATCACGCCCTTGCGCCAGGGCATGACACCGGTGGGGAACGGGATGCCGTCGAGGAAGACAGTGGCCTTGTCGTAGATGCCGTCGCCATCGGTGTCTTCGAGGAATTTCACGCGGCCACCGCCGCGCACCGGCGTGAGGGGGACACTCTTGTCCCCCGGCCCCTTCGGTGCGGCGGCACGGGGGACAGGAGTGTCCCCTTCACTGCCGTTGGGGTAGTCCGTCATCTCCACGACCCACAGCTTGCCATCCGCACCCCACTCGAAGGCAACGGGGCTCATCACCAGCGGCTCGGCAGCGACCAACTCGACACGGAAGCCGGGCCGGACCTGGAAACACGCCTGCGACTCGGCGGGGGACTTGGGCGCGGGCATGTCGAAGGCGATAAGTTCGGAGAAGGATTTGCGCCAGACGTGATCGGGCAGATGCGCGGTGTCTTCGTTCTGGACGAAGAGCTGGCCACGCGCGAACCACGCGCCGTTGTTGCGGTGGGGGCCGGAGCGGACGAAGGGAGGGATTTCCTTGGTTGAGAGTTGAGGGTTGAGAGTTGAGAGCGGGGCGGGGGCGTTCGGAGCGCCGCTCTCCGAGCCGGCGCGTTGCGGTGCCACGTTGGTTCGTGCCGGGTCGGAGACCGGCGCTCCGCGCTGCTCGTGGAGGACTTTGTGGCTCCAGCCGGCGGTCCAGCCGAGGTGGGGCTTCACGTCGCGGGCCCAGAGGTAGATGGCGTATTCCTTTTCGTTGGAGAGGATGAGGTCGTCGAAGCCGTCACCGTTGAGGTCCACGAAACGGAGGCCGTTGTCCTCGCCGCGCTCGTTGACGAGGGCGAGGCCGGGCGGCAGGGCGTAGGGGAGCTTCTTCCAAGTGCGCTCGGCTTCGGACCACGCGAAGAGGGCGTTCTGCTTGTCGTTGCTGACGAGGAGTTCACAGCAGCCATCGCGGTCGAAGTCGCGGAAGCGGACGCTCCTGCCTGTGATGTCTATCGGCTTCCCATCAAGCAACGGGTCAGCAGCTTGGCGGTCTCCAGCGATACCGTGAACCCAGTCGCTTCCATAGTTCGGACGCTGGAACTGAATGAGGTGTCGAGGAGATAGCGATCTAGGAAAGCGAACCAAGTGTGCGGTGCCGTTTGTCAGTTCTCGCTTCGGAACTTGCCGGGTGAGACCGACAATCCCAGCGTTGGTCACAGCCTCATAGTAGTCGGACACGTCGCGATAGCTTGGCACATCGGCGAAGATCGTAGGCAGGCCATTGGTGTGTAGAACAGTGAGGCGCGACGTGAAGGTGATGTCGGGCCAGTTCTCGGGCGTCTTTGGCATGTTGACGCTTGAGCTTCTTTCCGCAAGTGGGGCCGCCATTCCCCAAAGAGTTCCTGAGCGCATCCTGGGGTATCCAATTCGGTAGCCCAAGAAGCTGATTTCCCTTATCCAACCGGGACCTGGCGTATGCGATGTTACAGCTTCGCTCAACGCGTCCATCAGGCCGTCGTTGTTGACGTCAGCTACCCAAATTTTGCCTGACTCACTTTGAACCTTCGACCGAAGTGGTTTTCCGTCGAGGAAGTTGGAGTTCAGCCGCTCCACCGCCTCCTTGAACGTCAAAAACTTCACCCTCTTCCCGTGCGTGCGCTCGGCGTGGTCAATGAACTGGATGATTTGGTCGCTCCGAATCCAGCCGTGCGGGTGGAAGATGAAGGTGAAGACGCCTTGCGCGCGGACGACGGCGTCGAGCGCGAGCTGCCAGTCGGCGACGGTGGCGGCGTTGGTGGGGCCGTGGGCGTTGAAGGCCTCCCAGTCGCTCGGGACCATCGCGGGGAACTCCCAGCAGGTGCGGTTGATGACGTAGGGATAGGGGTAGTCCTCGATGTAAGTGCCGAAGTTGGCGAGAGACTTCTTCGTGACGGCGTTGGTCTGCGCGGGGAAATACTTGCGGAATGTCGAAGGGCGAATTTCGAGGGGCGAATCCTTGGTTCGAGGCGCGTCGGGCGGGGAGGTTCGCCGTTCGCCGTTCGCCATTCGGAATTCATCCGTCAAGAGGCACATCACGGAGGAGTCGGCTTGGAGGAAGTTGCCGTCGGGCGAGGTGCGATTGAAAATCTCCGAGTAGAAGCGCGGGCTGGGGGAGTTCATCGAATCGCAACAGGGCATGCGGAAGGCGACGGGTTTGTTGCCGGGGACTTTGCTCAGGAGGTCCACGCCGCCGTGG
>CAZOCL010000680.1:0-2438 GCA_964578245.1 uncultured Klebsiella sp. | reverse complement strand
GCTCGCGGTCGTCCTGCGGGATGCGGCCCTCGCGCATCAGGCGCAGCAGGTTGCCATAGGTCGAGACGTTGTTGAACCCGTGGTCATGCACCCCCGTGTGCGAGACGTGCGACGCCATGTGCCGCCGTGTCCCCTCGCGCCCGATCTCCAGGAATCGTTCTTCCCCCGTGGCATCGAACTGGAGAATCGCCGAGCCGAACTGAAAGCCCTGCGTCCACTCCGTCCAGCCGCGGGACGTGTATTTGCCCTTCACCGTGAAGACCGGCGTGCCCTTCTCCGGCTTCCACGACTTTTCAACGGCGAGAATCTTCTGCCCCGACAGCTCGAAGAGGCGGGTGATTTTCGGGAGCAGCGCTTGCGGGGTGAGCTTGGGGTTGATCTTGGTTGGCATATCGAAACTGGTAGCAGCCGAGGTGACGAGGCTCTGACTGTGAGGTTGGATTTAGGGTTGATGCCTTTCGGGAATATCAATGCACGGGCAGCGCAGACTGCAAATAAGGGCTGAAAGCCCGTCCGGTGACAGCCCGGGGTGAAGGGTAGCCTGGCCAGCAAAATCCGCCCGCCCTGAAAGGGCGGGACGCTTTCCGGCCCCGTGCCGAGTGCCGCCCTTTCAGGGCGGTGACGCAGTGAATCGCAAACCCGGGCCTCCGCCTCGCGGGGCTCGGCTCCAGCCCGGGCTGTCACCGGACAGGCTTTCAGCCCTGAAGGCTGCAGCCTTCGGCGCACTGGTGAATCCATTTGGATTTCTCCCCGCGAATTCCAAACAGGCATCAGATTTAAGGTGAAGTTCAAAGTGAGCCTCCTCACGTCGGCTGCTACAGGCGACGCACATGAAATCCGCCATCCACATTGATCGTCTCGCCCGTGCTGTAAGGCAGATAGTCCAATGCGATGGCAGTGATCGCCCGGCCCACGTCCTCCGGCGTGCCCCAGCGGCGGATAGGCGCGAGGCCCTCGGCGAAGAGCTTGTCGTATTTCTCCTTCACCGGCGCGGTCATGTCACTGGCGATGACGCCGGGGCAGACCTCAAAGACGTTGATGCCGTGATCCGCGAGGCGCGTCGCATACAGCTTGGTCATCATGCCCAGCGCTGCTTTCGCCATGCAGTAGTCGCCGCGATTGGTCGAAACCGCATAACCACTGATGGACGAGACGATGACGATCTTCGGCCGGTAGCCGCCGACGTGAGGAGGCGGATTCCCTGATTCCGCATTCCGCGTTCCGCGTTCCGCGTTTTGCTGGATCATCCAGTTCGCGGCGAGCTGGCTGAGGAAGTAAGGTCCCTTCAGGTTGATGGCCATAAGCGCATCGAACTCTTCCTCCCGTGCCTCCAGAATATCTCGCCGCCCGATGGAGGTGATGCCCGCGTTGTTCACCAGCAGATCGAGCCGGCCGAATTGCTCGCGAGTGAAGGCGATGAGCCGCTCGCGGTCCGCCGCCTTGCCCACATCACCCTGGCAGATCTCCGCGCGAATGCTCTTCCCTGCCCCCTGCCCCGCCGCCAGGCAATCCGCCGCCGACTGCCGTGCCCCGTCTGCGTTGCCAGCGAAATTGATGACCAGGTCGTAGCCCACCATGGCCAGCTCCAGCGCGATGCCGCGACCGATGCCGCGCGACGCGCCGGTAATGAGGGCGACCGGATTGGTTGTCATGTGCGGGAAGAGAGTAGGCCGAACAATCGGCGGCGAAAAGCTCAAGCTGTTTGCAGCCGGGCGCACTAAAAAAGCGGTGGAGGGCCACCGCACTCCAAGACGCTGGCGCGATACCGGACGCCCCCGACTTCGCGCCAGCGTCTTGGATTGTGGCGGCCCTCCGCCGCTTTGGCTTGGTTCAATTCACCACATTGCGCGGTGCACCGCCCAGTAGCACCCGCCGGACATTTCCGCTGCCTTTCACCCGCATGTCGTTGAGCCCCTCCTCACAGTAGAAGGCCGCGTGCGGATTCAGAATGAGCCGGTCATGCGCGGGGTGTTTCGGGTCACGCCATGCCACGAGCAGCAGGTGGTCGTCGGATGGCGGCTCCTGCTCGAGCACGTCGAGGCCGGCCCCGGCCAGGTGTCCACGGGTCAACGCATCCAGCACGGCCAGTGGTTCCACCGCCCCGCCGCGCGCCGTGTTCACCAGGAAGCTGCCCGGCCGCATCTTCGCAATCGTTTCGCGGTTCATCAGATGATGCGTTTCCGGCGTGAGCGGGCAGTGCAGGCTCACGACGTCGCTCTGCGCGAGCAACTCATCCAACGTCTCGACCCGCCGCACGCCCAACGCCTTCTCCCGACCGTCGGGGGCGTAGGGGTCGTGAAACACCACATCGAAACCAAATGCCTTGGCCCGCAGCGCCGCCGCCGTGCCGATGCGCCCGACGCCGACCACTCCAAATGTCCGCCCGCGCAACCGGTGCACCGGCTTGAACTGCTCGTAAGTCCACGCGCCGTGCCCGC
>CAZOCL010000679.1:0-2447 GCA_964578245.1 uncultured Klebsiella sp. | reverse complement strand
CGCGCCGATGATTCCGCCAAGGAAGCCCAGTTCCTCACCAACACCCGCCAGCTCATCTACGAGGGCCGGCGCAGTGGGGAAAGCTACTTCTCCGCCGATGGCAAGTTCATGGTCTTCCAGAGTGAGCGCGAGGCGGACAATCCCTTCTACCAGATCTACCTGCTGAATCTGGAGACCGGCGATATCAACCGCGTCTCCCCCGGCACTGGCAAAACCACCTGCGCGTTCCTCCGCCCTGGCAGCGACGATGTGCTCTTCGCCAGCACCCACACGGATCCGGAGGCAAAGACCAAGCAGCAGACCGAACTCGACTTCCGCGCCACCGGCAAGTCCCGCCGCTACGCCTGGGATTATGACGACCGCATGGAACTCTTCGTCGCCAAGCGCGACGGCTCCAACATCCGCCGCCTCACCGACGCGCCAGGTTACGACGCCGAGGGCAGCTACTCGCCGGACGGCAAACTCATCGCGTTCTGCTCCATGCGCCATGCGTTCCCTCTCGAGCAGCTCTCGCCCGAGGACCGCAAGCGGATGCAAACGGACCCCGCCTACTTCGGCGACATCTACCTGATGAACGCCGACGGCTCGAACGTCCGCCGCCTCACGAGCACGCCCGGCTACGATGGTGGACCGTTCTTCTCCCCCGACGGCCAGCGCATCATCTGGCGACGCTTCACGGAGAAGGGCGACACGGCTGATGTCCACACGATGAAGCTCGACGGCACCGATGTGCGACGGCTCACCGACTTCGGCGCGATGTCGTGGGCGCCCTATTTCCACCCCTCCGGCGAATATGTCATCTACACTGCGAACAAACTCGGCTTCGCGAATTTCGAGCTGTTCCTCGTGGACGCCCTCGGCACGAAGGAGCCCGTGCGCGTGACCTACACGGACGGCTTCGACGGCCTGCCGGTCTTCTCCCCCGATGGCAAGAAGCTCGCGTGGACCAGCGGCCGCACGCCGGAGAAGAACTCGCAGGTCTTCATGGCGGATTGGAACCACGCGGCGGCAGTGGAGGCGTTGGAGAAAGCACCGAAGCGGGAAACCAAAAGCTCAACTCCAGTCGAAACACAGTCCCTCAATCAATTCGCCAAATCGCTCAAGTATCCCGAAGTTGGCAAGTCCGGCATTAGCACCCGCATGGGGGGAAAGCTTCTCTACTCGGCACTTGGACCCGAAATTCGAGCTTCCGATGCGAAAGCAATGGTAGGCTATCTCGCCAGCGACTCGCTCGAAGGCCGCCTCACCGGCACACCCGGCGCGCAGCAGGCCGCCAGCTTCATCGCCGACTACTTTAAGACGATCGGCCTCACCCCGCTCCCCGGTGCGAACGACTTCTTCCAGCCCTTCGAGTTCAGTTCCGGCGTCCGCGTGCTGACGAATCAAAACTCCGCCACGCTCCACGCCGCCGCAGCCCCCGCCACGCTCGCGCTTGACAAGGACTTCCGCCCCCTCGCCTTCACCGCGAATGGCACGGTCGAGGGTGACGTTGTCTTCGCAGGATACGGTCTCTCCGTGCCCGGCAAAATGGGTGAGGGTTACGACTCCTATGCCGGCCTCGACGTGTCGAACAAGGTCGTGCTCGTCCTCCGCTACGTCCCCGAGGAGGCCGACGCCAAGCGCCGCCAGGAGCTGAACCGCTACGCCGGCCTGCGCTACAAAGCCCTCATCGCCCGCAATCGCGGCGCGAAGGCGCTGCTCGTCGTCACCGGCCCCACGTCGCCCAACGCCGGTGAACTCGCGCGCCTCACCTTCGAGACCGGCGCGAGCCACAGCGGCATCGTCTGCGCCAGCATCAGCGGCGACGTGGCCGCGAAGATGTTCGCGGCGGCCGGCAAGGACTTGAAGATGATTCAGGCCGCCCTCGACAAGGAAGACCCGCACGCCGAGGGCGCGTTCCCGCTGAAGAACGTCGCCGTGAAACTCGCCGCCGCCGTCGAGCATGTGAAGAAGGCGGACCGCAACGTCCTGGCCCACATCCCGCCCGTGGGCACCAAGGAGTATGTCATTGTTGGCGCGCACTATGACCACCTCGGCCACGGCGAGACCGGCGGCTTCGCCCGGAAAGACGAGGAGGGCAAGGTCCACCCCGGCGCAGATGACAACGCCTCCGGCACCGCCGCGATGCTCGAACTTGCCGGGGCCTTTGCCGATGAATCCCAGCGCATGAACGTGGTCGCCTTCCGTCGCGGCATCCTCTTCGCCGCCTGGTCCGGCGAGGAAGTCGGCCTGATCGGCTCCACGCAGTTCACCGAGCACCCGGCGGTCCCGCTCTCGAATGTCGTCGCCTATGTGAACTTCGACATGGTCGGCCGGCTCCGCGACAACAAGCTCAGCCTCCAGGGCATCGGTTCCTCGCCCACCTGGCGCAAGCTCATCGAGAAGCGCAACATCGCCGCCGGCTTCAACCTCACCTTGCAGGAAGACCCCTATCTGCCGACCGACAC
>CAZOCL010000678.1:0-2455 GCA_964578245.1 uncultured Klebsiella sp. | reverse complement strand
CACAAGGGCGTCGTGCTGCCGCGCGTGGCGAAGGCCATTGGCGCGGACCTGACCGTGGAGGACACGAGCGTCAGCCCCTTCTCCAGCGTCGTGCTGCGGGGCGTGAAGCTGCAGGTCCCTGGCAGTGAGACCCTCTTCACGGCGAAGGAAATCCGGGCGCGCTACAACCTGATGGACATCATCCGCGGCAACATCGCCGTGGAGGAGGCGGCGGTGAGCGGAGCGGTCATCAATGTGGTGCAGAACCCGGACGGCACGTTCAACTTCACGCCTATCGTCAAGGCCACCGGGTCGAAGGAACCCAAGGCCGCCAAGCCTGCGCCCTCGGCCCCTTCCGCGCCGCCGAACCTCCACATCAAGTCCATCAGTGTGACGGACTCCACGATTCGGTTCACCAAGTCCGAGAAGTCTGGCGCGCGGCTGCTGGCTGAACTTAGCGGGGTGAATGTCACGGCCGCGAACATCCAGAATGGGCAGACCGGCAAGCTCACCATTGGCACGGATTTGAAGTTCGAGCAGACCGCCGGTGGCACCAACACGGTGGACGCGCTCGCCGCCAAATACACGTCAGCCTTCGACTTCACGCTCAAGCCGGACCTGCAGCCGCAGGGTTTCAAAGGTGGCATCAAAGTTGACGTGGCGCAGGCACGGGGCGGTTTCGCGGATGCCAACGGTCTGGCCACCTCGCTGGATCTCGACCTGACCATGACCGACATCAAGCAGTTCGCGCTCAAGGTCGCGCGCGGTCAGCAGCAGCTTGCGACGGTGTCGGTCAGCGGGCCGTTTGATGCGCAGAAGGTGGAGGGCAAGGTGCGGGTGGACATCGCGGGGCTCGACAAGAATGTGCTGAATCTCGTCGGGGCCAAGCTGGGCCTGGACTTTGGCAACACCAGCATCAGCCTTGGCAACGAAATCACCGTGGCCAAGGCGGGCAAGGCCATCGCGGCCACCGGGCAATTTGCCGCGAACAACTTCGGCGTCACCCAGAAGGGCACGACCACGCCACCGCTGGATTTGAAGCTGGCTTATCAGGTGGCGGTGGACCTCCCGGCGCAGATCGCGACGGTGGGCACGTTCAGCCTCACCGGCACGCAGCAGCGCCAGCCGCTGCTGGCGGCGACGCTCTCCAAGCCGCTCGCCGTCTCGTGGAGCACGAATGCCGCGAGCAATCTGGGCGACTCCGAGTTTGCGCTGACCGTGACGGGCCTCAATCTCGCGGACTGGCGGCCCTTCATCGGCAAGGTCGCGCCGGATGGGCGGGTGGACGTGGCATTGCAGGTGGCGGCGGCGAACATGGGCAAGAAGCTTGGGGTGAACCTGACGGCGAATGTCGCCGGTCTGACGGCCATCGCCGGGACAAACCAGTTCAGCCAGCTCGGCGCGAGCGTGACGCTCAAAGCGGCGGTGGATGATTTCAAGCAGGTGAACCTGGAAATGCTCGATGCCAAGACCACGCAGCAGGGCCAGCCGCTGGCGAGTGTGATGGCGGCCGGCAAGTTTGATGCGGGCACGCAGGAGGCTAGCTTGGGCGTGTCCCTCGGGGCTTCGCTCACCCGGGGTGCCATGCTGGTGCCGGTGCCCGGCGTGAAGGTGACGGGGGGACAACTCAGTTTCGCGGGCCGGGTGGCGCAGCAGGCGGTCGTGGCGAACAAGCAGACAAACACGACGCAGACGGTGGCGGGCAAGCTGAGTGTGGCGGACTTCACCGGTGGGTATGAAAAGTATGCCTTTGACCGGCTCACCACGACGGTGGACGTGGATGCGGACTTGCTCAATGGCGTGCAGGCGGTGGTGCGCAAGCTGGCGGTGGCACTGACGCACGCGGGGCAACCGGCCGGCACGGTGGACGTGGTGGCAAACTACGATTTGAAGAAGTCCGCCGGCACCGCCTCGGTGAAGGTGGCGAACCTGAACGAGAACCTGCTCCGCCCGGTGCTCGCGCCCTCGCTGGGCGACATGAAGCTCGTCTCCGGGAACATCGGCCTCTCGCTCGATGCGAATTACAATCCCGCGGGTGAAACGCTCGTAAAGGCGGATGTGCAGGTGGCCCGGTTTCATCTCTCCGATCCCAAGGGCACGGTCCCCAACGTCCCGCTGGACCTGCGCATCGTGACGGACGCGACGCTCCGCCAGCCGGCAACCAACCAGATGCTGATCACGCTCAAGCAGCTTGCGGGCGGGGTGAATGCGAACGGGAAGCCGGGCGGCTCGTTCGATGTCACGGGCAGCTTTGACACCAAGGCGCAGGCTGGAGCCGCCGTCGTGAAGCTCACGGATTTCAACGAGAGCCTGCTCGGCCCGGTGCTCGCGCAGTCGCTGGGGGACAAGAAGCTGGTATCCGTGACCATCAATGCGAACGCGAACGCAAAGTTCGCCGCGAAGGGTGAGAGCGCCCTGACGGCCGACCTGTCGGTCGCGCGCTTCCTGATGACCGACCCGAAGAACACGCTGCCGA
>CAZOCL010000677.1:0-2465 GCA_964578245.1 uncultured Klebsiella sp. | reverse complement strand
GCAGACGCTGGTGGGCTACACGGTCACGGTGAACAACGCCGGGTTGTTCAGCGTGGCCCCGGCGATTGACAACAACGGCCAGCTCACCTTCACGGCCGCCGCAAACTCGAACGGCACGGCCGTGGTGACCGTGGTGGTGCAGGACAGCGGCGGAACCGGGCTGGCTCCGACCACGATCAACAGCACCCCCAGCGCGGTGGACAAGAGCACCAACACCTTCACGATCAGCGTGACGCCGGTGAATGACGCGCCGAGCGTGACCTTTGCGCAAGGCACGGTGACGGTGCTGGAAGACGCGGGGGCGCAGAGCGTCAGCAGCTTCGCGACCTTCTCCCCCGGTCCGGCGAATGAGTCGGCGCAGACCTTGGTGGGTTACACGGTCACGGTGAACAACGCGGCGCTGTTCAGCACGGCCCCGGCGATTGACAACAACGGGCGGCTTACGTTCACCCCGGCGGCCAATGCGAACGGCAGCGCGACGGTGTCGGTGGTGGTGCAGGACGACGGGGGGACCGGACTGGCCCCGACCGCCTTGAAACTGCCACCGTTGGGCGGCGGGGCGGACAAGAGCACGAACACCTTCGTGATCAACGTGACGGCCGTGAACGACGCGCCGAGTTTTGCGCTGCCTTCCGGCACGTCCCTCCCGGCGGGCGCGACCTTGACGGCCCGGGAGAGCAACCGCTACTGGAGCGCCATCGCCTCCTCGGCGGATGGGACGAAGCTCGCGGCAGTGGAATACGGCGGGATGATCTATACATCGGTGGATTCCGGCGTCACCTGGACGGCGCAGGCCGGTGCGGGGGCCCGGGACTGGTTCAGCATCGCCTCCTCGGCCGACGGCACGAAGCTGGCGGCGGCGGACGATGGCTTCGGCAGCGGCGGGCTGATCTACACCTCGGTGGATTCCGGCGTGACGTGGACGGCGCAGGCCTCCGGCAGCTACAACTGGTCGCGCCTTGTTTCTTCGGCGGACGGCACGAAGCTGGCGGCGTCCGTCAACGGCGGGCACCTCTATATTTCGACAGACTCGGGTGTGACCTGGACGGAGCGGGAGGCCGTTCGCACCTGGAATTCCATCTCCATTTCGGCGGACGGCACGAAGCTGGTGGCCGTGGACAGCGGCGATCAGAACGGCGGGCTGATCTACACCTCGGCGGATTCCGGGGTGACCTGGACGCCGCAGCCCAGTGCGGGCAGCCGGTATTGGCTTTCCACTGCGTCCTCGGCGGACGGGTTGAAGCTCGTGGCGGTGAACCAGCCGGACTCGGGTGCCCTGGCGATCTACACCTCGACGGACGGCGGTGCGACGTGGACCGGGCAGGCGGGTTCGCCCTTGCTGTTCCGGCCCTATGCCATCGCGTCCTCGGCGGATGGGACGAAGCTGGTGGTGGTGGATGGCGGACTGCCTTTGCCCTTCAGCCTGCTTGGCGGCTACATTTACACCTCGGTGGATTCGGGAGTGACCTGGACTGAGCGATCAAGCGCGGGCAGCCGGTTCTGGGTGTCCGTCGCCGCTTCGGCGGACGGAGCGAAACTGGCGGTGGTGGAAAACGGCGGCCAGATTTACACGTCCTACAGCTATGTTCAAATCTCCGGCCTCACCGTGCTGGAGGACGCGGGAGCCCAGTCAATCGCCGGCTTCGTGACCAGCGTCTCACCCGGTCCGGCGGACGAGGCCGGCCAGACGGTGGGCTTCACGCTCCTGAACGACAACCCGGCGCTGTTCAGTGCGCCGCCCGCCCTTGCGCCGAATGGCACGCTGACCTACACGCCGGCGGCAAATGCCAACGGCAGCGCACTGGTCACGATCGTCGCCCAGGACAACGGCGGGACGGACAACGGCGGCGTGGACCAGGCGACGAACACGTTCCTGATTCTGGTGACGGCGGTGAACGACGCGCCGAGCGTGACGTTCGCGCAAGGCACGGTGACGGTCGCAGAGGATGCTGGCGCACAGACGCTCGGCGGATTCGCGACCTTCTCACCCGGCCCGGCAAACGAGTCAGCGCAGTTCCTGTATGGCTACTTCGTCTCCGTGGACAATCCGTCCCTGTTCCGTGTGGCCCCGGACCTCGACTATAGCGGGGCGCTGACCTTCACGCCGGCTGCCAACGCCAACGGCAGCGCCACGGTGACCGTGGTGGTGGTGGATGACGGCCCGTTTGGCGACACCCACATGGACCGGAGCACCAACACCTTCACGATCGTCGTGCGCGCGATCAACGACGCGCCGGTGGCCAACCCCGACAGCTACTCGATGAGCCAGGGGGACGTGCTCCTGGTCGGCGGGCTGATGCCGGCGGGCGCCGGGCCGGTGCGCACCGGCGTGCTGGCCAATGACACGGACATCGAGAATGACGCGCTGACCGCCACCAAGCTTACTGACCCGGCGCACGGGACGATGAGCCTCAATGCCAACGGCGGCTTCACCTACACGCCGGACACGAACTTCTTCGGCACCG
>CAZOCL010000676.1:0-2466 GCA_964578245.1 uncultured Klebsiella sp. | reverse complement strand
TTCAGCTTCGCGGCCCAGCGGGCGGTTTGGGAGAGGCCGCAGTCGGGGGCGAAGGCGAGCTTGTCTGCTGGCGCGTGCTTGAGGCAGGCGCGGACGCGGGCGGCGATGTCTTCCGGCGTCTCCAGGTAGTAGCTCTTCACATCCACGATGCCCACGGCGGCGATGTGACGCTTCGCGATCTCGGCGATGACTTCCAGTTCCGCAAACTCCCGGCTCGCCATCTCCACATGGATTTCGTCCACAAGCAGGTCGAGGAAGGCGGGGAACAACGGGGCATATTGGCGCGGGCCGACGGCGCGGGCCTTGTAGTTGCCGAAGCACAGGTGCGTGCTGAGGTGGCACTTGCCGGCAACGGCCTCGACGGTGCGGTTGAAGATGTTCACGAAGCGTTTCGGGTCTTCGCGGTGCGCGTAGCAGCTCATGCTCGGCTCATCCACGCAGATCTCGGTGCAGCCGGCGCGCACGAGGGCTTCCAACTCCGCGCGGACGAGCGGCAGCAGCGCCTCGGTCAGCTCCCAGCGGTTCTTGTATTGGTCGTTCGGGATAAGGCGGCCAGAAAGTGTGTAAGGGCCGGGCACACTCGCTTTCAAGACCGGGGCGGAGGCTGAAGTCTGGAGCACCCGTTCTCCCTCACCCCGGCCCTCTCCCGCTGGGAGAGGGAGAGACGCAGTCCGCGCTGGGCGAGCACCACCCGCAACGGACTTTGAACCAGCGTGCATGCCCGCACCGCGCTCATCCGTGGCTGTCCCCTCTCCCGGAGGGAGAGGGCTAGGGTGGGGGGGAAGGGCGGCTGCGGAGTCAGAGCCACGCCCGGCCAGCCGCCTCAACCGCTCGAAGTCTTCGATGGCACCCAGGCCGCGCGGGGCGCGGAGTTCGCTGATGACTTTGTGCTTGCCCCGCTGGTCGTGGGCGGGGGGACCGAAGCGGCGGGGCGGGGCGCTCTCCAGTTCGATGCCCTCGATGAAGCCGTAGAAGCTCAGGTTGAAGTCCAGGCGGGTTTGCTCGCCGTCCGTGATGACATCGAGGCCAGCGTCCACCTGGTCTTTCACCGCGATGGCCACCGCGTCGTCCACCATCTCGGCGCGGTCCGCGTCACCGAACTGGCCGAGGTGCTGGCAGGCGAATTCCAGCCACCCAGGGAAAGGGTAGCTGCCGATGACGGTGGTGCGGAGAGGTTGCGGTTGCATAATCAGTCAAAAATCACGGTGCGGTTGGCGCAGTGAAAAACGCGGTCCTCAAAGACAAGCCGCAGCGCGCGGGCAAGGACGAGCTGCTCCACGTCATGCCCGGCCTGGGCCAGGTCCTGCGGCCGGTGGGTGTGGTCCACGGGGATGACCTGCTGGACGATGATGGGGCCTTCGTCGAGCTGGTCGGTGACGAAATGCGCCGTGGCTCCGATGACCTTCACGCCGCGCTGGAAGGCCTGATGGTAGGGCTTCGCGCCGGCGAAGGCGGGGAGGAACGAATGGTGGATGTTGATGATGCGCGAGGGAAAGCGGCCGACAAAATCCGAGCTGAGGATGCGCATGTATTTGGCCAGCACGAGAAACTCAGGCTGATAATCGGCCACAATGCGCCGCAGACCAGCTTCGTGCGCCTCGCGGGTCGCGCCCTCGTGCGGGAGAAAGTGAAACGGCAGGCCAAACTTGGCGACCAGCGGCGCGAGCGATTCGTGATTGCTCACCACGGCGAGCAGGTGGGTGTTCAGCTCGCCGAACTCGTGCCGCACGAGCAAATCCGCGAGGCAGTGGTGCTCCTTGCTGGCGAAGACCACGATCCGCTTGGGCGCGAGGTCGGACAACCGCACGGAGGCATCCTCTGGCAGGACGGCCTGCACCTCGGCGACGAGCGCGGCGGCCTCGGCCTCGCCGTCAAACTCGGTGCGCATGTAGAAGCGCGCCGTCTCGCGGTCCACGAACTCCTGGTTGCCGACGATGTTCAGGCCGCGCCGGAAGAGCACGCCGGTGATGCCATGCACCAAGCCCGCCCGGTCCGCACATTCCACCAACAACACGCGTGCGCTCATTTGGCCCCCAGATTTTCGTAGAGTTTCGCCATGCGGTGGGCGTGCTCGTCGTAGGCGGCCTCGAACAGTTCCGTCGCCTTCTTGGTGCCGACGACGGCCCCGGCGGTCAGGACCTTGGGCGGGTGGCCGGCCTGCGTGAGGCGCGCGGCCACCTCGGCCTTGAGGCTGTTAATCAGTGCGCAGCCGCCGATGGTGGAGCCGGGCGCGACGGGTGTTTCCAGCCCCGGCACCCAGACCATGGCGTCACCGACGGGCGCGCCGGTGTCGAGCACGAGGTCGGCGAAGTCCTGGAGCTTGCTGCCGCTGGCGTGTCGGCTGGTGCTGGCCTCCGAGTGTGCGCGGCTGATGATGGCAACGACCTTCACCCCGCGCTTTTTGAACTGCTCGGCCATCTCGATGGGCACCACATTGCAGCCTGAGGAAGACGCGACGAGCGCGCA
>CAZOCL010000675.1:0-2472 GCA_964578245.1 uncultured Klebsiella sp. | reverse complement strand
CACGGATGACCTGCCACTGGTAAGGCTCCTCGCGGATGGAGGTGGTGGGGCCGGCCGCGGTGCATTTGTAGGAGCCGTCCGGCTGCTTCATCATCACCGGACCGCAGTGGTAGAGGATGCCGTCGCGCAGCGAGACGCCCGGCGGCAGCGCACCGCCCTCATGCAGATACTTGTGCACCGCGTCGCGCCCGGTGAAGACGATGCCTGAGATGGACACCTCTTCGCCGACTTTGAGCGCGCGGACCTGGGCTTCGGTGAAGGGGAAGGTGAGGGAGGTCATGGGATGTTCCTAGAGTTTGATCGCGATTTGGTGCTGCTGGATGATTTCGAGCATGGCCTCGGCGTTGCCCTTGGCATCGTCCACGGGATGATGCGTGTGCTTGGTCTTGCGGAGGTGCTTGAAGTTCGTGAAAAAGTCCCGGGTCACGCCTTTGTAGATCGAGCCGAGATTGGTGGAGGAGAAGCCGAAGGGGTTCTCGCCAAGGAAGTGGTGAAAATACCAGTTGATGAACTGCCAGTCGAAGCCGTTGTTGTCCGAGACGAAGCGTGGCTGGCCCATGGCATTCTGCCCCAGCCAGCCCTTGAACTCCGCCATGACCTGTTCGGCGGGTGAAAACGCGAGCGTCTCCTCACGCGAATGCCCGCTGACCGCCAGCGCCTCGGGAATCCACTTCTCGGAGATCGGTTTCAACCGCCCGTAGAACGTCCGTGACAGGGACGGCTCCACGATGACCGCCCCGAAGGAGACCATCGAGTAGTCCCCGGGAATCGGTCCGTCGGCTTCAACGTCCATCATGACGAAGCTCATGGTTTGGAAAAGTTAGTGCTGCCGAGACTGGAAACCGAACGCACTCAACTGCGATGAGGTGAGGTCATGGTGGTTCACCGATAAATCTCGCGACGATTTCCTACGGCAAACAGATAGATGACGTTCTGCTCCAAATCGAAGCTGTAGATGATGCGATAATCGCCGACTCGCAGGCGAAAGTCGTTCGAACCTTTCATTCTATGGTGCGGAAATTCGCCCAGCCGTCGGCCCATTTCATAGAGTTTGGCCTCCATTCGAGACTTCATGCCATCCGTCAGCGCGAGCAAGTCGGCATCGAACCCCGGCGCGTGAATCTGCGTAGCCGCCCCCTTGCCAGTCCAAGAACTCATGGCTGGACGGCGCGGCCCCGGCCTTCCTTGATGTCCTGTTTGGCCGACTCAATCTTGGCTTTGAAGGCATCGGTGAACTCCAGTTCGTCCTCGACGACATCCTCCAGCCAATCCAGCAGCGACCGTTGGTCTGTCTTGGACAACTGCGCCACGTCATTTTCGATCTGTTCGAGCGTCGGCATGATGGAATTAAGACGAATGGAACCTGATACGCAACCTTATCAATACAACCACTTCTCAATCTCCCCCCCCGCACCCAGCACCACGCCCTGCCGCCGATATGCCCAGCACATGTAGCTGATGCTCACGAAGAACGACGCGGGCACGCGGTTGGCGGCGCAGATTTTCACGCCCAGCAGGGTGGTCTTGCCGCCGAAGCCCATCGGGCCGATGCCGAGTTCGTTCGCGGTCTTCAGGATGTCCTGCTCCAGTTCGTCCAGTTCGGGGTTGGGGTTGCGGTCGTCCAGCATCCTCAGGAACTGCTGCTTGCTGTATTCGTAGCCAGTCGCACGGTCGCCGCCGATGCACACGCCGAGGATGCCCGGGCCGCAGCCCTTGCCCTGCGCCTGAAGCACGGCGTCGAGGATGACCTTGCGGCAGCCGTCGTGGTCGCGGTTGGCGTGGAGCTTCTCGGCGGGGAGGGAGTATTGCGCGCCGACGTTCTCGCAGCCGCCGCCCTTGAGCATCAGACGCACGGCGATTTCCGGCGAGCGATGCTGGTGGAAGTGGACGGTCGGCGCACCGGGTCCGAGGTTGGTGCCGTCGTTCTTGCCCGTGAGGGAGTCCACGGAGTTCTGACGCAGGAAGCCCTTGGTGGTCGCTTCCTTCACCGCTTCGCGCGCGGCTTCTTCGCAGGTGACCTGGTCGAAGCCGACGGGGCAGTCCACGTAGAAGATCACGCTGCCGGTGTCCTGGCAGATGGGCTGGGACTTGCGCTTCGCCAGCTCGATGTTCTGGTCAATGATCTTGAGCGCGGTGGCGGCGATGGTGCCCTTCTTCTCGTTCTCCAGCGAGGTGACGAGTGCGCGGTTGACGTCATCGGGGATCTCAGCGGAAGTCCGGCGGATCAGCTCCACCAGCGAGTCTTTCAAAGCATTCATGTGCCCGCACGGTAGGAAGCAAGGGCAGGGGTGTCAACGCGACGCGCGAGCGGAAAAAAACGCGCTGCCGGGGATTAGACTGGTGCGCTTTGGAATGCGGCGAGTTCTCGCCGTGAGTTGATACCAACTGCGGGATAGTTTAGTAATACGGAGCGTGCCGAACTTCGTGGCCGCTCTCCCTCACCCCAGCCCTCTCCCGCTGGGAGAGGGAGCC
>CAZOCL010000674.1:0-2477 GCA_964578245.1 uncultured Klebsiella sp. | reverse complement strand
TCTCCCCGGCCCTCTCCTCCATTCCATGGAGGAGAGGGAGACCGAAGCGCGTCGCCGTTGGATGGCGCGGTTGCCTAGATGCGCCTTTTTGCGGCGACTGGGGCTTGCGCCTATTGCGCCTGCCCGGGCGGAATCGGCGGCTCAGCCTTGCCCCCGTCGGGCACTGGCGGCAGTTCCAGGATGAACCACTCCTCCACCTTCTTCCGCGCCCAGGGAGTCTGGCGCAGGAACTTGAGGCTGGACCTCACGCTCGGGTCAAACATGAAGCACCGGATCGGGATGCGCCGGCTCATCTCCACCCAGCCGTGGCGCGCGACGAGTTGAATTAGGATGTTCTCGAGCGTGATCCCGTGCAGGGGATCGCGCGGATGAAAAGTTGGTGAGGGCACAGGGAAATACGTCCGGTCACACTCACGCCGCACCCGCTGTGGGCGGCGCGGAACTCACTTGCTTCAGATAGACGATGCGGGAGACGGCAGTGATCGTTGGTGGCTTGAGTCGCGCCTTGATCTCAGTGATATCCACACTGCTGCCGGTCACTTCACGCAGGCCGATGTAGAACCACTTGCCCCGCTCCTGTCGCCGGACATAGACCGGCAGCGGCCCCTTCGTCTCGGCCAGCAAGGCGCCCCACTTCGGCAGGTCGCCCTTGCGGCCTACCCACACTTCACCGGGCTCGCTCTCCGCCTGCGGATTCCACGCCAGCCCCAGACACAGACCGAGGATCACCCCATCGCGATGCACCACAAAGTGCGGCGGGAGCGGCTGTCCGCCCAGATGGGCACGGACCTGGTCGAATTCATAGCCTTCACCAACGACGTGCGAGGGTGAAGCGGGAGCGGAAGAAGCATCAAGCATCGCGCCAAGCGAACCAACCGAGCGGCCTGCCGTCAACGTCCATCCGCCCGCCCCCGCCGTTCACTCGCGGAACTGCAGCGCCGCCAGCCGTCGGTAAACTCCGTTCTCAATCGCCTGCAACTCATCATGCGTGCCCGACTCCACCACCCGGCCCTCCGCGATGACAATGATCCGGTCCACATGCCGGACCGTGGCCAGCCGGTGCGCGATGATGAAGGAAGTCCGCCCGCGCATCAGCGTCTCCAGGGCTTCCTGAATTAACCGCTCGCTCTCCGAATCCAGCGAACTCGTCGCCTCATCGAGGATGAGTATCGCCGGGTTCTTCAGGATCGCCCGGGCAATGGCAACGCGCTGCCGCTGTCCGCCAGAAAGCCGGATGCCCCGGTCGCCCACAAGCGTGGCGTAGCCTTCCGGGAAGCCACTGATGAACTCGTGCGCATTGGCCTGGCGCGCCGCTGCTTCAATCTCCTCCGCGCTCGCCCCCGGTTTTCCGTAGGCGATGTTCTCCGCGATGGTTCCGCCAAAGAGCAGCACCTCCTGCGGCACCATGGACATCTGTCCGCGCAGTTCACTGAGCTGGTAATCCCGTGCATCGCGTCCGTCGATCAGCAGCCGTCCGGTCGTCGGGTCATACAACCGGAGCAGCAGGGAGATGAGCGTGGACTTGCCCGCCCCGCTCGGCCCGACCAGCGCAATCCGTTGTCCGGACGAGGCCGTAAGATTTATTGCGTGCAGCACTTCCATTCCTGCGCGCGAAGGATAGGTAAAGTGAACGTTCTCCAGGATCACCTCACCGCGCAGCCGAGGCAGCGTGGACGCCGGCACGGGACCTAGCCGTGCGTCGACTTCGCCAGTCTCCCGCAGCAGTTCCCGAACGCGTTGGGTGGCACCGATGGCCTTTTGTAGCTGGCTGTAGAGTTCCGCGAACTGCCCCATCGCTCCCGCCACAAACGTCGTGTAGAGAATGAACCGGGTGAGATCGCCGAACGTGATTTCCCCCTGTTGCAGCAGCCGCGCCCCGGACCAGAGCACCAGCACGATCGAACCAAACAACGCGAAGACGATGAATGCAATGAACGCCGCGCGCAGCCGGGCCCCGCGCAACGTGGTGACCAGAAACTTCCCCAGCCCCTCGTGATAGCGGGTGAGTTCGTAGCCCTCGTTCGCAAACGCCTTCACATTCACGATGCCTTGCAGCGTCTCCTCGACGATGGTCGCCGTGTCCGCGAGCCGGTCCTGCGCCTCGCGCGACAGCTTGCGGGTCTTGCGCCCGAACACCACCGCGACGACCGTCAGCACCGGCAAACTCACCAGCATGATGCCAGTGAGCTTCAACGACGTGACCGCGATCAGCGCGATGCCTCCCACCAGCAGCGTGCTTTGCCGGATGAACTGCGGCAGGATGGTGATCAAGGTGTCCTCGATCTGAATCAAATCGGCGGAAAGCCGGCTCGCCAGCTCACCCACGCGCCGCTGGGCGAAGAACGACATGGGCAGCGAAATCAACCGTGCATAGGTGTCGCGCCGCAGATCAACCAGACTGCGCTGTCCCACCGTCGAGAAAGACAGCGCATGGAAGAACGCCAGCCCGGCCTGCACCGCGAGGATGCCGATCAGCA
>CAZOCL010000673.1:0-2492 GCA_964578245.1 uncultured Klebsiella sp. | reverse complement strand
GCCGGTCATCACCACGGCGAAGATGGACGGAAGGATGAAAAGCGTGGCCAGGGTCGCCGCCGCCAGGCCGCCGATGACGGCGCGGCCCAGCGGGGCGGTCTGCTCCCCACCATCGCCGAGGCCCAGGGCCATGGGCAGCATGCCCGCCATCATCGCGAAGCTGGTCATCAAGATGGGCCGGAGCCGGGACGTGGCCCCGGCGAGCGCGGCCGTGGCGGCAGGCGTCCCGCCTGCCGTAGAGCCGGGCGTCCCGCCCGGCGGCTTGGGCTGCTGCGTCACGCCATCGCTCGAATGGCTGGACGCCGGGCCGGGCCGCAAGCTGCCGCCTTCTACGGCAGGCAGGCTGCCTGCCGCCACCCGCGCCCGCTCGGCGAAGGTCACCAGCAGGATCGCATTCGCCACCGCCACGCCTACCGCCATGATCGCCCCCATGAAGCTCTGGATGTTCAGCGTGGTATGCGTGAGCCAGAGCGTCAGCGCGACGCCCGCGATCACCGCTGGCACGGTGGACACCACGATCACCGAGAGGCGCACCGACTGGAAGTTCGCCGCCAGCAGCAGGAAGATGACGACCACCGCGAGCAGCAGCCCGGTGCGCAGGCCGGCGAACATTTCTTCCATGGGAGGAATCTGCCCACGCACCGCGACGCTGGTCTTTGCCGGCGGCGTGCCCACGTCCTTCAGCGCACGGTGGATTTCTTTCGCGACACTGCCGAGGTCCTCCCCTTGGATGTTCGCGGTGAGCGAGACGACGCGCACGAGGTTGTAGCGTTCGTAGGTCTGCGGCGCGGTGCCTTCGCTGACACTGGCAATGTTACGGAGCAGCGTGGCCTTGCCGCCGGCAGTCGTGACCGGGGTGTTCTTGAATTCCTCGACCGTGTTCACGCGGCCCTGCGGCACCTGCACCTGCACGCTGAAGGCGATGCCGCTGGCGGGGTCCGCCCAGTAATTCGGCACCGTGAAGCGGCTGCTCGCGGTGCTGGCCACGAGCGACTTCGTCGCGTCGCTCATCCTTACGCCCAGCAGGCCGGCGCGCTCGCGGTTGATGTTCACGTCCAGGGTCGGGTAGTCGAGGACCTGCGCGAACTGCAGGTCTCGGAGCGAAGGAATCTTGGCGAGGCGCTCACGGAGCTTGTCGGCGAATTCCTTGCTGACGGCCAGGCTCTGGCCTTGCACGGCAATCTCGATGGGTGTGGGCGCGCCGAAACTCATCACCCGCTCGACGATGTCGCTTGGCTCAAAGGATACGAGCGCCTCGGGCAGCTCGACCTTGAACACGGAGCGCAGCCTCTCCTTGAGCGGCTCGGTGCGCACGCTCCCGTGCTTGAACTGGATTTGCAGCACGCCCTCTTCGGGTCCGGCGTTCCACTGATGGATGAGGTTGACCGGGTAGTTCGCCGCGTGGACGCCCACCAGGCCGATGCTCATGGCGACGTTGTCCGCGCCCGCCTCACGCTTGATGAGGTCGAGGACGCGCAGGGCGATGGCCTCGGTCTCTTCCAGTTGGGTGCCGGGCGCGGCGCGGAGGCGAAGCTGAATCTGGCCGGCATCCACCTTGGGGAAGATCTCCGTGCCGAGCCGGGGCAGAATGAGCCAGAGGCCCGCAGCAGTGAGGCCGAGATACAAAAGCAGAATCAGCCAGCGGGCGGCGAGGAGCGGGCGGAGGACCGATGCGTAAGCAGACGGAGCGCCGGTCTCCGGGCCGTCCTTTGCGCCGGCGGGGTGGCCCGTGTGGCGCAGCAGCCACACGCTCAAAACCGGCACCAGCGTGCTGGAGAGCACGAAACTGGCGACCATGGAGAAGCCCACGGCCAGGGCGAGCGGGGTGAAGAGCGCTTTGGCTGCGCCTTGCATGAAGAAGGCCGGGATGAACACCGCCAGCACGCAGAGCATCGCGAGGAAACGGGGACCGGTGGTCTCGACGGTCGCATCGAGCACGGCCCGGCCCAGCGTTGGTGTAGGAGACGTGAGGGGCTCATTTCCCAATCCGCGTTCCGCAATCCGCGTTCCGCGTTCAGATAGAGACTCCTCACGTCGTCTCCTGCTGAGGTGGACATGGATGTTCTCAATCGCCACCGTCGCCTCGTCCACAAGGATGCCGACGGCCAGCGCCAGCCCGCCCAGCGTCATCAGATTGATGTTCTGGCCGCTCACCCACAGGGCGAAGGTTCCGGCCAGCAGCGACACGGGGATGTTGATGACCACGATGAACGCGCTCCGCCAGTCGCGCAGGAAGAGGAGCACCATCAGGCCGGTGAGCACGGCACCGAGCGCGCCTTCCTTCACCAGATCGCGGATGGCGCGCACGACGTAGGGTGACTGATCGAACTCGTAGGTCACATCGATGTCGTCCGGCAGCACCTGCTTGAACTTGGGGATGTTCGCCTTGACCAGCTCGACCACCGAGAGCGTCGAGGCATCCGAGCGTTTGGTGACCGGCATGTAAACGGTGCGCTTGCCGTTCGCGAGCGCGTAGCTGGTGATGATGTCCG
>CAZOCL010000672.1:0-2493 GCA_964578245.1 uncultured Klebsiella sp. | reverse complement strand
TAGTGAAACAGATACTGCTGCGCATACCCCGCATTCGGCCCGAAGTGCGTGTTCGCAAAATGTTCCAGCCGTTTCTCCGAGGGACGGCGGCGCGGGAAATACAGCTCCTTCAATGCCCGCCGCACCCAGACATCCACCGGAAAGGCGTCCTGTTTTCCGTAGGCGAAGAGCAGCACGCAGTCGGCGATCTTCCGGCCCACGCCATGGAGGTTCATGAGCGCCTCGCGGGCCTCGGTGGTCGGGAGGCTGTGCAGGCGGGCCAAGTCCAGCTTGGCACTCGCCACCGCCTGCGCGGCCGCGAGGATGTAAGGCGCACGGAAACCCATCTTGCAGGTGCGCAACTCGGCCTCCGAGCACGCGGCCAGACGGGCGGCGGTGGGGAAGGCGAACACGGGCACGCCGCACCCGGTAGGGTGAGACTCAGTCGAACCCCATTTGCCGACGAAGGAGGCGCGAGCGCAGCGAGCTTCTCCGGGCACTTCGCCCAGGATGCTCGCTCCGCTCCGCTCAAGATGGGGCTCGACGGAGTCTCGCCCTACCGGGGCGGACTGCGGGATTGGATCACCAAACCGTTCGCAGAGCAGGGCGATGATCTGCTGGATCTGGACGATCTGCTTGGTGGAGGAGCAGATGAAGGAGACAAGGCACTCCCACGGCTCCTGTCGCAGCAGGCGCAAGCCCCGGCACGCGGCCACCGACGCACGCATCGGCTCGTCGTCAGGGAAGGTGGCGACGATGGCGGGGAGGTCGGCGTCGAGCTGGAGGAAGTCGCGGAGCAGAGGGGCGGCGTGGTGCGTGGTGCGTGGTGCGTGAGTTCCCAGAAGTTCGGCAGTGATGCCGGCGGCCGTCTGCTGCAAGCGCACCCAGTGTCCGCTGATGATGCCTTCCCACGCCTCACCAACTGGACGCCAGCGAAACGCCTGGCCGGAGCCGAGCGTTGCGGCGAGGTCGTAGTCCTGGACGGGGAAGAAAGCGCTCTCGGCCCGCGAAACAGGCGGATCGACGCGAATGCGAGCGGCCTCCTCAGCAGGATTCAGATTCGCGTTCATTCGCGTCATTCGCGGGCCATCACTTCAACTCCCGGCACAGTAGCAGCCGCACCGTGTGAATCGTCTGCCCGCGATACTGGATGTCTCGCGTGCCGAGGTCTTCAATGCTCGTGAACTCAGCGGCCAGCCGTGCGGGCGGCGGCTCCGGTGGTGCGCCTTTCTTCAACTCCTGGACATAAAGTGCGTTCTGGCCCTTCCGTGTTTCGTAGCCGGGCCAGAAGCCATACTGGTTCTCCGGCTTAGGCGACGACTGGTAGAACACCATCGGCGCGTGCGGCACTCCCGCCTTCGCCTCCGGGATGTAGAACGACAGCAGGCTCGTGATGCCATAGTGCGCACCGATGAGGAAGACCGGTTTGCCGGTGGCTACGATGACCTTTTGCCGCTCGGTCTCGACCACGTCAGCCATGGCATTCCAGCCACGCGCGCGGACCAGCGGGTCGCGGTTAGGCGGCACGGACTGGCCAAACAGCTTGGCCGTCAGATTGGTGTCGTGGAGGAGGACGATCAGCGGCAGGCCCAGCGCCAGTCCGGCGATGAACCAGATGCGCACGGAGCGCACGCCCTTGCGCCAGCAAGCCTCGGCCTGCAGCGCAGCGAGGCAGAGCAAGGGAATAACGGCGGGGACGATCCAGTTCGGCTGCACTCGCGCGCGAAGAGTGTAGAGGAAGTAGCCAAAGAAGAGAGGCACCCCCATGCAGAACAGAAAGAGCGGGAGCATCGCGACTCGTGCCGGCGGCTTGCAGCCGCCGTCCGGTGGGCTGCTCGGAGCGGGGAGGGATCTCATGCTGTCCATTTGCACGGTCTCCTTCCACCGGTTAGGTCGCAGCTTGGTTCCTTGATCGGTGGGATGAGGTGCTGGGCGCTGAACTTGGACTTCGCCGCCTTCGGTGCTGCTGGGAGACACGGATGGCGTTTGGAATGCGCTCGGACGGAAGGCGGCGAGCGTCGTCATCACTCCCCCAAAGATGAGCGCAAGGAAACACGGGTTGAGCAACGCCAGTTCCGCCACCACGAAATCAATCAGGTAGTTCGGCGTGAACTTCCATGCCTGCGCCAGGCCCGCGCGGTTGTGCAGATGCTCCACCGTCGCCCACCCGTGCTGCGCGTTCCACACGAGCTGGGGCAGCACGGACAGCGCGGTCACGCCGAGCGCCAGCCACGGACCAGCGGTGCGGAGCTGCGCCCGGGCCGGTTTCCACAGCGCGAAGAACAGTGCAAAGCAGAGGAGTTGGAAGGCGTTCGTGTTCTTGGCGAGGAAGCCCAGGCCCAGCCAGAGGCCGGTCCAGAGCCACGGGCGGAGCGCATTACCCTCGGTAGGGTGAGACTCCGTCGAACCCCATTTGCCGACGGAGTCGGCGCGAGCGAAGCGAGCATCTTGGTGCGCGCCCGAGATGCTCGCTGCGCTCGCCTCGCTGCGCTCGAGATGGGGCTCGACGGAGTC
>CAZOCL010000671.1:0-2506 GCA_964578245.1 uncultured Klebsiella sp. | reverse complement strand
TGCGCCGGCGAAGGCGGCAAGCTGCTGCACCTCTCCGCCCTGATGCAGGGCAAGGGCATGATCTGGGCCAGCGACCGGGCCGAGTGGCGGCTCAAGAAGCTCAAGCTCCGCACCGCCCGCGCGAAGTGCTTCAACTACCGCGCCGCACTGTGGGACGGCGGCCCGAAGCTCCCCACCAAGACGCGCTTCGACGGCGTGCTGCTGGACGCACCATGCAGCGGCCTGGGCACCTGGCAGCGCAACCCGCACTCCCGCTGGACCGCCACCGCCGAGGATGTGCGCGAACTGGCCGAAGTGCAGCAGCAGTTGCTCAACCATGTCGCGCCCTCGGTGAAGCCGGGTGGCCGCCTCATCTATTCCGTCTGCACGCTGACCCGCGCGGAGACCGCGGAAGTGACCGCCGCGTTTCAGGCCGCGCACACCGAATTCGAGCCGCTGCCCATCCCGGACCCGTTTCAGAGCCACAAAGCCCCGCAGCCGCAGCAATGCCTCTGGCCGCAGGGCACCGGCGGGAATGGCATGTTCATCGCGGCATGGAAACGGGCGGTGCCTGCGCTTTAATCGGAGCGATTCAGCAGCAGCGCATTCGTTTCAGCGCCAACGGCGCGGCCCATCCCAGCCTGGGGCAACGCCCCAGGAACCAGCTAAAATACCCTGAGGGCTGAAAGCCTGTTCCATCAACGTGCTTGGAATGGCCACCGCGATGTGGGACTGAGGATAGGACGGGCTTTCTGCCCTCGGTTCGGGCGCATCTCAGTTTCTTGCAAGGCGTCTCCGGCCAAGTGGAGAAACCCGGAGGGTTTCAAGGTGAATAGCCGTGGGTGAAACCCACGGGGAGCGGTTTTCCGGCTCGACCCTGAAAGGGTCGAACTCGCTCATCGGCTGGCGTTGCGTTCAACCCCTCCCGGGGTTGTGCTCCATGACGCGCTCACCGTGGGTTTCACCCACGGGTATTGATGTGACACCCCTCCGGGGTGATTGAAGTCCGCGCCGACAAGCCTGCAAGAAACTGAGATGCCCCCTCGGTTCGGTCGGGTGCTTTTCCTTTTCCTGGGATGGAGCGGGCCTTTGCCGCCTGACGCGCCAAGCAGCCCGGAGCGTGGACAACCGACAGGAGATTCGCTCCAGCTATTGGAATTTGGAGTTTGGGCCTTGGATTTTGGCCCGCCCCACTACTTCCGCTCCGGCGGCACTCCCGTGCTCTGGCGGATGACGAGGTCGGCGGGAAGCCGCTTGGATTCGGCCTTCTCACCGCGCAGTTTCGCCAGCATCAGTTCCATGGCGGCGACGCCGAGACGGAACTTGGGCTGGCGCACGGTCGTGAGCGGCACGCGGAAGTGCTCGCTGACCAGCACATTCCCAAATCCAGCCAGGGAATAATCCTGCGGAATCTTCAAGCCCTGCTGCAGCAGGAGCGTGCCCGTGCCAATGGCCACCATGTCGTTGACAGCCTGGATGGCGGTGGCATCCGGGGCCTCGCTGAGGAACTGGACGGCGGCCTTCTCACCCTCCTCGATCGTCGCCCCGGCCTGGAAGATGAGCCGGTCATCGAAGTCCACCCGGGCCTCGCGCAGCGCCTTCTTATATCCAGCCAGCCGGTCGTGCGCCCAAGGCGACACCTGGGGACCGGCGAAATAGGCGATGCGCCGGTGACCGAGTTCGAGCAGGTGGCGCGTCACGTTCGCCGAGGCGGCGGCGTCATCGCTTTCCACGCACGGAAACCCGGCGCAGAATTTTGCGCGCGAGCCGAGGATGACCACCGGCGTTTCGCCGCGCAGCAGTTCCTCGTAGATGGGGGAGGTCGTTTCCATCCGGGACGCAGGCGAGATGAACAGCCCGTCCACGCGGCGTGACATCAGCCGGCGGATGCACTGCTCCTCGCGCGGCGGGTCGTTGTGCGAATGCATCAGGATGACCGCGTAGCCGTGCTGGTAGGCCCATTCCTCGATGGCCATCACCATGCGGGCAAAAATCGGGTTCGTGAGCGTGGAGATGACCAGGCCTAGCAGGCGCGTGCTGCGGGTGCGCAGGCCGGCGGCGGCGGCGTCCGGCACGTAGCCCATCTCCTCGGCGAGCTGCTGGATACGCGCCTTGGTGGCCACGGAGATGTCCTTCGCATCCCGCAGCGCCTTGGAGACGGTCATCACCGAGCAGCCAGCGCGATAGGCAATATCTTTGAGTCGGACCATTAGCGGGAGACGGATGGCGTTTACGTTACGATCACGTTGCGGCTGGGAGCGTGGAGAAACGGGGGGAAAAGGAAAGGGTGAATTGCAGGTTCTGCGGTGCGGGTTTTCCCGATGCCAAACTCCCCAGTCTTCTCGGCCCGGCCGGGCACATGCGGCTCCTCGGATCGGGGAATAGTTTCGAGAACTGCCACCCGAAGTGACCCGGGGAAACGCCTGACCAACGCCAGTAAAGACTGGCGGGAGCGACGGGGCTCGAACCCGCAACCTCTGCCGTGACAGGGCAGCGCTCTAACCAATTGAGCTACGCCCCCGCTAAG
>CAZOCL010000670.1:0-2515 GCA_964578245.1 uncultured Klebsiella sp. | reverse complement strand
ACGGCATCGGCATCAAGGTGGTGGACAAGCTCCACAAGCCGCTCAACGGCTCGCTTGCCCTCCTGCTGCCGGACATGGCCGAGCGGCTCCGTCAGTTCGCCGAGGTTCGCCTGCTGGTGGAGCCCGAGGTGGCCCGTCTCGCGGCTGAACGGGTAAAACCGGCTTCGTTGCGCGCGCTCAAGAAGGTTCAGGCGAAGCTCGCGGGCACGACCGACGTGAACGAGGCGGTCGCATGTGACCTGGAGTTTCACCGACAGCTTGCCCGCGCCTCGGGCAACGAAGTGCTCGTGCTGCTGCTGGAGTCGCTCGGCGATCTGGGCCGCGCGAGCCGTTCCGTGACCATCTCCACCACCGGGGCGGCCCGCGCCCACGAGCAGCACGAGGCGATCATCGCCGCCATTGAAGCCGGCGATGCCCCCCGCGCGAGTGCCGCCATGCGCTTCCATATCCTTGAGGCGACCGAGGACCTCGCCCGTCAGTTCAAGCAGTCCGCCGTCAAACCTGCTCGTTAAGACGCGCATGAAAAACGACTCGCCCTTCCATCGCCTCGCGCCGCTACGCCCGCGCTCGCGCCGTGAGTTCCTCTGGCAGAGTGGCGGCGGCCTGGGCGGTATCGCGCTGGCCAGCCTGCTGGGCCGGGCCGGGCTGCTCGCCGCCTCACCCCAGACCCCAGACCCCAGACCCCATCACCCGCCGAAGGCAAAGCGCGTCGTCCAGCTTTTCATGGCCGGAGCCGCGAGCCACGTTGACCTCTTCGACTTCAAGCCCGAGCTGATCAAGCGCGACGGCCAGCCCAGCGACTTCGGCGAGTCCGTCGAAGCATTTCAGAATGGCCTCGGCCCATGGAAGAAGCCGGTGTGGGAGTTCAAGCCCTACGGCCAGTCCGGCAAAATGTTGAGCGATGCCGTTGTGGACCTGGGCCATGTGGCGGACGACATGGCCTTCATCCACAACCTCGTGGGGAAGACCGGTGTCCACTCGCAGGCCACGCTCCTGCAGGCGACCGGCTTCAACCTCCCCGGCTTCCCCGGCATGGGCAGCTGGGTGAGCTACGGCCTGGGCACTGAGAACGAGAACCTGCCCACCTTCGTCGTGCTGCCCGACCACCGCGGTCTGGCCAGCAACGGCACCAAGAACTGGGACGCGGCCTTCCTCCCGCAGCAGCACAGCGGCACGGTAATTTATCCCGGCACGGAGACGCCCATCGCCGACCTGTTCCCGCACAAGAAAGGTGACTTCGTCACGCGAGACAGCGAGGCGGCCGCGCAACTGGTGATGGCGAAGCTGAACCAGACCCACGCCGCGTCGCGCGAAGGCGATGGCCGGCTGGAGTCCCGCATCCGCAGCTACGAACTGGCCGCGCGGATGCAGCTCGCCGCACCCGAGGCGCTCGACATCTCGAAGGAACCGGACTACCTGCTGCGCGCCTACGGCATCAATAATTCGCGCAAGGAGTGGCCCAAGGAAATCAACGCCGAGGAAGAGGCGGACATCTTCGGGCGCAAGTGCCTGGTCGCGCGCCGGCTGCTGGAGCGCGGCGTGCGCTTCGTGCAGATCTGGAGCGGCAACGACAACGGCTTCCCGCGCCGCAACTGGGATTCCCACGAGGACATCGAGCGCGACCACGGCCCGCTCGCGCGCGGCATGGCGCGTGGAGCCTCGGCGCTGATTCAGGACCTCAAGCAGCGCGGCTTGCTGGAGGACACGATCATTCTGTGGACCACGGAGTTTGGCCGCATGCCGAGCACGCAAGGCGGCAAGGGTCGCGACCACAATCCTTTCGTCTTCACCAACTGGTTGTGCGGCGGTGGCATCAAGGGCGGCGTCACGCATGGTGAAAGCGACGAGTGGGGCTACAAGCCGCTGGACCGCAAGTCCCCGACCACCTGCTACGACATCCACGCCACGATGCTGTATTTGCTTGGCATGGAGCACACCAAACTCACTTTCCGCCACAACGGCATCGACCGCCGCCTGACCGACGTGCATGGCGAAGTCATCAAGGAACTACTGGCATGAGAACGTCCATTACATCTGCTCCAACGATTCGCGCGCTCCATTGGTTGAGAGTTGCCTTCCCCCTCACCCCGGCCCTCTCCCTCCGGGAGAGGGAGAGACTCCGTCCGCGTTTGCTGCGTGCCGATCGCGTGCGACTGCCGGACGGGCTGGCTACGGTTCCCCCTCTCCCGGAGGGAGAGGGCCGGGGTGAGGGGGAAAGGCCCGTGCATCCGAGAGCGCGTTCAATCCGCTCCCAAGCTCTGGTCCTCCAGTTCCTTTTCCTCGCCCTAGCGTGGTCAGCCATCACCACCAGCGCCCAGGAACTCCCCCTCGCACCCGCGCAGGAATGCCGCCCGCGTGCCGGCCTGCCAAACTTCTTCGCCAAAGCCACCACGGCTGGTGCCGAGGTGAAGGTCGCCTACCTCGGCGGCTCCATCACCGCGCAGCCGGGCTGGCGGCCCAAGACTCTGGCGCACTTCCAGAAGACCTTCCCCACCGCGAAGTTCTCCGAGATCAA
>CAZOCL010000669.1:0-2519 GCA_964578245.1 uncultured Klebsiella sp. | reverse complement strand
CGAGCTTGATGAGGTTGTCGGTCACGCCGCTCATGGCGGACACGACGACGACGACCTGGTCGCCGCGGTTGCGATACTCGGCCACGCGCCGGGCAACGTTCTTGATGCGCTCGGGGTTGCCGACCGAGGTGCCGCCGTATTTTTGGACTATGAGAGCCATGTCAAAGGGGGCGTGTTCTAGCAGGAGGGCCGGGGATTTGGCAATGCCCCTTCTGCGCGCCGGCTGCCAGCGGGGCCGGCGAGGACGCCGGCGGCACGGCAAGCCAGCGGCTTGCAGCCGCCGTCCGTGGGCCACAGCAGAACGAACCGGCACAGAGTAATCCACCTGCAACGCGGCGGCGGCAAGCCGCTGGCTTGGGGTCACTTTCCTCCCGTCGCCGGCAGGGGCCGCACGCTGACTTCTTTGAACCACACCATGTCCCCTGGATCGTGGTTTTGGAGCCCGAGGTAACCAGCCACAGGCCGCTTCGGCTCCCGCTTCGGCTCGAACCACTGCTTGCGCGCTGGGAGGTCAGGACTGCCCGGATCGAAGCTCGTCACGCGCTGACCATCCAGGTCCACCAAAATGCGCTCGCCAGCTAGCGTGATGATCATGGTCCGCCATTCGCCGGCCTTCCCCACCACGGCCGATGATGGTGCGAGCGAGTAGATGGCCCCGGTGCGGTGGAAGGCATCACCCGCATCCATGATCTGGACCTCATATCCTTGATGCACCGCAAACCACGGACCCTCTTCGCGTTCGGAGGATGCCTTCATCAGCTCCATGGATTCCTTCGAGATTTTGCCAGTCGAACGATCGAACACCGCGCCCGGATGACCGGTCTGGCCCAAAATGCCATCCGCCAGCCGCACATAGACAACGGAGTTTGACCGCGCCTCCTTGCTCTTGAAGACGATGCGTAGCTGGCAGTTCCCGAGCCGTTCGCGCTGGAATACCAGCAGGCCCAGCCCTTTCGCCTCCGGCTCCGTCCGCAGCATGCCGTCCTCCACGGAGAAGCCACCCCAGCCCACCTGCACCCAGTTCGTATCCACCTTCCCGCCGGTGACCAGCGGCAAAGTCCGCCAGGCTGGTTCCGGCGTTGCTTCAGCACCGTGCAAGCCGACGGTAGTTCCGGCCAGCAGCGTCCAGGCAACGGCGGTTCCAAAACACCAGCGGCTCAAGCTGGCCGGAAAGACCGAACTGTGTTCGCATGCAGGGCTCATGTGCTCAGGCTGAAACGGCGCGGTTCGCACGTCAAACCCGTTGCGAAGGCACCGTTCAATTCACCCTGCGCATCTGGGCTCTCCCCGGAGCGCGCCTGCATTGGACAGTTGAAAACCACCACGGTCTGCCTACCCTCCCCGCATGCCTACGAAGGACCCGCGTGTGGACCGCTACATCGCCGAGGCCGCCGACTTCGCGCAGCCCATGCTCAAGCGCCTCCGCAAACTCGTCCATGCCGCGTGCCCGGACGTGACGGAGACCATCAAGTGGAGCACGCCGTTCTACGAGCATCAGGGCATCCTGCTCGCCACGCCGGCTTTCAAACGCCATTTCGCCCTCATCTTCTGGCAGGGCAAGACCCTCTTCAAAGACCTCCCGGCCAAAGACAACCCGCGCACCAAGTTTCGCCGCCTGACTTCCAATGCCGAACTGCCGGACGACCGCACGCTGACCCGCTACATCCGGGCCGCCGTGGCGCTCAACGAGGCCGGGGTCAAGCCGCCTCCACGCCCCCGGGCAAAGGCGAAGCCGGCCATCCCCGTGCCGGATTACTTTCTGACCGCGCTCAAAGCGAACCCGGCAGCGCTGGCCGCGTTTGAGCAGTTCAGCCCCAGTTGCAAGCGGGAATACCTCGAGTGGATCACCGACGCCAAATGCGAAGAGACCCGCACCAAGCGCCTCCAGTCCGCCCTCGCATGGATCGCCAAGGGAAAGTCGCGGAACTGGAAATACGAGTAGGCCTGCAATGCGCTGCGGCTGGCTGCCTCACTCTTCCGCTGGGAGAATCCTCGGCAGCAACGTGGCCAAGAGATGTGCCCTTGCCAACCGGAGCGGACTACGTGACTCCCTCTCCCTTCCTCCCAGGAGGGGAGAGGGTTGGGTGAGGGGTGGCCTCCGGCGGCAGGCTGACGATTTGCTTGGAAACTGGCATCCGCATCCGCACCCAACCCCAGCGTTCGCGCTCACGCGAAGCCGCGCAGCAGCCGGAGCAGCCAGTCCGCGCCGAGGAGCGCGCTGAGGAGCAGGATCAGGGCGAAGCCGTTCCACAGGTCCACGGTTTCCACCTTCGTCACCGGGACCTTTTCCATTTGCTCCAAGGCACGCCAGGTGGCGGGGTCGGCGCGGTTGATGTGCTGGCCGCCCGTGTCGCGCGCGATGCGGGCCAGGTTCGCGCCGTTGATCTGCGGGCTGGCCAGTTCCGCGTTGGTCGCATCGACATCAAAGGCCACCAGTGTGTCGGCGGCGTTCTTGTCGTCCGCAATCACCGTGGCGGCGACTTTGTGCTGGCCGGGCATCGTGGCATCGAAGCGGGCGG
>CAZOCL010000668.1:0-2537 GCA_964578245.1 uncultured Klebsiella sp. | reverse complement strand
AGGTTGTTCGTGCTCGCGCCGCCGTCCACGCGGAGTTCCTTCAGCTTGATCTTCGCGTCGGCTTCCATCGAGTGCAGCACGTCGGCGACCTGGTAGGCGATTCCTTCGAGCGCGGCGCGGGCGATGTGGGCGGAGGTGGTGCCGCGCGTGAGGCCGGCCATTAGGCCGCGCGCGTATTGGTCCCAGTGCGGTGCGCCCAGGCCGGCGAAGGCGGGGACGAGATAGACGCCGCCGGTGTCCGTGACCTGCGCGGCGAGCGCCTCGACCTCGCGCGAGGACTTGATGATGCCCAGGCCGTCGCGCAGCCATTGCACGACCGCGCCGGCGATGAAGATGCTGCCTTCCAGCGCGTATTCCGTGCGGTTGCCGATGCGCCAGGCGACCGTCGTGAGCAGGTTGTTCTTCGAGGTCACGGGCTTGGTGCCGGTGTTCATCAGCATGAAGCAGCCGGTGCCGTAGGTGTTCTTTACCATGCCGGGCCGCGTGCAGGCCTGGCCGAAGAGGGCCGCCTGCTGGTCGCCCGCGATGCCCGCGATGGGAATGGCCGCGCCGAAATGGGTGGTCTCGCCATAGACCTCGGAGGAGGCGCGCACCTGCGGGAGCACGCTGCGCGGAATGCCGAAGAGGGCGAGCAGCTCGTCGTCCCAGTCGCCCTTGTGAATGTTGAAGAGCATGGTGCGGGAGGCGTTGCTGGGGTCGGTGACGTGGACGCGGCCGCCGGTGAGCTGCCAGACGAGCCAGGAGTCAACGGTGCCGAAGGCGAGTTCGCCGCGCTTCGCCCGGGCCTTCGCGCCGGGGATGTTGTTGAGCAGCCACTGGAGCTTGGTGCCGGAGAAATAAGCGTCGAGCACGAGGCCGGTCTTGCGGCGGATGAGGGCGGCCTGGCCGGCGCGCTTGAGCTTGTCGCACACGGCGGCGGTGCGGCGGTCCTGCCAGACGATGGCGTTGGCGATGGGCTTGCCGGTGGCGCGCTCCCACACGACGGTGGTCTCGCGCTGGTTGGTGATGCCGATGGCGGCGATGTCATTGGCGGTAAGGCCGGCCTTGAGGATGGCGTCGGCGGCGACATTGGACTGGGTGGCCCAGATTTCGTTGGCGTCGTGTTCCACCCAGCCGGGCTTGGGGAAGATCTGCCGGAACTCCTGTTGCGCCACGGAAACGATGCTCCCGGCGTGGTCGAAGACAATGGCGCGGGAGCTGGTGGTGCCTTGGTCGAGGGCGAGGATGTATTTCATAAATTAGAGATCGCCAACGGAGCGTTGCAGTGCTTCAGCCTGCGCGGGTTTGTCCTTGGTGAGCAGGCTGACGATGAGTTTGCGATTATCGGCAGACTGTTTCTGAAATAGTTTCACCAAGGCTGGCTCGTCCATCTGCCCAACGGAATTGCGAAGCACCTCGCACAACCAATCGGCCGGTTGGCCACGCCTGTTAAAGCCCCAGTCACCCGGTTTGCCCCGGTCAGTAAAGGTTAGCAGCGCGGGAGATATTTTTTGAGGAGCCAGCCGAAACTTTGAAAGCGTATGCGCTGCGAAGGCCCGTGTTTCAATAGATTCGTTGGTCAGTGCTCCCTCCAAAGCCCGAACCGCCGCTTCAGAAAGTTCCGCTGCTTTCAGGAGTCCAAAACATGCCTGGCGCTTCTGGGGTTGTGATCCTTCCTGGACGGTCTTCGCGAGCAAACCAATGCCTTCATCTCCGATTCTGGCAAGGGCCTGGGCTGCGGTTGGGGAAGCGTAATCATCGGTTTGCAGCATCAGTCGTTGCAGTTCAGGAAGCGCCGGCTTCGCCTGCTGCCCCATGAACCCAAGTGCCTCGGTGGCACGGTGGCGCAACTCCCAGTTCGGCAACGGGCGCCACTCACGGGTCAGGTCGCGAAAAGCTTTGGTCAAATCTCCATGGTCCGGGCTGGGTTGCAAGGGTTCGTCCCAAAATGAGTCCTGCTTCCCCAGCAGTTTGACAAGGTGAGGGACTGCTTTGCCATGGGTCCGCTCCAGCACCCCAGCGCTCTCTTTCTCTCGCTTGGACACTTCGAGGCCCTGTCTAAGCGACGCAAAAGCCTTTAGCCAGTGACCCAGTGGCTGGCCTTCGCAGCGAGGTTCTCGTTGCCAAAACCAGAGGCCAACGATCAAGGCCACGACAAGGAGGCCAATTCGCTCCCCGCGAGACAGCGATACTGCCATCTTCCACCAAGGGGACGTTACCGGTTGGTTGGCTTCCGGGCTGCTCAAGATTCAACTCAGGAGTGGGTTTCTATCGCATGAAAGCCTGCTGACTTGGCCGAGGACACGGTAAAGACGGCAGTTACACGCTTCATGGATGTGGGGGCAGTATGCCGCCAACGGCGGGGCAGGCAAGTCCGGCGGCAGCATTTTGGAGGGCGGCGAGTGCTCGCCGTCAATGGCCAGTGGCGTGGTTTCGCCACGCGGGGTCTTGGCTGCACGAGCAGGGACGTGCCGAGGCGGACGGGCTATCCCGAACTTCGACGGCGACAAGTCGCCTGCGGAAAGCGGGGACGAGTCCCCGCACTCCATCGCGCGCGA
>CAZOCL010000667.1:0-2591 GCA_964578245.1 uncultured Klebsiella sp. | reverse complement strand
TTGTGCCGGAATCCCTTTGGGATTCATTCCGCGAATTCCCAGAAGGAATTCGGGCTACGCCGGTGGACCGATGAGTTCCTCCACCTGGCGCAAGAAGGTCGCATCCTGGAAGCTGCCCTTGGTCAGGAACACATTCACGCCGGCCCGCAGGCCGCGCTGGCGGTCCTCTTCGCGCTCCTTGTAGGTGATCATGATCACCGGCAGCGAGCGCAGCAGCACGTCGCCCTTGATCAGGCGCGTCAGCTCCGAGCCGTCCATGCGCGGCATGTCCATGTCCGTGATGATGAGGTCGAAGCTGCCGGCTCGCACCGCGTTCCAGCCATCCATGCCGTCCACCGCCACTTCGACTTCGTAACCACGCTCGGCCAGGAGCTTTCGTTCCAGCTCGCGGACCGTGAGCGAATCATCCACCACGAGCACTCTTTGACGACGGCGCGTCGGTCCTGCGGGCAGGTCAGGACGCACCCCGGCCACGCCGGCGGACAGAATCCGCTCGGCGGATCGCAGCACATCGTCCACGTCGAGAACCAGCACCGGCGCGCCATCCTCCATCAGCGCACCTGCCGCGATGTCCTGCACCTTGCCCAGCTTGGCATCCAGCGGCAGCACGACCAGCTCACGCTCGCCGATAAAGCGATCCACCAGCAGGCCGAAGCTTTGTTCGCGTTCGCCCAGCAGGATCACCGGCAAATCGCCGTTGAGCCCCTGAGGTTCGCCGCGGTCGAGGACTTGATGGGCGGTGACGAGCGGAATCCGGTGGGTCTCGTGGGCGAGGAACTGACGGCCTTCCCTGGTCTCGATCTCCTGGCGCGCTACCTTGAGCATCCGGCTCACGGCGGTGAGCGGCACCGCATAGGGTTCGCCTGCAATTTCCACCAGGAGCGCGCGGATGACGGACAGCGTCAGCGGCAGTTGCAACTGGAAGCGCGTCCCTTCACCCAGCGCCGTGGTCACGCGCACGGAACCGCGCACGCTCTTGACCATGTTCATCACGATGTCCAGGCCCACGCCGCGGCCGGACATTTCGGTGACGCTGTCCTTGGTGGAAAAGCCCGGCAGAAAGAGGAATTCCAGCAGCTCCTGCTCGCTCAACTGCGCTGCCGTATCGTGAGAAATCAACCCCTTGCGCACGATGGACTCGCGCAGGCGGTGGCTGTCCACTCCGCGTCCGTCATCGGCCACGGAGACGAGCAGCTTGCCGTTGCTGTGGCGCGCCTCGAGCGTGAGCTTGCCGGAGCGATGCTTGCCCTTGCTCACGCGGTCGTCGGGAAACTCAAGCCCGTGGTCCAGCGCGTTGCGCAGCATCTGCGTGATGAGCGGCTCCAGCTTTTCCAGAATGTCACGGTCCACCTGCGTGTCCTCGCCGTGGACTTCGAGACTGGCTTCCTTGCCCAGCCGTTTGCAGAGGTCGCGCACCATGCGGGGAAAGCCCTGGATGCCATCGGCGAAGGGGCGCATCCGACAGGCGAGCGCGGCGTCATACATGCGCCCGGACAGCGTCGAGGAGCGCCGGCCCAGGCTCTCCAGCTCGACCAGCCGGTTGCCGAGATACTGGCGCGAGCCGGCGACACTCAACTGCAGCACATGCAGCCGGTCGCGCAACTGATCGGTGAGCAGTTCCGTCGGCAGCGCTTCGCGGACGTTGTCGAAGGCGGCGCTCAGGTCGGTGAGCTGGCGTTTGAGGCGCAGGAGCGTTTCGGCAAAAGGCCGGAGCCGGTGCGCCTCCACCTGGGACTCGCCGGCGAGCGCTAGCAGGCGGTTCAGGCTGTCGGCGGTGATGCGCAGCGAGCGGTCAACGTCCTCCTTCGTCGGCGCTGCGCCGGGGGCGGGCGGCTCTTCATCGGCGGCGGGCGCGGCTGGCTTCGTTGCGGTGGAACGGGCGGTCGGTGTCGTGCCGGCCTGGGCGAATTTCTCCGCCTGCGCGTGCACCTCCATCAACGCGGCGACGTTGGCGAGAAAGCCGTCAATCTCGGGTGCCAGCTCGCCGCTCCACTTGTCCATTGCCGCCTCCGGCGTGTTGGCGATGCGGTTGAGCAGATCCACGCCATCGAGCATCATGTCCACCAGCAGGGTGGTGAACGCAGTCTGGCCACGAAACTTCGGCGCGAGATCCTCGCGGTCCAGCAGGCCGGCGACGGGCTTTTGCGCCAGCGGCACGGGGCTGTGCTGGACGGCGACAAACGCGTCTTCCATCGCATGTGCCACTCGGACGGCAGCATCGAGACCGACAATGCGGGCCGCGCCCTTGAGCGAATGGGCCGCGCGCATCAGCGCCTCGAGTTGCGCCGGGGTGGCGCTTTTCTCGAGCGCGAGCAAGCCATCACTCAACACGGCCTTCTGCGTCTCGGCCTCGGCCTTGAACAGGTCGAGCATCGAGAAACTGCTCAGGTCGTCAGGGAGGGAGCTCACGCGGGAAGAGGGAGAGTTGGCCGCGTTGTCCTGGTAGGGTGAGACTCCGTCGAACCCCATTTGCCAACGAAGGAGGCGCAAGCGGAGCGAGCATCTTGGGCACCGGCAGATGAGGGAAAGCTCGCTCCGCTCGCCTCGCTGCGCTCGAGATGGGGCTCGACAGAGTCTCGCCCTACCGGTTT
>CAZOCL010000666.1:0-2596 GCA_964578245.1 uncultured Klebsiella sp. | reverse complement strand
GCGTGGTATTGCGTGCGGTCCCAGCTCAAGCACGAGCACATCGCCGCCCAGCGTCTTAAACTGCTGCCGGACGTGGACGTCTTCTGCCCCCGCGTGCGCTTTCAACGGGCGACCCGCCGCGGCAAAGTCTGGTTCACCGAGGCGATGTTCCCCAACTATCTCTTCGCGCGCTTCCCTTTGCGCGACCTGCGGATCATCCAGGCCTCCCAAGGCGTCGCCGGCGTGGTCCACTTCGGCAGTTACTTCGCCCCCGTCCCGGACGAGATCCTCAGTGAGCTGCGCGAACGGCTGGACGACTCAGACCTGAAGGTCTTCCCCGACGCCGTGCTGCCAGGGGATGAAGTCGTGATCGCGGACGGCACCTTCATGGGCATCACTGCGGTGGTCCAGCGACTGCTGCCCGCCAAGGACCGCGTCCGCGTGCTGCTCGAGTTCCTGGGCCGCACGGTGGAAACCGAACTGGCCTCCGCCAGTCTCGTCAAAACCGGCGTCAACCCGCGTCTCATCTGAAGCTTTATGGCCGTTCCCCTCTTCGACACCAAAGTCCAGAACAACACCCTCGCTGGCGAACTGCAGGCCACCTTCGCCCGCGTGCTCGCTTCGGGCCAGTTCATCCTCGGGCCCGAGGTGCTGGGCTTCGAGCGGCAGTGCGCGGAGTTCCTCGGTGTGCGGCACGCCATCGGCCTGTCCTCCGGCACCGACGCCATCTTGCTCGCACTCATGGCGCTGGGCATCGGCCCCGGGGATGAGGTGATCTGCCCGAGCTTCACCTTCTTCGCCACCGCCGGGTGCGTGGCCCGGACGGGAGCCTCCCCGGTCTTCTGTGATGTGAAGCCCGACACCTTCAATCTCGACGTGGCCGACGCCGCCCGTCGCATCACCTCGCGCACCAAGGCCATCATGCCCGTGCATCTCTACGGCCAGTCGGCGGAGATGGCTTCGATCAACCTGCTCGCGCGGCAGCATGGCATTCACGTTATTGAGGATGCCTGCCAGGCGGTTGGTGCGACGCAAGGCGGCTTGCGCGTGGGGGGCTTCGGCACGTTCGGCGCGTTCAGCTTCTTCCCGACGAAGAACCTCGGCGCGTTCGGCGACGCCGGCCTGCTCACCACCAATGACGATGCCCTCGCGGAACGCGCCGTCCTGCTGCGCAACCATGGCGCGCACCCCAAGTATTACCACAAGTTCGTGGGCGCCAATTTCCGCATCGACGCCCTGCAAGCAGCCTTGCTCGCCGTGAAGCTGCCCCTGCTGGATGGCTATGCCCAGCAGCGTGCGGGGAATGCGGTGCGTTACACCGCCGCCTTCACCCAACTGCCCGGCGTGGTGGAGGCCTGCTCCGCCACGGCGGGCGCGCGCCTGATCCTGCCCTTCGCCCAGCCTGGCAACGGGCACACCTGGAACCAATACACCCTGCGGCTGCCCGGCACTGGTCGCCGCGAAGCCCTCCGCGCGTGGCTGGCCGCCCGTCAGATCGGCACGGAGATTTACTACCCGGTGCCCCTCCACGCCCAGGAGTGTTTCGCCTCCGCCCGCCAGACCGACGCCGACCTGCCCGTCTCCGCCCAACTCGCCGCCGAGGTCTTGAGCATTCCCATCTTCCCGGAGCTGAGCACAGCGCAGCAAGATGAGGTCATCGCAGCCGTGACCGAATTTCTAGCGGCAGGAAAGTAAACCGTGCTGCGTATTGCGTGTTGCGTGAAAACCGAGGACGCATCGGACCACAGCACGCAACACGCAACACGCAACACGCCCCCGCCCCAAAATTCGTGTCCCTTGGTGTCCATTCGTGGTTAAATCCCCCCGTCCATGCGCCTCCTCATCTTCGGCTCCAGCGGGCAGATCGGCACCAACCTCGCGTTGCGCCTGCTTGCGGACGGCCATGAGGTCTTCGGCGTGGACAAGCGTGCGAACACCTGGACCGACCGCTTCCCTACCCTGCTCCAGGACTTGAGCGGCAACTACCCCGCCTCGCCCAACGGCATTGGTGACGCGGAATATCCCAAGGCCGACGTGGTTGTTCACCTGGCAGCAAACGCCAAGGTCCACCAGCTCGTGAAGGAACCGCACCGCGCGCTGGAGAACATTACCGTCACCTTCAACGTGCTCGAATACTGCCGGCAGACCCGCACGCCCCTGGTCTTCTCCAGCAGCCGCGAGGTCTATGGAGACATCCACCGCTTCGCCACGGCGGAGGCCAGCGCGGACTTCGCCTACACGGAGAGCACCTACTCGGCGAGCAAGATTGCGGGCGAGGCGCTGATCTACTCCTATGCGCGCTGCTACGGCCTGCCCTACCTCGTCTTCCGCTTCAGCAACGTCTATGGCCGGTTCGACAACGACATTGAGCGCATGGAGCGCGTCATCCCGCTCTTCATCCGGCGTATCGCCGCGGACCAGCCCATCACCATCTTCGGCGCGGACAAGGTGCTGGACTTCACCTACGTGGACGACTGCGTGGACGGCATCGCGCGCGGCGTGGCGGCACTGGGAGCGGGCCGCGTGAAGAACGAAACCGTCAACCTCGCCTGCGGCCAGGGCAACACGCTCGTCCGCATGGCGGAACTCGTCGGCCAGGCGCTCGGCAAGACCCCGC
>CAZOCL010000665.1:0-2605 GCA_964578245.1 uncultured Klebsiella sp. | reverse complement strand
CGGCCAAGGCTTCCGACCAGGAACTAACCTGCTTGCGCAGATCGCGCAGGTAACGCGCCGCGCCAGTGATCGAATCGTAGGGATCGTAGGGATTGACGCCCAAGCTGGCCGCGGTCTCGGGCATGAATTGAGCGATGCCCACGGCGCCGGCGGGCGAGACAGTCGAACCATCGATAATGTCGGTGCGAAAATGCGACTCTTGATAAATCACCCGATGCAACAAACCATGCGGCAGCGAATACTGGAACTCAGCAGCGGGGATGGCGCTGGAATATTTTTCCTCGTTGGCGCGCGATTCAGCGGTGCGGGCATAAATCACGAAACCACCCCCGGCCAGCAGGAGCAGCAACACGATAGCGACGAGCCAAGCTTTTCCACTCACTCAATCCCTCGGGATGTTCCAGCGTTTCTGGATCATCAGCACGTTCAACCCAAAATCTTTAACCAGCACCTGCGACGTGTGCTCAAGCTTGATGGTGAAATTGTTTTTAGTTTCGTAGCCAATTTCCATGCGGCCGAGCGGGTTAGCGAGCGGCGCGCCATAGAACTTGGCATCGTCAAAATTCCCGCCATGAAGGCCCAAGCCGAGAGCAAGAAAAAGGCAGCCGCATCCGTCCATTAGTCGTAATACCCCATCACGCGATATGTAGTTGTTAAAATCGTTGAAGCTTGCGCCTGCTTGGCGCGGAACTGACCCGTGGTGTTAGTCGGCACATGCACGGCGCTGGACGTAGTTTGAAAGATCGGGACCGCGCCCGCGGTGGCAACAAATTCGTACGCTGTCCACGAAAGGGTATCGTAGGCGTTACCCGCGCACGTTCCGCTCGATTGATCGAATAGCTGGGCGCTACCAGCCACGGCAGCGACGGCGTTTTGCGCCAGCAGCGCGGGAGTGACCAGAACATCCACCGCTTTTGCGTCGCTGACACCGGTCAGCGCCGTGGAAAGTGTGCAAGTGGTCCCTGGATTGGTAAGCACCACCGAACCCGAGCTGTTGTGCTTACAGAAATTCGGCGTTAAGCGACTGTAACCGCTGGCGCAAGCCTTAGCGCTGGACACTGTACCGGGAAAGGACGTGGCGCCGGTTGAGCGCGTGAAGGTCCAAGCGAAAAGCGTCGTTGTACCCGCATCATTAATCGCCAAAATCTGCAAGTCCGAACCGACATTGCTTCCGGTTTCCGCCGCGAAGTGTTTCGTAATAGTCCATCGTTGCAGGCCATTGCGCGTTAATCGCAGAGACGACGATAAGACGTTGGTCGCGCCGGTTTTGTCGTCATTCTCGTTTACCTGAATAACAGAATTTCCATTAAAAAGACCATTGATGCCTAAAGCCGGCTCAGTCGTTGCCGGCAAAAGAGCATTGATTTCAATATGCGACGGCGAAAGCCGGGAACCCCCGGTATTGGCATCAGCGTGCGTATGCGGGCCGTTGCCGGCGGAAATATTCATGCCGGCGCTGGCGATCAGCGTCGGCAACGCCAGAAAAATAATTAATAAAACACGCTTCATCATGGGCGGCGCGTCTCAATGACATAAATCGTGGCCGTGCCGGCGGCGTCGTTCATGCACACAATGCGACCGACGTAAATTCCCGGCGATGAATCAGAGAAAATCTGCCCCGCGAGTAGCTGGATGGAATTAGTATCGTCCAACACCGCCGTGCCGCTCGCTAAGAAACCAATGCGCACCGTGCCGCCCGAGGTGTTCGATATCAGGTAAGATTCGCGCGAATACGCGGCGGCTTTTACCAGCGTGGAAGAACCCGTGGCGGCGCAGGTGATGGAGCTGGCGACGGCGTTAGTGGCTTGGGCATTGGCGAGCGGCGAGAAACACAGCAGCGCCAGGATTAAAATAATTTTACGCATACTCACCTCGATTGAATCAAAGTAAAACCGACCAAGCGCGCCAACACGCGAATAGCGCCGGGCTGCGCTGACGCTCCCGCTTCGCTTGTTCCTGAAATGTTGGTTGCGGCCAACTCAAACGTGCCCGGCTCGAATTCCTGCCCTATTTCGATGATGTGCTCATCGACAAACTGCTCGCCGTTGATTTTTTCCCAGGGATTGAGCGTGGCGCCGTTTCTCAACAGCGCGATATAAATTTGATCGTAGCCGGCCATGTCGACAATGCGCACGCCCATGTATTGCAGGTAAACGCGCGAAGCCGGCGCCACGGTCTTTGTTAACAATGACGCGCGCGCCGCGCCCGCGATGCCCGCGCCGGCGGCAACGGACGTGTTATCCCCTTGCGCGATGAAAGGCTCGCCCGCTTTCCAGCCGGGCGACAAAAATAAACCGTTGCGGTTGCTATGCTGGTCCATGATTAACCCCTAGAAGATTTTCGAGACTGGCGACGAGCTGTCCGAATAAAGCGACCAATTCATCGAAGAATGACGGCGCGGATTGCGGCGCGGCGTTGATCGTAAAATTGCCCGATGATTTGGCGGGCGCTGGCGCATTAGGCTTGGGCGCCAGGGCCTGCGTGAGTTTTTTAGTCGCCAAGGTCTCGCCGGTTTTAACGACGTAGCTGGCGCCTTGATCGAGCGCCTCAGAGAACCACGCCGAGGCGGCGCTAGTGCTGGCGCGCAGACCGGCACCGGCATCCA
>CAZOCL010000664.1:0-2606 GCA_964578245.1 uncultured Klebsiella sp. | reverse complement strand
CAGCATTGCCGATGGTAGTGGTTGTATAGCCTCCGCGAGAGTAGGTTGCCGCCAAATCTTTCCCTAAGAGCCGGACTTTGTCCGGCTCTTTTTTTTCCTTGAACAAGCTCTGGCCAAAGCCGCCGGTTCCGGCAAAAAAACAACTTGCGACGCGCTCCCGTAACCTGTTAGAACCACACAATATTTATGGCAGCCATTGGCCGTTTTCAGAAGGGTGACGAGACTTTTTTCGCAAAAGTCGTGGATGGGGAACTGTTTCGCCTGCATGGGGACGTCTTTGGCTCACCTTCCTTCGACAAGAAGCCCTTGTCGGTAAAAGGCATCAAGACCCTCACCCCCGTTCAGCCCTCCAAAGTCATCGCCGTCGGCTTGAACTATGCCGATCACGCCCGCGAATCCGGGAAACCCCTGCCTAAGGAACCCCTTTTCTGGCTCAAGGCCCCGACCTCCCTCATCCCCGACGGCGCGAAGGTGGAAGTCCCTTTCCCCAGCCACCGCACCGACTTCGAGGCCGAGCTTGCCATCATCATCGGTCGCAAGGTCCGCAACGTCACTCCCGCCGCCGCTGCCCGCTACATCTTCGGCTACACCGCCGCCCAAGACATCAGCGATCGCACCATCCAGAACGCCGAGAGCCAGTGGGCGCGCTGCAAATCCTTCGACACCTTCACCCCCCTTGGTCCCTACGTGGAGACCAAGATTGACCCGCACGACCTCACCATCCAGCTTTTCCAGAACGGCCAGCTCCGTCAGAATTCCAATACCAGCCAGTTGATCTTCAACTGCTTCGCCTTGGTCAGTTTCATTTCCACCAACATGACCCTGCTGCCCGGCGACGTTATCGTCACCGGCACCCCCAGCGGTGTCGGCCCCATCGAATCCGGCGACCGCCTCGAAGTCCGCATCCAGGGCCTGGCCCCGCTCGTCAACACGGTCAAGTAACCTCCTTTTCTTCCTGCTGGCCGTCGGGAAAATAATTTCTCGGCGGCTTTGCTGCTAAATCACCTCATGCGCTGGACCCAGTCATTCATCCCGACCCTCAAGGAAACTCCCGCCGAGGCGGAGATCCTTTCGCACAAGCTCCTGCTCCGCGCCGGCCTCGTGCGCAAGCTCACCGGCGGCCTCTACACCTTTCTGCCCCTCGGCCTCCGCGTCCTGCGCAAGATCGAGGACATCATTCGCGAAGAGATGAACCGTGCCGGTGCGCTCGAAGTCCTCATGCCCGCCCTCCAGCCGCCGGAGATTTGGATGCAGTCCGGCCGCTACGAGACCGCCCGCGACGTCCTCTACAAAGCCAGGGACCGCTCGAACAAGGAATGGATCCTCAGCCCCACCGCCGAGGAGGTCATCACCACCCTCGCCGCCTCGGAAATCAACTCCTACCGGCAGATGCCCGTGAACTTCTACCAGGTCAGCGTGAAGTTCCGCGATGAGATCCGTCCGCGCTTTGGCCTCATGCGCGCCAAGGAGTTCATCATGAAGGACGCCTACTCCTTCGACGCCAGCGACGAAGGCGCGATGGCCAGCTACCGGAAGATGTATGACGCCTACACCCGCATCTTCAACCGCTGCGGTCTGAAGAGCTTCCCCGTCGAGGCCGACACCGGCGTCATCGGCGGCAGCCACTCGCACGAATTCATGGTCCCCGCCGAGACCGGCGAGAACGATGTCGTTTACTGCGAAGCCTGCGGTTACGCGGCCAATATCGAAAAAGCCACCAGCGGCCTGCCCAAAACCGCCCCGCGCGACCTCGGTCCTGCGACTGAGAAATTCCCCACCCCCGGCGTCGTCACCATCGAAGCCCTCAGCAAGGCCCCCTACAGCGTGCCGGCCAATCGCCAGATCAAGACCCTTGTTTACGTCGCCGACAGCCAGCCCCTCATCATCCTGATCCGGGGCGACGACCAGTTGAACGAGACGAAACTCCTGGCCAAGACCGGTGTCGTCGCCGCGCGTCCTGCCACGGTGGAAGAAATCGTGCCCCTCCTCGGTGCGAAGCCCGGCTCCCTCGGCGCTGTGCTGGACGTCCCCGCCGGCGTGAAAGTCATTGCCGACGAGCGCCTGCAGGGCGCGAACGACATGACCACTGGCGCGAACGAAGACGGCTTCCACCTCAAGAACGTCTCGATGGATCGCGATGTGAAGGTGGCCGCGTGGTTCGACCTGCGCACCGTCACCAAGGGCGAGCCCTGCGCGAAGTGCGCGAAGTCGCTGAAAATCCAGCGCGCCATCGAAGTCGGCCACGTCTTCAAACTCGGCACCAAATACAGCGAAAAGCTCAACGCCCGCTTCCTCGATTCCGACAGCACCTCCAAGCCCTGCGTCATGGGCTGCTACGGCATCGGCGTCACCCGCACCCTCCAGGCCGTCATCGAGCAGTGCAACGACAAGGACGGCATCGTCTGGCCGCTCGCCGTCGCGCCCTATGCCGTCTGCATCACTCCGCTCGTCGTGGCACCGGAGTCTCCGGTCATGCAGCTCGCCGAAAAAATTTACGCCGACTTCACCGCTGCCGGTGTGGACGTCATCCTCGACGACCGCGATGACCGTCCCGGCGTGAAGTTCAAGGACGCCGACCTCGTCGGCTTCCCCCTGCGCCTCGCCAT
>CAZOCL010000663.1:0-2607 GCA_964578245.1 uncultured Klebsiella sp. | reverse complement strand
AGGGCGTGACTTATTGCGCGACGTGCGACGGCGCGCTGCCGATGTTCCGCAATCAGGCGCTGGTGGTGGTGGGCGGCGGCGACTCCGCGTGCGAGGAGGCGACATATCTGACGCGCTTTGCCTCGGTGGTTTATCTGGTGCATCGGCGCGATTCGCTGCGGGCCTCGAAGGTCATGGCTGAGCGCGCGCTGTCGAATCCCAAGATCAAGCCGGTGTGGGACTCGGTGGTGACCGAGGTGCTGGACGTGACGGCGGGCAAGGTGACGGCGGTGAAGCTCAAGAACACCAAGACGGGCGCGGAAAGCACCCTGCCCTGCGCGGGGGTGTTCGTGGCCATCGGGCATTACCCGAACACGCAGCTCTTCAAGGGGCAAATCGCCTTGGACGAGAACGGCTACGTGGTGCGCGAGAAGGGGTCGCAGACGACGGTGGAGGGGGTGTTCGTGGCGGGGGACTGCTCGGACCACGTTTACCGGCAGGCGATCACGGCGGCCGGGATGGGTTGCGCGGCGGCGATTGATGCGGAGCGGTATCTGGGTTCGTTGAACCAGTGATTTTTAACCACGAATGGACACGAAGAGACACTAATGGGATGCGGCGCGAGGATGACAACGAGCGTTTCCACCCCTCACCCCGGCCCTCTCCCCGTTGAGGGGAGAGGGAGAAGATGCGCGACCTTATGACACCTGACCAACGCCAAGCCATCGTCGCCGCACTCAAGGGCGGGAACAAGATCGAGGCCATCAAGCTGTGCCGCGAGGCGACGGGGCTGGGGCTGGCGGAAGCGAAGGACTGGGTGGAGAAGCTGGATCCAGCAACGGGCCAGGAGCCGCCAGTCATCGCGGTGGAGGCGGCGCTGTCGCCGGTCGCGGACCTGCTCTTTGCGGGCAAGAAGATCGAGGCGATCCGGCACTACCGTGAGCAGGTGAAGCCTGGCGCAGGGCTAAAGGAATCGAAGGAAGCGGTGGAGCAGCTTGAGGCCGGGCTGCGCGCCAAGCATCCCGAGAAGTTTACGGCGAAAGCCAAATCTGGCTGCATGGCGGTGCTGGCTGTGCTGACGGTGCTTTTCGTCGTGGTGGTGTGGATTCGCTTTTAACATGACCCCTACTGAACTTGCCGCGCGCCTGGCCGCGCCGAACCCGCCGCATCTGCTGGATGTGCGGCAGCCGGATGAATTCGCCATCGTGTCGCTGCCAGGCGCGAAGCTGGTGCCGCTGAACGAGCTGCCGGAGCGCGTGGGCGAACTGGCGGGCTGGCGCGACCAGGAGGTGGTGGTGTATTGCCACCATGGGATGCGCAGTGCGCGGGCGATTGGATGGCTGCGGCAGCAGGGCTTCACGAATCTGCACAACCTCAGCAGTGGCGTGGACGGGTGGTCCTTGGAAGTGGACCCGAATGCGGCGCGTTACTGAGTCGTCTGCCATCGGTTCCTGGAAAGAGAACGGTGCTCAAAAGCAGTGCGGGCGAGATGGCCGGAGGGGCAGGCGAGACGCCTGCCCCACTACGCAGACGTAGTTTCAGCTTCTTTTCGGGCGGCATTGCTTTAGAAAAAGCCCATGAACGAACGACGGGCGCGGATTCGTCGCGCAACCAAAGAGACTCAGATCAGTCTCGACCTGAACGTGGATGGCACGGGAAAGTCCGCCATCCGCACGGGTGTGCCGTTCTTCGATCACATGCTGACGCTGTTTGCGAAGCACGCGGTAATGGACCTGAAACTGCGGTGCAAGGGGGATTTGGAAGTGGACGCGCATCACACGGTGGAGGACTGTGGGATTGCGCTGGGACAGGCGTTTGTGCAGGCCTTGGGCGATAAAAAGGGCATTCGTCGTTATGGCACGGGGTTCGATCCGAAGAATCCGGAGTCGGACTGTGGGACAGGCGTGGCTCGCTCGCGGGGCGAGGCATTCGTGCCGATGGATGAGTGTCTGGCGCGATGTGTGATAGACTTCAGCGGGCGGCCCTACTTGGTATGGCGCGGCATGGACGAGCTTTCGCAAAAGAAAATCTCCAGCGCGGAGCGGACGCAGGACATGTCGAGCGCGTTTCGCTTCGGGCTGGCGCGGGAATTTTTTCAGGGCTTCACGAACGAGGCCCGGTGTAACCTGCACCTGGAACTGTTGTATGGTGGTGAGCCGCATCATGTGGTGGAAGGGCTGTTCAAGGCCTTTGCCAAGGCGACGGACTTCGCCTGCCAGCGGGATGCGCGAATTGCCGGTCAGATTCCGAGCACGAAAGGCAAACTTTAGCCGATGCCGAAGCCGATAGATCATAAGGCGGCGCTCGATGTGGAGCTGGTGGCGGCTTCCCAGGCCGGGGACATGCTCGCGTTTGAGGAACTGGTCGCGCGGCATCGCGACAAGATCTACGCGCGCGCGTTCAGCATGATGCGGAATGAGGAGGAGGCGATTGATCTTTCGCAGGAGGCGTGGGTCAAGGCGTGGCAGCGGCTCAAGCAGTTTCAGGGTGATTCGAGTTTTGCCACATGGATGACGCGCATCGTGATCAACCTGTGTCTGGACCAGCTCCGGCGGCAGAAAAGAACGCGCGCAGAATCAATCGAACAACTGGATGAAGAGCTGGGCGGGGTCGAACGTCAGATGCCGG
>CAZOCL010000662.1:0-2610 GCA_964578245.1 uncultured Klebsiella sp. | reverse complement strand
GACACCCCTCACCCCCAACCCTCTCCCCTCCTCCGAGGAAGGGAGTGGGAGCCGAACATGCGCGGCCTTCAGTGGGTATTCCACCAATGGGCCTTGGGAATTGGTGTCACTTCCAGTGCGTGTAGAGTGTGCGCACGTCCCGTGCACTGGCGCGGAAGATCAGACCGACCATCGTCCGCTTCTGCCCGCCGATGTCCACCTCCACCGCTACTTCGTAGGTCTGGCTGCGCACGGAGCACAGCCGAGCCATACCCCCTACGGCCTGTGGATTGATGCCCGGCACACTGCCCAGTTCCGCCGGGCTGCGGAACGGAACGTCGTCTTCGGTGCCATCCTGGCCATCCGGGCCAGCGCGACGGTTGATGATCGCCTGCGCGGTGTTCGCATCAATGCCGGGGATCACCTGCAGCACCAGGGCCGAGGCAGTGTTGATGTTGATCGTGCGCGCCGAGGTGGTGGTGAACATGTCCTTCAGCGCGTTCGTGTAGATCGGGCCGGTGTATTTGGTCACGGCCAGCGCGCGACCGGTCACGCTGCGGGGCACGTCAATCTGGCTCATGTCCGTGCCGTGGAACATGTCTGGCGACACGCCTCGGATGAGCATCAGTTCGGTCAGGTCATCCAGCGGACCGTTCTTCGCCTGATACGGCGGCGTCAGCCCGAGGTAGTAATCACTCTCCGCGCCGCTGAGCCGCGGCTGGTCGTCGGGGTCAATCCAGTCGAGGATGGAGTCCGTGATCTGGCTCGCCTCGCTCACATCCACGCCACAAAGTTTCAGCGCCTGGCCGAGAATCATCGGGTCGCCCAGATTGATGTTAAACTTCCGCTCACAGTCGGTGAGCTTGATGTTGAACGTGCCCGCTCCCAGCCGCACATCGGTGAGGGAGATGGCGGCCAGCGCCTCGTTGGTGCCCATCGGTCCGCCCGCCCATTTCTGATTGAGCGCGTCGTAAGGCTCGGTTGGGATGTTCATCTGCTGCGCCACCACGTAGCGGGCCAGTTCAACTCCCGAGCGGCCCATCCACTCGAACTCGTAGTCGTGGGAGGCGTTGCGTGCCAGCGTGGTCTCCACCTTCACCGAATAGGCAAACCCGCCGGCCAGCACTGCGAGCACCAGGATCACGAGCATCACGATGATGAGCGCGATGCCGGAGCGGGCGGAGTGGCGCGGGGTGAGCTTCATGCGCGGTTCAGAATTTGCGCACCGGGATGGCGGGACGGACGTTGCCGCCCCCTGGCTGCATCAGGCCGGGTGCCGAGGGGGCTACGCCCTGCAGTTCACGCATCACGCCCTGGCCGCCGGGTGAGATGACGCTGCTTACCAGGATCGCCGGAGCGGAACTCGCCTTGCCGTCACCGCCGAAGCCCATGGTGACGCGCATCATCTTCGGCACTTGGTTGGTCTGGAGCCACTCCACGTCCCAGTCGTTCAGATTCGTGCTCCAGAACTCGACGCCGAACACCGAGAGGTGCCGCGACAGCGTGAGCGAGTAGGACTCATCGACGGGCGAGTTGGTCGGCGTGAGCAGCGAGGTCTGCCGCAGCACCAGCATGGGCGAGCCGTTGTTGGTGCCGGGCTGCACCGCAAAGGTCACGCGGCGCAGCGGCTGGTTGGGGAACATCCCGCTGCCGGGAAAGTCCTGCGGCAGGTGGGCGACAAAGCTGAGCGAGGCGAACTTCTCATCTGTGGTGTCCGCGATGAAGGAGTAATAGCGCGGGTTGCCGGCATAGAGCACCGCCGACGCGAGCGACTGCTCCAGCGCCTGCCGCGCGATGCGCATCCGCTGCACTTCGTCCGCCGCGGCATTGCCGGTCCGCGAGGCGCGGAGCACAGCAATCCAGCTTGCGTAGATCGCCGTCATCACCAGCGCGAGGATGCCGATGGCGAGCAGGACTTCGATGAGGGTGAAGGCGATGGTGGTGCGTGGTGCGTGGTGCGTGACTGCGGCAGGACGGGTCCGGTGCTCATCACGCACCACGCACCACGCACCACGCTTGTCACCTGCCACGTTCATTTAAGTTTAGTCGGAATCCCCTGAATGCCCGAGCCAACGCCCATCACCGAGTCGGGCCGGTAGAGGAAGATGGACAGCTTGCTTTGCACGGGGAACCGTCCGTTGGCCGAGCTGTCCGTCACCGTGAAATCAACTTCGAACAGGCCGTTGGTGCCGACCAGGAAGATGTCGCGCGACCAGGAAACGCCGGGGTAGAGGTTGCCGAAGTCCCCGGAGTCGCCGCCTTCCTCCAGCTTGTTCGTGAGCGAGAGCTCGGACGCCAGGCTGCCGATGTCCACCTGGGGTTTCTGGAGGTGCTGGATGTGGCGCAGGTTCGTGGACACCAGCTCCAGAATCACGAAGATGCACATGAAGAAGATGCCGATGGCGATCATCACCTCGAGGAGGGTGAAGGCAAGCGTGGTGCGTGGTGCGTGGTGCGTGACTGATGACAAGGAACGCAGCGCGCTCGTTGACCTGGCAGGGCGAGACTCCGTCGAGCCCCATCTCCCGACGGAGCCGACGCGAGCGGAGCGAGCATCTCGGTGGCAGCCTGCGCCGGAGATGCTCGCTGCGCTCGCCTCGCTGCGCTCGAGATGGGGCTCGACAGAGTCTC
>CAZOCL010000661.1:0-2611 GCA_964578245.1 uncultured Klebsiella sp. | reverse complement strand
CGCGCAGTAGTAACACTGGCCGCAGGACACGGCGGAGTTCCACGTCACGCGGTCGCCGACTTTCAGCGGCTGCCCGGACCAGTCCTGAGTCACGCCCGCGCCTAGCTCCGCGATACGCCCGACCGTCTCGTGCCCGAGGATGACCGGCAGCTTGATGGGCAACTGGCCCTGCCAGAGATGCACGTCCGTGCCACAGATGCCCGCCATCTCCGTGCGCACCAGCACCGCGCCCGGCTCGACCGGCGAGGGCACCTCGTAAGTGTGCAGCCGGAGCGGCGCGTTGAAGGCTTCGAGGACGGAGGCTTTGGCGTTGCGCATGATGAAGGCAGCTTGGCGAACGAGGCGCGATGGCTCAACGCGGAAGTTGCAGAGCGCCGGTCTCCGACCAGGCGTGAATCAGGTCAGGTATCCCGCAGCGGGCAGGAAGCCATGTCGCTCCAACGCCGCACCGGTCTGGCGGATGACTTCGACCGGCAAACGGCTCCCCGCGTGCAGGCGCGGCGTCGTTACGCTGGCTGCCTTCGGCCCGTGGGCGAAGAAATGGTCCATCGCCTTGTTCGCGTTTGCGAAGGCGTTGCCATCGGGCACCCCGGCGACGAGGGCGAAGACTTCCTTCACCACGGCGGAGAGCCGGTCGGAGAGGCGCTGGGCCTCGTCGCGCTGGCCGGACTTGAGCAGCTCGATCACCTGATGCAGTTCGCGTCCGAAGCAGTTCGCCGTGCTGAGGAGGAAGCCATCGTAAGGCCCGCCACCGGACTTGAGCCAGGTCGCGTAACCACCCTCCGCACCGCGCACGAGGAAGACGCCGCCGAAGTCCAAGCCTGAGTTTGCCACCCGGTCCGCACCGCTGGTGTCCTTGAAGAGGATGAAGTTCGGGAAACGCGCCGCGAGCTCGCCCACGGTTTCCGGCGACATCTCGTTCTGCGTGACCTGCGGGAGCTGGTAGAGCGCGGTGGGAAAGCCGAGTTCCAGGATGCCGGCCAGTGCATCGCGGATGGTTTCCTGCGACAAGTCCGCGCCTTTGGGCGGGCAGACGGTGAAGCCAGGCGTGCTGCGTGCTGCGTGTTGCGTGGCTTCGTCCGTGAGCGTCCGGCCTTGCTCACGCAACACGGAACACGCAGCACCTTCTCCTGTCTTCAACACCCCAATCAGCAAATGCAGCTCCCGCTTCGCCGTCTGCTCCAGCGCGAGGCCGAGCAGTTCACGGATCTCCGCGTCCGTCATCTCCCAGCCATCGCCGGTCGAGCCGGGGATGAGAAAGCCCTTCACATGCGGCGCGAGGTGGCGCAGGTGGGCGGTGATGCGCGCGTGGTCGAGCGATCCGTCATCCCGGTAATGCGTGAGCAGCGGGCACCAGAGCGGCGGGATGCCGCGCGGGAAGAGGCGCGCGTGCCAGTCGGCGCGGGTCGCGGGAGGTTGCGTGTTCACAGTGCGCTCCGCCTCCTCAGGTCGGCGGCTACGGGGTCAGTGCTTGTCCTCGGCGGGCGGCTCGGGCAGCAGGAAGCCGAGGGCGAAGCTCAGCACGGCGATGGTGGTGGCCACGATGCCGGCGGCCTTGGCCACATGCAACGGCAGCAGCGGGCCGTCGCCTGCGAGCATCGGCGCGACCAGGCTGGTGGTCACAAAGGCCATGCTGGTGCCGATCATGCGTCCGCCCACGTTGGTGGCGAAGCTGCCCCCCGTGCCGCGCAGGTGCAGCGGGAAGACCTTGGGCAGGTATTCGCCGAAGTAGCTGAACTGCGCCACGGTGAGCAGACCGCAGATCGCGTAAGCCAGGAGGAAGTTCTCTCCGCCCTCCGCGAACAGCACAAAGTAAGTCAGCGGCAGGATGATGAGCGCGGGCACCTGGAAGACCTTCAGCAGCGTCACGCGGCTGAGCCCGACGATCAGCAGCACGGCCAGCAAGATCCGGCCCACCAGCCCGCCCATCTCCTGGCGGAACTGCACCTTGTCCGCCACTTTCTTCACCTCGTCATTGATCGGCTTCTGCTTGCCGAAGTTCTCCTTGATCTTGCCCAGCACTTCCTTGCGGCCGGGGTCGGCGGGCGGGAGTGCGTTGAATTCCTTGTTCAGCGCCTCGGCTTCCTTGCGCAGCGGGGCGAGGGCCTTGGCCTGGTCTTTCAATTCCGGCAGGCCGGGCGTGACCCGGGCGACCGTCACCTGCAACGCGCCGAACGCGATGCCATAGGCGCACGCGGACAATGCCGCCGTAACCAGCGTGACGCGCCGCAGTTCGGGCGCGAACAACGCGGCAAAGCTCGGCCGCTTCAACGTGCCGGCAGCCTGGCGCTCGCGCCACACCTTCGACTCCGGCACGAACGGCAGCAGCAGCGCAATGGGGATGGCCGGCAGCAAGCCGGTCATGAGCAGGTAGCGCCACGAGCTGGGCGCATTGGCCCCGAGGCCCTGCGGCAGGCCCAGGTGCGGCATGTCCGCCATGTGCTGGCTGATCCAGATGCTGGCCATCGTGACCAGCACGCCGCCGAGCGACGCGAAGGCCTGCGTGATGCCGAGCCATTTCTCGCGCTGCTTCTTGTCTTCAAAGACCTCCGCCAGCCAGGTGATGGCCGCCACGAACTCCACGCACACGCCGATGAAGGTCAGGCTGCGG
>CAZOCL010000660.1:0-2620 GCA_964578245.1 uncultured Klebsiella sp. | reverse complement strand
GCGTTCGACTTCGCGGAGCACGGTGGCGATGGCTTCATGGAGTGGTTGCATCCCCGCCAGTCTAACAGGTCGGGCAAAAAGTTGCCTCTGAAAGTCCGCCGGGTATCCTCACGCCATGAACGACAACGGCTGGCAGCAGGAATTTCGCAAGCTTTGGGACCGCTCGGTGGCCGCGTGGCACGCCGGGCGGCGGACGCCCGGTTCGATGTTCAACGCGGCGGACAAGGAGTTTCTCGCGGGCATTGGCTGCAACACTCAGGAGTTGTTCGATTTCGTGGACGACGCGCAGCGTTACGATGGCGATCCGGACTACGAAACCTCGCTGGCCGTCACCTCCATTCGGCGGGACTACTTCCTGAACGTCCTCGGTGGGAAATCCACAGGACGGGTCGCCTCCATGGCGAGCCTGCCCGCCAAGTCCGCCGAGGTGGACGGCATCTCCTGGCTCCCCCGCTTGATCGTGAAGGCCCGGCTCAAGCTGCGCGGTGAGATGCCCGCGGATTTGATGTATGGCTGTGCCGGCGACCGCCCCTTCCTGCGCCGGATGAACATGACCCTGCCACAGTTTCTCGAACTCGTCCGGGACAGTGGCGACGACGACCGGCGCATCGTCAACACGCTGAAGCGCGCAGCGAAGCTGGGTTGAGCGGACGGACAAGGCCCGCCTTCAAACTGAGGGCGTGCATTAGGCCGAATCGTATTCAAAAAAAGCGTGCATTAGTTCCGCTGCCTGCATACATTCCCAACAATGTTCCCAGTTGCGGACACGCGAAGTCCGGCGGCAATCCAGGCTGCCATCACTTCCATACACGGCGAAATGTTCAGCCGGGGGAACCGGGACTTTGTCGCGCGGGCATTCGGGTGGGCGGTGGACGCTTTTGCGGGGAAATACCGGGATTATCAGCCGATTGATGCCCGCTACCACGACTTGGAGCACACCATGCAGGGCACCCTGTGCTACGCCCAGATTCTCCGGGGCCGTCAGCGGGTTGGGGCCACGCCCGTGGTTCCGCAGCGCATGTTTGAGCTTGGGCTTCTCGCCATCCTCCTCCATGACACCGGCTATCTCAAGGTGCGCGGTGACAACGAGGGGACCGGGGCGAAATACACCCTCATCCACGTCAGTCGCAGCGCGAACTTCGCCCAGCAGCTCCTCCCTGAAAAGGGCTTCAGCACCGAGGACGCTGGCACCGTGATGCGCATGATCCGCTGCACGGGCGTGAACGTGAAGCTCGACGCGATTCCCTTTCAGGGCGAGGTGGAGCGCACCATCGGCTTTTGCATCGGCACGGCAGACCTCGTCGGTCAGATGGCGGCCGCGGATTACGTGGACAAGCTGCCGATCCTCTTTGCCGAATTCGCTGAATCCGCCTGTTACAGCGGCACGAAGATGATGTTCGAGTCGCCCGAACATCTGCTCAAGATGACTCCCGGTTTCTGGGAGAAATACGTGCGGCCCAAGATCGAGAAGGATTTTCAAGGCGTCTATCGCTTCCTCAACGAGCCGTATCCCGACGGTCCGAACGCCTACCTTTCGCACATCGAGGCAAACATCGAGCGCACGCGCCGGATGGTCGCGGAAGCCGCCGTGGTCGCCGTCAAGTAGGTGACGATGTGGAGCGCGGCTGTGTCGCGGAGACCAGCCGCAGCAAGGCCATCGAATCAGATGGCGGTTGAATGTCCCGACCCCGCTCGCCGCTTGAACGTTGCTGCGGCTGATCCCGCTCCGAGCGGCACACAGCGCGTTTTTCCTTCTCCCCTGCCTCCGCAGCCCGTTGAATCCCCGTCGTGTCACGCGACTATCAGCTCAACCGCTTTTCGGCCCCCGTCGAGCTGCAGATTGATTACGCCCGCGAGCTGAACGCGCAGCAATACGCGGCGGTCAGCGCGGCCGAAGGCCCTTCGCTGGTTATCGCCGGTGCGGGCGCGGGCAAGACGCGCACGCTTACCTATCGCGTCGCGTGGTTGATTGAGCATCGCACGCCGCCCGACCGCATCCTGCTGCTCACCTTCACCAACAAGGCGGCGAAGGAGATGATGCGCCGCGTGAGCGACCTGTTGGGCAACGATGTCTCCAACCTCTGGGGCGGGACCTTCCACTCCGTCGGCAACCGCATCCTGCGCCGTCACGCCGAGGTCCTCGGCTGGCGCCCCGATTTCACCATCCTCGACCGCGAAGACGCGAAGGACCTCATCCAGGCCTGCGTGGACGAATCGGGCGTGGACGTGAAGGAGACTCGCTTCCCCAAGCCGGATGTGCTGGGCGACATCTTCTCCATGGCGTTGAACACCCGTCGCTCGATTGCCGAGACCCTCGCGCAGGACTACGACCACTTCGTCCCGCTGGCGCACAAGATCGAAGAAATCGCAGGCCGTTACCACGCGCGCAAGCAGGCCACCAACGGCATGGACTTCGACGACCTGCTCACGCAGTGGCTTGCCCTCCTCCGCGACTTCCCCGACCTGCGCGACTTTTATCAACGCCGCTTCCAGTTCATTCTGGTGGATGAGTATCAGGACACGAACTCGCTCCAGGGGGAGATCATTGACCGGCTCGCCGCGGTTCACAAAAACCTGATGGTGGTGGGCGACGACGCGCAGAGCATCTACGCGTGGCGCG
>CAZOCL010000659.1:0-2634 GCA_964578245.1 uncultured Klebsiella sp. | reverse complement strand
AGTGCGCCCGCACCACCTGGTCCACCAGCAACTCCTCCACCACCCCCGCCGGCTGCAAGTCCTCCACAAACCGCGCATGTAATTCCTCAAACTCCTCCCCGCTCTCCGGCCAGCTCCCCCCGCTCACCACCACCTCTCGGGAGAAAATCCCGTGCTTCACCGCATTCCTCCGTGACCTCTCCCGCCCCGCCTCCGTCTTCGGCCCCGTGGACTTCAATGCGTTCCTCCGATTCGCCTCCATCTGCTTCTCCGATGTTTGTGTCTTCATAAGTTTGCTTGGTTACTGGCCCTCGCCGCCCGCCCCTCTGAAATTTCAAATCTGTGCTTTTGAATTTCGTGCTGGGCCTGCTCTCGCGCCATTCCTCGCACCCTCTCACCTCCTCCCTGTCCACCCAATTGCGCCACGCAAATAGAATCACCCCATCCGTCCCATCCGTCCCATTCGTCCGCCCACGACGAATCCCCTCTCCCCCATCGGGGGAGAGGGCAAGGGTGAGGGGGCGCGCCGCGGAGTAGAGCGGGCCACCCTTGATGACACGCTCACCGAGGCGCTCCACGTCCGCTGCCCTCGTAGCGCCCGCGTCCCGCGGGCCGTGCCGCCGGCGTCCTCGCCGGCCCCCGTTGCGTGCGCCGTCAATCAGCGCCCCTGCTCACCGCATCCACCCCCCATTTCCGGCAACCCTGAATCTTGCGGCAAATCCCCTGCCCTACTGCGGAAACACCAACCGGTTCACATTCGTGCCCCTTTCGGCCTCGGCCTGCTTCAACTGAGTTTGCAGACCGGAAGTCGTGACCTGCTGCACGCTCCCGTCGCCTAGGGTAATGTTCCCTGCCTGATCATGGTGGGCTGTCTTCGTCGCCCAAGTGGAGGTGGTCGGCACCTGCACAAACGGATTCACTCCCCGGCTGCTGTAGAGCGGCGCGCCGATCGAGGCGGCCAGATTACAATCCCCGGCCAGGATCGAATTCGGCGCATTGGAGGTCACCCCCACCCCGATGAAATAGCTCACCGCGTTGTCCTGCAATCGCGCGAGGCTGGCCGGGCCTGCTGATGGCCCCAGCCCAAACTCCGCAGCCACCGTCCGGCCATGCTTGTCCCCGGGGCACCAAAGGATCTTGGGGCTGCCCAGCTCATTGGACATCACCATGAACTGCGTCCACGCCCGCCGGTCCAGCCCGAGCGCGACCACGTTGGTGGTCTGATACGGAAGCTGATCGTCGTGGTCATTGGCGAACACCTTGAACGCCAGCCCGACCTGCTTGAGATTGTTCGCACACTTGATGCGGTCGGCACCGCCCCGCCCCCCACACAGCCCGCCCATGGGCAGGAACAAGAGCAGCAGGACCACGATGAGGATCACCACAAACAACGCCTCGATCAAAGTGAACCCCTGCGGTCTGTCTCGCAGCACGGCGGCAGCTTTCATATTCGGTGCATGGTGATAAGTGCTCACCCCTTTCTCAGCATAGACAATGCCGGAGCGCCCGCGTCCTATCCGCCCCATCCGTCCCATGTGTCCCATTCCGCCATCCCCGCGCTCTGGCCCGCTGCCCTCGTAGAGCCCGCGTCCCGCGGGCCGTGCCGCCGGCGTCCTCGCCGGCCCGGTTGTGCTCGCTGCGTCCACCAGCGCTCCCCTCCCCTTGCGTCCCCACCGCTCCCCTTGCGCCATCCTCACACATTTCGCCTTCTTTTTCCCGCTCATCCGAGGCATGTTACCGCCATGCAAGTTGACGCTGGCACTTGGTTCAACGGACTCGCCCCGATGTTCGCCGCCGCAGCGGAGACGGCCACCAAGGCCGCCGAGACCGCCGGGACCCACGCGGCCCCCTCCGGCCCCGACGTCGGCCTCTTCGATGTCCTGCTCATCCTTGTCATCGGCCTGGGCTGCTGGCGCGGCAAGGTGCGCGGCATTTCCGAGGAACTCCTCGATTTCCTCCAATGGCTCGTGACCATCCTCGTCGCCGGTTTCCTCTACAGCTACGTCGGTGATCTCCTGGTGCAGGCCAAGCTCCCCCGCCTCTGGGCCAACATGGGCGGCTACGTCACCATTATTATCATCGTCTCCATCATCTTCGGCTTCATCAAAAAGAGCACCGGCAGCAAGCTGGTGGACAGCGATTTCTTCGGCGGCTGGGAATACCGGCTCGGCCTGCTGGCGGGAGCGATCCGTTACCTTTGCATCTGGATCGCCGTCCTCGCACTCCTGAACGCCCGCCACTACGATGCCGCCCAGGTCGCCGCCGACCGCAAGTATCAGGAAAAGGAAGTCGGCATCGTGCTCCTCCCGGGCTGGGGCATGATCCAGCGCATGGCGCTCTACGACAGCTTCACCGGCCCCTACATTCGGGAGTATCTGGCCCATCAGTTGATGAAGCCGGTGCCCTACGCGCCCGGCATGGGCGACACCATCGGCAAGCAGCAGCAGCGCGTGCTCGACGAAGTCACCTCCCCCACCAAGCCCCCGCCGCCGCCCCCGCCGCCGGAGAAGAAGTGATGAACGCTTCCGCGTTCCGGGTTCCGCGCCGCGCGTCCGAGCCGTCCACTCGAAACCCGAAACTCAAAACTCGGAACTGGTTCTGATGCCCGGCCTGATCCCACCGCAGAAGCTCGAGGAAATCCGCGCCGCCAGCGAC
>CAZOCL010000658.1:0-2654 GCA_964578245.1 uncultured Klebsiella sp. | reverse complement strand
ATTCGTTGCAGTGATGCGTGCGTTTCATGTGCGGTCTAGGGTCGCCTCCCGGCGGTAAACTTTCCACCGAAAGAGCGCGGATGGTGGCGGGAAGCAGCCCACATATCAAAGGAAAAACCAGCCTTCTTGCCATCTCTGGATTGGCGGTTGGCCATCTGCAATCAGGAATCTGAACTCTGCTATCTGAAATCCTCGCACCGCCCTTGGACGAATGGCTTCGTTTTGCAAAATCCCCTCCCTTGGCTGTCGGCCATCGCCGATCAGCCAGGTCACCTTGGCCCCCGGAACATACAACTCCGCATCCCATTTCCAAATGGCTTCGTTTCGTAGAATCTCCCCGGGTCCGCTTGCCGTCTTTGAATTCGTGTTCATTCGTGGTTCTTCCTCTTCTGCGTGCCTGTCCCGCCTCTGCGGTGCCCATCCCGTCGCATCTCCTTTGTGAACAAAGGGTTGGCCATCCATTGGCTTCGTTTCGTAATTTCCATGCTCGCCCTTTTTCTTCCGCAATCGGTGATTGGCGGTTGGCGATTGGCAATTGGCCATCTGAAATCTGAAATCTGCGATCTGAAACCCTCGCGCCGCCCCCGGACAAATGGCTTCGTTTCGCAAAATCCTCACCCTCCTCCGCGGTCGTCGGATTCGTGTCCATTCGTGGTCCCCCCCGTCCCGTCCAAAAAAGGCGAGTCCCGGACCTTGGACTTTGGACCTTGGACTTTGAATCTCACCCCGCCACCCTTACCTCCCCGCGCTCCCCCCGCACTTGCGTCACGCAAATGCCTTCGCTGGCGTCTCCCTCCCTGAAACTTCGTGCCTCTCCCCCGCGCATCGGCTATTCACAAGGCATGACCGTGCCCCGCGCGATCCACAATCTCGCCCTGGCCGGCTTCATGGGCGTGGGCAAATCGTCCGTGGGCCGCCTGGTCGCCGCTGAACTCCAGTTCGAGTTCGTGGACACCGACGAGCTGATCGAGGCCCGCACCGGGGTGAAGATCACCGAGATCTTCGCCCGGCACGGCGAGCCCGCCTTCCGCAAGTTCGAGCGCGAACTCGTCGAGGAAATGACCACCTGGACCAATCGCGTCATCTCCACCGGCGGCGGCCTGGTCGTGGACCCCGCGAACCTCGCCAGCCTCAAGACGCACGCCCTGGTCGTCTGCCTCTGGGCCACGCCGGACACCATCTACCAGCGCACCAAGCACCAGCTCCACCGCCCCCTCCTGCAAGGCCCCAACCCCCTGGCCAAAATCCGCGAACTCCTCGCCACCCGGGAAGCCGCCTACAAGCAGTGCGACGTCCTCGTCAGCACTGAACAGCGCTCCCTCAAGGAAATTGCCGCGCACGTCCTACATCCCTTCCGCGCCGCGCAGTTGTCCCCGCCCCGGCTGTGAAGGAGGCCCTCCGTCAGCGCGCCCGCGAGCTGGGCTTCGATGACTGCCGGTTCACCACCGCCGACGCCCCCGATCATCGCGAATCCTTCCAGCGCTGGCTGGCCGACGGTCAGCAGGGCGAGATGGGCTGGCTCGCCCGCAACGCCGAGAAGCGGGTGAACCCCGAACTGGTCCTCCCCGCAGCGCGGTCCGTCATCTGCTTAGCTGCCAGCTACGCCCAGCCGGAGGGTGAACCAAGTCAGCCCCTCAGCACCGGCGTCTTCGCCCGCTACTCCCGCTACGCCGACTACCACGACGTCCTCGCCGCCCCGTTGAAACAGCTTGCCGACATCACCGATCAGCTCGGCGGCACCGGCACCCGCTCCCTCTGGTATGTGGACACCGGCCCCCTCCTGGAGCGCGACCTCGCCCAACGCGCCGGCCTCGGCTTCGCCGGCAAGCACACCAACCTCATCAGCCGCCGACTCGGCAACTGGATCTTCCTCGCCGAGATCATCACCACGCTGGCCATCGAGCCGGACCCGTCCGAGAAGAACCGCTGTGGCACCTGCACCCGTTGCATCACCGCCTGCCCCACGCAGGCCATCACCGCTCCGTTCGAGCTGGACGCCCGCCGCTGCATCTCCTATCTCACCATTGAACTCAAAGACTCCATCCCCGAGGAGTTCCGGCCTGCCATGGGCAATCGCATCTACGGCTGCGACGACTGTCTCGCCGCGTGCCCGTGGAACAAGTTCGCCCAGGCTGGGCGGCTGATGCAGTCCCACGCCCGCACCGACCTGACCCAGCCCGACCTCCTCGAACTCCTCGCCCTCGACGCCCCCGCCTTCAAGCGCCGCTTTGCCGGCACGCCCGTCCTCCGCACCAAGCGCCGCGGCCTGCTCCGCAACGTCTGCGTGGCCCTGGGCAACGTCGGCACCGCCACCGCCATCCCGCCCTTGGAACGCGCCGCCCAGGACCCCGAACCCCTCATCGCCGAGCACGCCCGCTGGGCCCTGGACCGCATCCGCGCCCGCCTGGTCGTGCTTTGAGCCCTTGAACCCCGTGCCGGCGGCTTGCAGGCGCAGCCTTGCGCGTGGATGGCTTGCAGTCGGTTCGTTCTGCCTTCGGACGGCGGCTGCAAGCCGCCGCTCTGGCCCCCTCTCCCTTCCTCGGAGAAGGGGTGAGGGGTAACTGTCTTTCTACCGACTTGCACTGGGAATTGGCAAGAACCCGACCATCGGAGCCGAGATCGAGTCCCCTCTCCCCCATCGGGGGAGAGGGCTA
>CAZOCL010000657.1:0-2661 GCA_964578245.1 uncultured Klebsiella sp. | reverse complement strand
GATTCATTTGCTCACACTTCGCCATCATGAAGATCACACTGCCGCTGTTCCTTGCTACCTGCGTCTTCGCTTTGCCGGTCCTTTCCGCCGACGCGCCGAAGGCCGACCCAAAAACCAAGCCCGCGGCCAAACCCGCCGAGCCGCAGCACCCGCCGACCGAGGCCAACGTCGCCTATGGCACGCATGAGCGGCAGGTGCTGGACTTCTACAAGGCCGCTTCCGCCACACCCACGCCCGTGGTCTTCCACATCCACGGCGGCGGCTGGGTGGCCGGGGACAAGAAGGGTGTCGCCAGCCTGGACAAGTATCTTGCGGTGGGCATCTCAGTGGTCTCGATCAACTACCGCTACAGCACGCAGGCGCAGATCGCCGGTGTGAAGCCGCCCGTCGAGTGGCCCATCCGCGACGCCGCGCGCGCGCTCCAGTTCGTGCGCAGCAAGGCGAAGGAATGGAACCTCGACAAGCAACGTATCGGTGCGACCGGCGGCAGCGCGGGCGCGTGCTCCAGCCTGTGGCTGGCCTTCCATGCGGACCTCGCCGACCCGAAGAGCGCCGACCCCGTCGCGCGTGAATCCACGCGCCTCTGGTGCGCGGCGGTCCTCGGCGCGCAGACATCGCTGGACCCGAAGGAACTCAAGGAGTGGACGCCCAACAGCCGCTACGGCGGCCACGCCTTCGGCTTCATGCCGGACCCGAAGGACAACAAGACGCGCGACACCCAGTTCGCCGCCTTCCTCGCCGCCCGCGAGTCCGTGCTGCCCTGGATCAAGCAATACTCGCCCATCGAACACGTCACCGCCGATGACCCGCCCATCTGGATGAGCTACTCCTCCGCCCCCGCGCTCGGCGAGGAGCAGAAGGACCCCACGCACACGGCCAACTACGGCGTGAAGCTGCTGGAGAAGTGCAAGGCCATCGGCGTGGAGTGCGAGCTGGTTTATCCCGGCGCACCGGACGTGAAGCATCCGAAGGTGGATGACTACCTGATCGAGAAGCTCAAGGCAGCGAAGCGGTGAGGACCATCGTTAGCTAGACACTACGCAACCGTCACAATGAGCGATACACCGCCACCCTTGCCACCACTTCCCGAACAAGAAGGAGAGCATCGTTTGCGTTTTGGGCCGGTTATTCGGGATGTCGTCATTGTTTTCTTACTGACTGCGATGGGAGGTTTTCTGGTAGGTATTGCTTCCGGTGGGCCTGCCCGTGATGCACAGCGGTCCTTGCTAGCAGTTGCGGTATCCAATCTTCTTCTTGGCACAGTTGGCTTCACCGTCAGCGGTTGTTTGGCACCGCCGAACCGATGGCGTCATCTCGCGTTTGTAGCCCTTGGGGTTTGGCTTGCGAGCCTCGTCAACGTCGCGCTCTTCGGTCTCAGTATTTTTCAGTGGATTGGGGGCGCGATATTCACTGCGGTCATCATGGGTGTCGGCGGAGCGCTCTCATATGCATTCAAGGGGGACAATTAACCGCTAACGAGGCGTGGTTTGCATTGCCACGGATCATGTTCCAATCGCCCCGCCAGCTATGTTTCTCCGGCACCAGACCGCATTTGAAAGCAATGTTTGCCCTGCTGGTCGCGCTGCTGCCTTTGCCTGAGATCCGTGCCGCCCAGATTGCCGAATCAATAGTCACCGTTCGTGACCCCGCCCAGTTGCGCGCCGCGCTGGGTTCGCTCCAGCCGGGCACGACCATGAAGATCGCTCCCGGCGAGTATCCCGGCGGCCATACGGTCCGGGGCGTGGAGCGGTTGACGGTGGAGGCGCTTGATCCAAAGAACCCGCCGCATTTCAAGGGCGGCAATAGTGGGTGGCACTTCTCCCAATGCGATGGCCTGACGGTGCGGCACCTGCGGATCAGCGGCCAGCGCGCGGGTGGCCTCAACTTCGACGATGGTGGGCAGGCGGCGAAGCCCGTGCGAGGCATCACGGTCGAGCACGTCGAGATCAGCGACATCGGCCCCCAGGGGAATTACGATGGCATCAAAGGCTCCGGCCTCACCGGCCTGACCGTCCGCAACTGCACCATCGCGGGCTGGGGCGGCCAGGGCATTGACCTCGTGGGCTGTCATCAGTCGTTGATCACGGGCTGCAAGTTCATCGGCAAGCCGGGCTTCTCGGCAACGGCGGGCGTGCAGGCCAAGGGCGGCAGCTCCGACGTGACGGTGGAGAAGTGCCAGTTCACCAAGGCCGGCGAACGTGCGATCAACGTGGGCGGTTCCACCGGCCTGCCCTACTTCCGCCCCGCTGACGCCCGGCACGAGGCCACGCGCATCGTCGTGCGCGACAACCTCATCGAGGGCAGCCTGTGCGCCGTGGCGTTTGCGGGCGCGGACGGAGCGGAGTGCACGGGCAACACGATCCTGTTTCCCGACAAGTGGGTGTTCCGCGTGCTTCAGGAAACGAAGGGCGACCGGTTCGTTCCCTGCCGCAACGTGCTCATCAAGGACAACCGCATCGTCTTCCGCCGCGCGCAGGTGCAGGTGGAGGTGAACATCGGCGGCGGCACCGCGCCGGAGACGTTCCGCTTCGAGGGCAACCGTTGGTTCGCCGAGGACCGCCCGGCAAGCTCGAAGCCCCGGCTGCCGGTGGTGGAGAAGGATGGGGTGTATGGACGTGATCCAAGATAAGATGTGCCGGGAGCATCGGCGACGTCTTGGAC
>CAZOCL010000656.1:0-2663 GCA_964578245.1 uncultured Klebsiella sp. | reverse complement strand
TCAACCTCAGCAGCGGCCTGGGCCTCGGCACCGGCGTGAGCTACCGGTTTTAGCCCCCGGCGCGCGACCTTCAGGTCGCTTCACGCCACGCCGCTCTTCGGCACCCGAATGGTGGAATGGCGATGAGGACCGAAACGTCGGGCTCCTTCTCCCTTCCTCGGAGGAGGGGAGAGGGTTGGGGTGAGGGGGAGTCTTCGGCGGCATTCTACCGGCTGACATAGGGAATTGGTAGGAGAACTCGCGGCACGAAAGCTTCCGGCTCCGAACCCCGAAACCGCAGCCGGCCCGGCGCATTCGCCCGCACCTGATTCAAGCAAGGCTCATAAGAAGTGCGGTCAGAAAAATGGGGTCATAAAAATTTCCAATCCCCCTCCTCCGATTTTTCTGACCCCATTTCTCTGACCCTCTTCGATTCATGGGAAGTCGGGCGCGCGTTCGTTTTACCAAACTATTCTTGTGGCTGGTATGAGCCCCGAACTCCTAAGCGGTCGAACCCTTAAGGCGAGGAGCGCGGCCTTCAGACCGCAGAAACGGGGGCATGCCAAGGGTGATTCGAGCGCACTTTTCCGATAGTGTCCGAAGAGTTCTGCAAAAAGAAAGCGGGGCATGGTAGTGCAGGGAGCGAGCCAGCCACCTGAACCCTAAACCACCTGAAAGGCAGTAACCATGACCCGTAAACAGACTACCCGAAGCATGACCGAACTCCAAGCGCTGCTGAGCGAACAGGAAGACCTGTTGCGGCCGTTGGTGCAGCTCACGGTGCGGGAGTTCCTGGAGGCGGAGATGAACGAAGCGCTGGGCGCTGGCAAGAGCGAGCGCACGGCCAGCCGGCAGGGCTACCGCAGCGGCTACTACCCCCGGCAGCTGGTGACCCGCGTGGGCACGCTGGAACTGCGGGTGCCGCAGGACCGGCAAGGCCGGTTCAGCACGGCGCTCTTTGCGCGCTACCAGCGCAGCGAGAAGGCGCTGGTGGCGGCGCTGGTGGAGATGTATGTGCAGGGAGTATCGACCCGCAAGGTCAAGGCCATCAGCGAGACGCTCTGCGGGCATGAGTTCAGCGCCAGCACGGTGAGCGAACTCAACGCCAAGCTGGACGTGGAGCTGGAGCGCTTCGCGCACCAGCCGCTGAGCGAGGCCTATCCCTACCTGATCCTGGACGCGCGGTATGAGAAGGTGCGGGTGGAGGGGGTGATCCAGAGCCGGGCGGTGCTGGTGGCCATCGGGATCGACTGGGCTGGGCGGCGGCGGATTCTGGGGGTGGAACTGGCGGGGCGGGAAAGCGCGACGAGCTGGCGGGACTTCCTGCTGGGCCTCAAGGAACGGGGTCTGAGCGGAGTGCAGCTGGCCATCAGCGACGACCACGAAGGACTCAAGCGGGCGATCGGGCAGGTGCTGCCGGCGGCGGCGTGGCAGCGGTGCTAGGTGCACTTCCTGCGCAACGCGCTGGACCACCTGCCGCGCAAGGCGGACGACGACTGCCTGACGGAGCTGCGGTGGCTGTATGACCGGCGGGACGTGACGGAGGCGCGGCAGCACCTGCAGGCCTGGCTGGAGCGCTGGGCGGGGAAGTATGCGGCGCTGTGTGCGTGGGTGGAGGAGAGCATCGAGGAGACGTGGACGTTCTACCGGAGCCCGCGGGAGCACCACAAGCACCTCAAGAGCACGAACCTGCTGGAGCGGTTCAATCAGGAGCTCAAGCGGCGCACGCTGGTGGTGCGGATCTTTCCGCACGAAGCGAGCTGCCTGCGGCTGATCCGGGCGCTGGCCTGCGAGCAGGACGAAGAATGGCTGGATGGCCCCATGTATCTGGACATGCAGCCGCTGCGGGAAGCGGCCAAGCCCCGCCTGGCGCTGGCCGCCTGAGCCCCACCCCCACCTCCTTGACGAACACGTTTCTTAGAATGGTTCCCCACTAACCCAAGCACGCGCCATCGCCTAAGCCGACCCCATGAATTTCCCCGCCCAGCCATGACCGCTTTTGCTGAAACTTGACGGACACATCCACTTTTCCAGTCGCAGCCTTCTGCGGCGTGAACGCCGCGCTCCGCTCGTGGTCGGCGCGATTCCGGCGCTCTCTATTTCGGAGTTCCGGATGAGTTCCGCCAAGCCGTCCGGGGCTGGGGTCAACACCCCATCGCGTCCGCCCGGTTCCCTGTTAGGGTCAGACCTCAGAGGAGCGTGTGGCCGCGATCACGCTCCGAGGGTCCGGGCCTTGCGACCGTGCCCGGCTGGCTCCCGCTGGCCGCGACAACTTGCTGTGAATGCCCCATCCCCCACCCCAGCGCCGGCAAAGCCCGCGCGACGCCGGATTTGGCGCATCGTGGGCGTGAGCATGCTGGTGCTCGTGGTCGGGCTCGCCGTGGGTCGCGCCATCCTTCCGCGCGTGGTGCGGGATTACGTCAACCGGACCCTCGATCTCAATCCGCTTTATGACGGCAAGATTGGCGAGGTGAAGATCCATCTCTGGCGTGGTGCCTACTCCATCGAGGATGTGCGCATCATCAAGACCGCCGGCAGTGTGCCCGTTCCGTTCTTCGCGGCGAAGCAGGTGGATTTCGCCCTGGAGTGGAAGGCTCTCCGCCAGGGCCGGGTGGTGGGACGAGTGGTAATGGACCGGCCCGAGATCAATTTCGTGGACGCACCCGCCGAGGGCGAGGCGCAGA
>CAZOCL010000655.1:0-2677 GCA_964578245.1 uncultured Klebsiella sp. | reverse complement strand
TCCTACGCCAAGCGCAAGGACAAGGGCCTCAAGTCCGCCGCCGAGGACGACATGGTCGCGGCCTACAACCACACCACCTTCAACCTCAACCCGCGCGCCAGCTCGATTGACACGCCGCTCCATAGCTTCATCCCGGCGAAGTTCGTGGACCACATGCACCCGAACGCCATCATCTCCATCGCCGCGAGCAAGCGCTGCGTGGAGCTGACCAAGGAAATCTTCGGCGGCGAGATGGCCTACGTGCCGTGGATGCGCCCCGGCTTCGAGCTGGGCCTGGCCATGCAGACCATCTGCAAGAAGAATCCCAAGGCCACGGGCATCATGATGGGCCAGCACGGGTTCATCTCGTGGGACAACGACGACAAAAAGTGCTACGTCCGCACGCTCGACTACATCGAGAATGCCGCCGCCTACATCGAGGCGAAATACCAGGCCAAGGGTGGCGATGCCACGGCCTTCGGTGGCGCGAAGTTTGAAACCCTCTCCCCGGAGCGGCGCAACGAAACCTTCGCCGCCGTCCTCCCCTGGCTGCGCGGCCAGGTCAGCCAGCAGAAGCGCTTTATCGGCACCGTGCAGGACGACGACAAGATCCTGCGTTTCGTGAACTCGAACGACGCCCCGCGCCTCGCCGAGCTGGGCACGAGCTGCCCCGACCACTTCCTCCGCACAAAGATCAAGCCTCTCTACGTGGATTGGAATCCGCTGACCGAGGACACCGCCGCGCTCAAGGCCAAACTCAAGGCCGGTCTCGAAGCCTATCGCAAGGACTACGCCGCCTATTACGCGAAGTGCAAGCACGCCAACTCGCCCGCGATGCGCGATCCGAACCCGACCGTCATCCTGATCCCCGGCTGCGGCATGATCGCGTGGGGCAAGGACAAGTCGGAATCCCGCGTCACCGCCGAGTTCTACAACTGCGCCGTCGAAGTCATGCGCGGGGCCGAGGCCATCGACAAGTATATCGCCCTGCCCCAGCAGGAGGCGTTTGACATCGAGTATTGGCTGCTTGAAGAGGCGAAGCTCAAGCGCATGCCCGCCGAAAAGGAACTCGCCCGGCAGGTCGTCATCGTGGTCGGCGCCGGCAGCGGCATCGGCAAGGAAGTCGCCCACCGCCTCGTGAAGGAAGGCGCGCACATCGTGTGCGTGGACATGAAGGCCGAGACCGCCCAGGCCACCGCGAAGGAGATCACCGACAAATACGGCGTCGGCATCGGCGTCGCCGGCAGCGGCATCTCGAACTGCGGCCCGGCCCTCGGCCTCGCCTGCAACATCACCGACCGCACGAGCGTCCGCGCCATGCTCGACCAGGTCGCGCTCGCCTACGGCGGCTTCGACTCCATTTGCGTCACCGCCGGCGTCTTCTGGCCGAGCGACACCAGCGGCCACATCCCCGACGACAAGTGGGCCTTCACCTTCGGCGTCAACGTCACGGGCAGCTACATCGTCGGCGACGAGGCCGCGCGCACTTGGAAGGAACAGGGCTTGAAAGGCCAGCTTGTGCTCACGACTTCGGCCAACGCCGTCGTCGCCAAGAAAGGCAGCGTGGCCTACGACTGCTCGAAGGCCGCCGCGAACCACCTCGTGCGCGAACTCGCCATGGAATTGGCCCCGACCGTCCGCGTGAACGGCGTCGCCCCCGCAACCGTCGTGCAAGGCTCGGCGATGTTCCCCCGCGACCGTGTGATCGGCTCGCTGGCCAAATACAACATCCCCTACACCGAGGACGAGGCCACCGAGTCGCTGGTGAAGAAGCTCGCGCAGTTCTACGCCGACCGCACGCTGACTAAGGCCCCGATCACTCCGGCGGATCAGGCGGAAGCCTACTTCCTCCTCGTGAGCCAGCGCCTCAGCAAAACCACCGGCCAGGTCATCACCGTGGACGGAGGCTTGCACGAGGCGTTTATGCGGTAAGCCGGTGTGCTGGTCGCCCCTCCACCAAGCAACGGGTCGGAGCCGTCGAAGCCCGGGCGTAACTTGCCACGGATGACCTGCGCATCCGTCCTGCTCGCCGGCCCGCTGGCCTGCTTCGGCCTGTGGGTGCTTTGGAAGGGCCTGTTCGACCTGCACACCACCGTGGATGCGGAGGACCTGACGTCGGCCGCCGACCTGTCCTTGTGGCTGGCCCCGGGTTCGCTCGCAGCCGTAGCCCTGGCGATCAAGGCGAAGGGCCATCGGCGATTTTGCCTCCCGCTCGCGCTCGTCTTCCCGGTCTGCTGGCTGGTGGTTTGGATAAGTGGAAAGCTCCGGTGAGACCCGGAGTTTCCCTCAGTTCGCGGGCAATTCCAGCTTGCGCCACTGCCCCACCGGCAAGTCACCGACCTCGAATCCCCCGAACCGGCTCCGGTGCAGGCGCAGCACGGTCCAGCCCTGGCTGGCGAACATCCGCTTCACTTGATGATACTTACCCTCGGTCAGTTCCAGCCGGGCCTCGCGGGGACTGACGATTTCAAGTTTCGCCGGCAGGCAGGGCTTCGGCTCCTCGTCCAAACGCAGTTCGCCCGAAGCGAAGACACCAACGAGCTGCGGGTCCAAGTCCTTGTCCACCGTCACTTCATAAAGCTTGGTCACATGCCGTTTTGGCGAAGTCCACTGATGCACCAGCTCGCCCTGATCCGTGATGACCAGCGCGCCAGTGGCGTCCTTGTCCAGCCGGCCCACGGTCGCGACGGGCGGGTTG
>CAZOCL010000654.1:0-2687 GCA_964578245.1 uncultured Klebsiella sp. | reverse complement strand
GGCAGCAGTTCGGCCAGCGACGTGTTGCGGTCCGCACCTTGCGAGAGGTTGAACCAGCCGCCCATCACGAGCAGGCCGCCGCCTGCTCGCACGAAGTCCGCGATCATCGTGCGCCGGTGTGCGCCGAGGTCCACCGCCTGCACGTTGTCGAGCACGAGGACATCGTTCTCGAAGAGCGCGTCGTAGCTGTCCGGGAAGTCCTCCATCGAGCCGCCCGCCCCGAGCCGGAAGCCCACGCGATCCACCCATGACGGCGTGTAAGTGCCGCCACCCGCGAGCTGGAGCGCGATCTCCACGGGGTTCACCCACGCAAAGGCCCCCCGCGCGTGATGCACGTCCACGACGCCGTTGCGCCGTAAGGCCGGCGTGGCAGGCCGGGTGAAATTCTTGAATTGCTGCGCGAGCACTTCCGGGTCGGCGTTGAATTCGCGCTCGAAGTCAGCGTAAGGCGGCTTGGCGGGCGCAGCGGCGGCCACCGGTGTGCCGATGCTGGCCTTGGCCTTCTCGGCGGCGAGCTTGGCATCGTGCTCCTTCTTCTGCTTCTCCTCGGCGAAGTGCTTCGTGGCGTCCTCGACCGGCGTGGTGAGTGGATAAAGTGTAGCAGCCGACGTGAGGAGGCTCTGATTTTTCCCCGGAGTAGATGGAGCCTCCTCACGTCGGCTGCTACCCGGGGAATCGAACTCCAGCACCACGATGCTCCACAGCTTCACCTCGGGCAGCACGAGCGTCGCCTTGTCACCTTCCGTCTTCGCCGTGAGCACTTCGTGGCCTTCCACCAAGTCCGGCGAGACGTGGAACGCCCGCGCGAGCTTCGCCCCCGCTGGCAGCTTGGCATTGACCGTCACGTTCGAGAGCCACGTCGGCGGCGTCTGCACGCGCTGCGCGAAGTGGCGGTAGCCGGGGAAGTTCAGCAGATGCAGCAACACCTGCTGCCGGCCATCCGGCAGCTTCCGCAGCCAGGTGCTCTGGTCGAACCACACCGCGCTGTTCGTCGGCGCACCCGGTGCGAGCGAGACCTGAAAGTGGCTCGCCGCGTTCGCGATCATCGCCGTGTCATCCCACACGACGGACGAGTAGCGCGTGAGAAACTTCGGCAGCGTGCCGAACGCATAGTCACCCGGCGACGTGAGGTAGGTGTAGCGCTGGCCGCCCGCCAGGCCGCTCAGCACGTTCCAAGTCACGTCCTGTTTGCTGCCCATGTCGAACGTGATGTAGAGCGGCAGGCCGCCGATGCGCTTCTCGTAATCCGCCTCACGGCAGATGCCCTCGTAGAAGGTGCGCATCGAGCCGTCCGTCCACCGGCTGTGGCCGCGCACCGACTCGTCCATGATGAGTCCGTGGTCCTTCGCGATTTCGTGGAAGTCGCTCTGGTCCGGCGGGAGGAAGAGCTTCGAGCCGCAGTTGGCAAAGGCCGAGTTGTAGCCGTGGACGTAGCCCGGCCGCTTCGCGTTGATGCGGTCAATGCACCGGCGCTGGTTCTCGGTGAAGTGCCCGTCCCAGCGCACGCCGTCCCAGCCGAACATTTCCGCGCTGCGCACCAGCTCGTCCGCGCCGAAGTCCACGGCGGGGTTGAAGTCAAAGCGCGTCCAGAGGCTCGCCCAGTGCCGCCAGCCGCCGTCGGAGGGACGGTTGAAGTTGTAGTCATTCTCCAGCATCCGCTCCAACAGGAAGGTGCTCATCTGCTCCGTGGACGGGCCGTGGCCAAACGAGTGCCCGAAAAACTCCGGGTGCTGCTGATACGTGAGGAAGCCGGAGATGCCCGCGCCGCAGGCCTTGCCGTAGGTGATGGCCTTGATGCCGCGCCGGTGCGCCTCGGCAAGCTGCAGCTTCATGCCCGCGACGCTGCCGGGATACTGCGTCTGGCCGGAGACGAACTCCTCGGTCTTTGGCGTGAGGTCCGAGTAATCGCACGGCGCCCAGGCGAAGCACTCGAAGTAGTTCGCGTAGGCCCGCACGTTCGCGGCCATCACCTCGGCGGCGCGCTCCGGCGTGAGGTTGCGCGTGCTCTGGCCCACATGCCGCCCCGTGATGCCGACGCGATAAACGTTCTTGCTCACGCCGAAAAACTCGCTGCTGGAATGCGCTTCCTTTCCGCCTGCGACCAGCGCACCGCGCAGCTCGTGACCAAACTCGGCGTTGCTGAGCTTGAACTGAAACGGCAGCGACTTCTTCTCGCCGGGCGCGAGCTGGACGTTCGTGGTGAAGACTTCGCGGGCGGCATCCAGCTCCGTGATGACCTCCGCCCGGAAGGTGAATGCTCCGCCCGCCGCGCCGCCTAGCAGCTCCGCCTGCGCGCTCACGGTGTCGCCGGGTGCATAATGAATCTTGTCCACGGTGACCGCCGCCACGGCCACGGGGGCGGCACGGAGGAGCGTCAGCTCCACGCGGTCGCACGCAACGCGCAGGTCGGTGGGCTTGAGGGTGTCGGCGCTCTTCGCGCCTTCGAGCAGCTCGGAGAGTTCGTCGCGGTTGGCGTCGGCCTTCTTCTGCTTGCCGCTGGTGGACTCATCAATGTCCAGCGCGGCGGCCACGCCCTTCTCCGCATCGCCCGGGCTGGCGCGCATCTGGTCGAAGCCGCTCTTGCCCGCCGCATCCAGCGTGATGGACGCCTTGCCGCCGGGGTGGAAGAAGCGCAGTTGAAACGGACGGAAACCAGGCCGGGCATCAAGCTGCGCCTGGTCAATCAC
>CAZOCL010000653.1:0-2688 GCA_964578245.1 uncultured Klebsiella sp. | reverse complement strand
AAGGAGGCCGAGAGCTACTGGATGGGCGGCGAAGGGTTCAGGTTTCAGGTTGAAGGTTTCAGAAACGCGTCGGCCCTGAACCCTTGAACCTTGAACCTTGAACCTCAACGCCCCGCCACTCCCGGCGTTGACCTCTACGTCGGCGGCACCGAGCACGCCGTCTTGCACCTGCTCTACGCCCGTTTCTGGCACAAGGTGCTCTTCGATCTCGGGCATGTCTCGACGGCCGAGCCGTTCTACAAGCTGGTGAACCAGGGGCTGATCCTCGGCGAGGACGGGCAGAAGATGTCCAAGTCGCGCGGCAACGTGGTGAACCCGGACGATGTGCTCGCGGAATATGGCGCGGACGCCTTCCGCCTCTACGAGATGTTCATGGGGCCGCTGCAGGATACGAAGCCGTGGAACACCAAGGGCGTCGAGGGCGTGTATCGTTTCCTCGGGCGCGTGTGGCGGCTGCTCATCGAGGAGAAGTCCGAGACGGCGTTTGAGCAGGCGCAGACGACTGCCGTGCCGGGCGACGTCGAGCTGCTCGACCATCTGGTGATGAACGGCACGATTGCCGATGTCTCCGCCACGCCCGCGCAGCTCAAGGCCCTGCACGCCTGCATCAAGAAGGTGACCGAGGACCTCGACCACCTGCGCTTCAACACCGCCATCTCCGCGATGATGGTGTTTGTGAACGAGGCCAACGGCTGGCAGACCCGCCCGCTCTCGGTGATGCGGACGTTCCTGCAACTGCTCGCGCCCTTCGCCCCGCACATCGCAGAGGAGCTGTGGGCGCGCCTGCACCGCACGTTCGGCCAGCACCCGCCGTCGCTCACCTACACGCCCTGGCCGAGCTACGATCCGGCGCTGCTGGTGGAGAGCGAGATCGACGTGCCCGTGTCCGTGAACGGGAAGCACCGCGATGTGATCCGTGTCCCGGCCGATGCCGACAATGCCACGCTCGAAGCCGCTGCGAAGGCGGCGGAGAAGGTTCAGCCCTTCCTCGAAGGCAAGACGGTGAGGAAAGTCATCATCGTGCCGAAGAAGATGGTGAATATCGTGGTGGGGTAGTGGGGCGTGGAACGCGCGCCAGCGACCTCGTTTGCCGCGGCCTTTCCTAGCGCTTCAGCCAGCGGTAGGCCGTCGCCGCATTTTTCGCGAAGAACTTCTCCAAGGCCTCGCGTCCGCGCGCGGCAAAGTAGTCGTGGGCGATGCCTTGCACGGTGGCGAGGGAGGCGAAGCGGGCGCTCACGGGCCAGTTGCTGCCGTAGATGAGGCGGTCGGTGCCGAAGGCGTTCCAGCAGATGTCCAGCCACGGGCGGTAATACTCCACGTCGCGCGGGGCGGAGCCGTCGTTCTTGCCGGTGCCTTCGACGAGGGCGGAGACTTTCAGGAAGACCTGCGGGAACTTCGCGGCGGCTTCGAGGTCGCGCTGCCAGGTCGCGGAGACGTTCTTGCCGTCAATGCGCGTGTTGGCGAGATGGTTGATGACGATGCGCAGGCCGGGGAGTTCCTTCGCGAGCCGGACGACTTCGGGCAGGAGGGTCGGGCCGCCGTTCACGTCGAGTTCGAGGTTGGCGTCGGCGAGACGCTTGATGTCGGCGAGATAGGCGGGGGTGTTCAGGCCGGTGCGCAGCGCGCCTTCGCTGATGCGGATGCCGCGATAGAGCGGGTTCGCGGCGAAGCGTTTCAAGTGGCCGGCGAAGGCGGCTTCGCCGGGCTTCAGGTGGCCGACGAAGCCGACGATGAACTTGTCCTGGGCGGCGAGGTCGAGAATCCACTGGTTGTCCTCTAAGAGTGGACTGGCCTCGACGACCACGGTGGCGGTGACGGGCTGCGGGACGGGCTGGGCGCGGTAGTCGGCGGGAAGCGTGGTGCGGTGGAGGAGGGCGTCGCCCTTGCCCGGCCACGGCACGCCGTCAGGGCGCTTGGGGTCGTAGAAGTGAGTGTGGGTGTCAATGATGACGAGCGGAGCGGCGGCCCGGGGCGTGGAGCACGCGGCGGCGGATGCGGCGAGGGCGGCGGTGGTGGTCTGGAGGAAGTGGCGGCGGGTTTTCATGGTGCGTGGTGAGAGCCAAGGACGAGATGGGTTGGGCTAGCTTGGGTAATCCTTTCCGACCGATCAAACGGTTTTTGATCGCTGTGCAATAGCCCGAACAAAATCCCGAAACTTGGTGGCATCGTTTCTAAACAACAGCACTTGCTGTGATCCAGATGCGTCAGGATCGTGAGTGAACTCGGATGCAATTGCAGCGAGAAGAAAGGGGTTGATCACGTCCAGTTGGTAATCCTTGTGAAGATCATCCTCGGGATGAATGCTGCACTCGTCAACTTCCAGAGCCGTCGCCAAGCGACTTCTGAATCGTCTTGCGATCTCTTGTTCATGTGCGAGCAGAAAGTATGCGGCGAGGTCTTGCGCGCTACATTGCTGCTTTCGAGTCAACCTGGCCTGGAGCAACCTATGAATCGCCTTCGCTCGCCGACGATCGCGGTATGCCAGCAGCGTAGCGCCAATAGCGGCCATTGCTACAAGGCCGATGACGACAACGAGGGTTTCCATTGGGCTAACAGGCAGCTACTCCGGCGAACCCCCATTGCCCACCCACTGGTCACGCCGGTGCTTCGCGGTCTCGAAGAATTCGTCCATGGCTTTCGCGTCGCCGGCTTCGAGGGCGCGCTGGAATTCCTGGAGGTCTTCGATGA
>CAZOCL010000652.1:0-2699 GCA_964578245.1 uncultured Klebsiella sp. | reverse complement strand
TTTGGCCGGCCTCCATGTCGCTGCTCTGGGGGGGGGGGGGGGGTTGTGCGCTCGTATAAATTGAGGGATGCCTAGATGGCAAAATTCACCACTAACGCTGCACTCCAAACTCCTGCCATGAACCTTCGCGCTATCCTCGCCTTCGCCCTACTCGGTCTCCTCACCGGCTGCATGTCCGTCGGACAGAAGGTGGACGAGGCCAAGGTGGATCAAATCAAGAAGGGCGAGACCACCCGCGAGCAGGTCGTGAGCCTCCTCGGACCGCCGGGACACACGACCCGAAACGCCGATGGGGAAGTGACCTTCATCTACTCCTTCCTGCGGTCCACCCCATCGGCGCAAAACTTCATCCCCGGGGTCGGCCTTCTGGCCGGGAGCACGAACGCGCAGCAGCAACTGGTGACCGTCGTCTTCCGGCCGGATGGCATCGTGAAGGACTTCACGGTGAGCTCAAGCGCCTCGGACGTCGGCTTTGGTGCCAATGCGAAGGGCGGCCCGGCCGCTGCGAAGTGAAACCGGCAACCCTTTCAACCCCTCAACCCTCCATTCCTCATGACTACTCCGACCTTCCTCCGCCGGCTCGGCCCTGATCCGCATGCCAACGGCCAGCAAACTCCCGCCTGTTTCGGTTGCCCCGACATTTGGGAACTGGCTGATGGTGACTTCGCCGTCATCGGCATCGACATGACTGCCGAGACCAAGGACCGACTGCCCGCCACTGCGGGCTGCGGCCCCGACGAACGCATCGTGCGCGTGCCGCGCCGCATTCTTGTGAACGCCCGGCAGGACATTCCCCAGCGGGTGTGAATTGCCTCTCTTGGTGCCCGTCGCCCCGCCATGGTATGATGGGAGCATCATGGGGGAGTGGATTATCGCACATTGGCTGGATGTATTGAGCGCTACCGGAGTAGTGGGTGGTTTGCTCTTCACCGCCTTTTCCCTGCGGGAGGAAACCAAGACGCGCCGGGTTGGTAATCTCCTGACGCTCACGGCCAATCACCGGGAAGTGTGGTCCACCCTCTTCCACTATCCAGCACTCGGCCGAGTGCTGGACTCCCGCGTGGACCTACTGAAGCAACCGGCCACGCGGGAGGAACTTATCTTCGTTAACTTGGTGATCCAACATTTGGCTGCCGCATATCATGCCATGCGCGATGGACTGTTCGTGCGGCCGGAAGGGATGCGCCGGGATGTGGCTTGGTTCTTCTCGCTGCCCATCCCGAAGGCATTGTGGGAAAAGCTCGCGCCGCTACAGGATGAAGGCTTTGTCGAGTTTGTGGAGAAGTGCCGGGGGTGGAAGTAAACTGGCTCAAGAGGGGACGTCCTTCCGTGCATGCAGAACCAACAAGGCTTGACGCAGAAAAGCGTGACGTTTGATGGAGAGTTGCTACTGTTCCGGACATGTCCGGGAGATGGTTTTTGGTTCTGTTTTTCTTGTTGAGTGTCGCTACTGGCGGAGCGCAGACCATTAAGGATGCCCGCACAGGATTGGCGTGGGATGCAACGGTGAAAGAGGTCGTGGTCCCGGTGGGAGCGACGAATGTCACCGTCACGTTTCAGGTCACCAATGTTTCCACTGCACCGATCGTCATCAACAATGTGACGACGACGTGCGGGTGCAGCCTGGCCTATGTGCCGGCCAAGCCGTGGACGCTGGCGGCGGGGGACAACGGGGAGATCAAGATGGTGACGGACCTGCGTGGGAAGCGGGGCACGCTGCTCAAGTCCGTGATCGTCTATTCCAGCATTGGGATTCGGGTCGCCTCGGCCAAGATCAGCATACCGGATACTGCTGCCGTGGATTCACGCACGAGAAACCTGCAGGTCGCACAGGTGGATCGGCAGGCAGTGTTCAAAGGGGACTGCGCCAAATGCCATGCGGAACCGACGAAGGGGAAGCTGGGCAAGGAGTTGTTTGCGGTGGCGTGCGGCATTTGCCACGAAGCCCGACCGCGAGCCACCATGGTGCCGGACCTGAAGGTGCCACGACGCTCCACGTCGCGTGATTATTGGCAGCAATGGATTTCTCACGGCAAGACAGGGACGTTGATGCCCGGATTTTCAGAAAGGGAGGGCGGTCCGCTGAATGAATGGCAAATTCGTTCACTAGTCGAATTGCTTTCCCCACAGGATTAGCGTCAACAGCTAGCTACATTAGAGCACTTTCTGTTTAAATTGTCGCATAGCCGGCATGGCGAAGAAAATTGGCGCATTCCTCCGGGGTGAAGGTGGTCAGGGCCGCCGCCGTAGCCCGGAGCAGTTCGTCCCCTTCGCGCGCGGCCGCCGCGCGCAAGGCGGTCTTGAGTTTGGCGAACGCCAGTTCGATGGGGTTGACGTCCGGGCTGTAGGCCGGCAGGTAGCGCAGTTCCGCCCCGCGTGCGGCCAGCACCTCCCGCACGCCAGCCACCTTATGGGTGGCCAAGTTGTCACAAATCACGAGGTCCCCTGGCTGGAGCGTGGGCCCCAGACTCTGTTCGAGGTAGGCCTGAAACAGCTCGCCATCCAGCGGACCGTCCAAGAGCAACGGAGCGGTGAACCGGTCGTGGCGCAGCGCAGCCAGGAACGTCGCAGTGCGCCAGTGTCCGTGCGGCACATGCTCCACGCAGCGGGCTCCGGCCGCCGCGCGGCCATACCGGCGGACCATCTGGGTGTTCAGGCACGTTTCATCGAGAAACACGAGTCGGCGGACGTCCCACTGC
>CAZOCL010000651.1:0-2701 GCA_964578245.1 uncultured Klebsiella sp. | reverse complement strand
CGGTGAATTCCTTTGGCGGGATGGCCCAAAGCTGCGAGAACTTCCTGCGCATGATCGGCGAGGCCAACCGGGACCTGACCCTGGACTTGAAGGAACACAACCGGCGCGAACGCGTCCGGTTCAAGCAACCCCATTGATGGCCCGGCTCAAGACATTCTGCGGACTGCTGGTGCTGGCGCTCCTCGCCCTGGCGGTCCCGGCCGCCGTGCCACTGCCCAAGCCGCCCGTCAAGCTGGTGCCCATCACGCCGGTCGGCCCTTCGCCCATCACGCCGGACTGCCGCTACCTCTTCATCGTGGACACCTCCTCCACGATGCAGCGCTATGCCGACGGCCTCTACCGCACCACGCACCGCCTGCTGGCCAACGGCCTCGGCGGCCGGATGCAGGAGGGCGATGTCTTCACCATCTGGACTTACGCGGACACGGTGCTGACGCGCGAATTCCCGCTCAATGCCTGGACACCCGAGCTGAACATCGCGCTGGCGAACCGCGCCTACGAGTTCCTCGCGCTGCAAAAGTTTCGCGGCAAATCCAATCTCCGCCCGGTCTTCGCGGAGATGAGCCAGGCCCTGGCCATCGCCACGAACCTCACGGTCATCTTCATCTCCGACGGCACGGACGTGGTGGTCGGCACGCCCTTCGACCGGGCGATCAATGTCACCTACGGCAAGCGCGCCAGTGAGATGCGCTCGACGAAGATGCCCTTCCTCACCTCGCTCGTGACGGAGCGCGGCGAGTTCACGCACTGGACGGTGCGTGGCGGGCTGGAGGACATTGGGCTGCCCTTCCCGGAGAAACCGGCGCCAGTTGTTCTCGCCCCACCTGTCGTCGTCACGGCTGCTCCTTCCCGGGCCCCGCTGCCGATTCCCGTCATCACAAATCCTCCGCCGGCTCCGGTGGTGATCTCCCCGCCGAAGCCCGTCCTGCCGACGAACCCACCGCCGCCGGTCGTCACCTTCACCCCGGTGCCGAAACCGCCGGAGCCTGCACCGAAGCCAGCCCCGGTGGTAGTGCCCCCGGCCCCTGTCGTTACGCAGCCCGTGCCGAGTGTGGTGCCCACCAACGCAGTGGTGAGCAAACCGCCGGAAACGGTGGCGACCAAGCCTGCGCCTCCTCCTCCGCCGCCGGTGGTCACCAAACCGCCCGAGCCGGTCCCCGCCATAACCACTGCACCAAAGCAGCCTGACCTCACCGCGCCGCTGCCTCCGACGGTGCCGAAGCAGGAGGCGAAGGTAATAGTGCCCCCTCCGCCCCCACCGGTGGTTGAAGTGATCAAGCCGCCGGTGCCTGCGCCGAAGCCTGCGGTCGCCGTGGTCCTCCCAACTCCGCCAGCCCCGGCTCCCCCCACGGTCATCGCGACCAAGCCCAAGGAAACGCTCATCCAGCCCGCGATTCCCCCTGCGATTCAGCCGATCATTCCTCCCGCGCTCCGCCAGCCCAAGAGCGTGACGGACGCCTCGAACGCACTGGCCACGATCGAGCTGCTCCGCCCGCCGACGGGCACCTCCGCTCCGCCCGCGAGGCCGCTCGAAGCCCGCGTCGTCGAGCCCAAAGTCGCACCGCCGAAGCCGACGAACACAACCGTCGCGGTCACTAAGACCGTTCCTTCGACCGTGACCAATCCTCCGGTGGTGAAGCCGGCCACGAATCCCACGCCGGTGGTGGCCGCTCCAAAGATCGTGCCCGTTGTCCCCAGTGTCGCCACCAACGCACGGCCACCCCTGCCCAAAACCAACGAGCCAAAGTTCATCGCGACCACGACCAACCATCAGACTCGTCCAGTCGGCGCGACGCAGACGGTGGTTCTCCCCAAAGGAGTCGTCGCTTCCGCAAGTCCGGCCGCGACGGCTCCAAAGCCGGTGGAAACCAAAAGGCCCGTCCTCACCAATGACGTGAAAGCAGTCGCGGCAGTCCAGACCGACCCCAAGCCCAACGCGCAGCTCGCCGTTGCGTCATCCGCCACGCGCACCGGCGGCTGGGCCTATCTCGCCGCCGCCGTGCTGCTTCTCCTGGTGGCCGGCGGCATCATCGCCAGCCTCCTCCGTCCCCGCGCCAGCCCCAGCGCGATCTCGCAGTCCCTGGACAACAACCGGGTGTGAGCGCGCACCGCCGGGCTTCGCTGCTTCCCGTTCCTTCCTCAGCTGAGCGTAACGGATAAATGCGCGGCCTGCTGCGGCCTGCGGACGGCGGCTGCCGGTCGTCGGCACGGGTTCAGGGCGTTCAGTTTTAGTCACTCGGATGCCATGCGGCACCGCGGACATTCGCAGAATAAAAAATGCCCTGTTGACACGCCGCTGTATTTTTGGTGCTATCCCCGTCCCTTTTGGGACGAAAACTATGTATGCAGTTCTGGAAACCGGCGGGAAGCAGTATCGCGTGAGCGCAGGTGACACGCTCGAGATCGAGCACCTTGCGGTCGAGGCCGGGCAGCCGGTTACTTTTGACCGCGTCCTGCTGGTCAATGCGGACGGCAAACTCAATGTTGGCAGCCCCACGGTTGCCTCGGCCAGCGTCGTCGCGGACGTGGTCGCCCACAAGCGCGGCGACAAGGTCATCGCCTTCAAGATGAAGCGCCGCAAGGGCTATCATCGCACGGTTGGCCATCGCCAGGAACTCACCGTCGTCAAGATCAAGGAAATCAAAGCTTAAGCGCGTGGCTGGTCCGCCAGCCCCGCCGGAAGGAAAATTTTATGGCACAT
>CAZOCL010000650.1:0-2720 GCA_964578245.1 uncultured Klebsiella sp. | reverse complement strand
AGCACAGCACGGACTGGATGCCCTCGGGTGCCTCGGCGGCGGCGAGGAAGACCTGTGTGCCCACGACGATGGGCGAGCCGTGACCGCGACCGGGCACGGGGGCTTTCCAGAGGACGTTCTCGGTGTCGCTCCACTTGAGCGGCGGCGACTGGTTGGCCTCCGCCACGCCGTTGCGCTGCGGGCCGCGCCACCACGGCCAGTCGGTGGGGGCGATGGTGATGAGGTCGGGCGCGGCGGCGGAGGCGAGGAGGGCGGTGAGGAACAGCGGGAGCAGGAAGGCGTGTCTAAGAAGTGCGTTGCACGTCCCCACTCCCCACGATCCGCTATCGTCTGTTTGCTTATGAGGTATCTTCACGTGCGACCTTCTCTGAAAGTATCTGCTCGAGGGCATGCGCAAAGATGCTGTAAGCTTGGTCATCCTCACGAGTGTAAAGAACCATCCGAACCTCGTCGAGGGCGTGCTGCTCCGTCTCCAAGAACTGAACAATCGTCTTGAGTGCGATGGGTGCCGCGAGCCGGATGGGATACACAAACGCCCCCGTGGAGATGGAGGGAATCGAAATGCTGTGCAACCCATGCTCCGCGGCCACCTGCAGACTTCGTTGATAGGCACTCGCCAACAACTGAGGCTCATGTGAATCACCGCCCTGCCAGACCGGACCCACCGCGTGGATGACATGCCGCGCCTTCAGGTTGCCTCCGGTGGTGACGACCGCATCACCAATCGGACAACCACCAATGCGGCGACACTCCTCGTAAACTTTGGGGCCACCTTTCGTGTGTATGGTCCCATCCGTGCCGTTGCCTTTGTTCAGCCGCCAGTGCGCAGCGGTGACGACGGCGTCCGTGTCCTGGTCGGCGATGTCGCCAGTCACAAGCCGCAGCGTGGTCTTTCCGATTTTGATCTGCATGCCAGGAATGCCTAACTTCCCCACTTACGGACCGCCTCGAAATCTTCGAGCCTCTCAAATGGCTCCATAAACTGATGGCTCAAAAACAACACACGGTAGTCAGGTCCCAACTCGCGGCGCAATTCCTGCCACACGAGCAGGCCCTTGTCATCGAGCAGTCGCACATCTAGCTCGGACGGCTTGTCGTCATCACCGAAATAAAGTTCGGAATGAAGCGAGGCGAAAGCGGCAAGCTGCGCTCGGAGCGAATCCGAAAGCGGCAATACGGCATCGTCCACGACGGACTGACTCTGCTCATCCCGCCAAAACAGGAGGGCATTCCAACCCGGGTCGAGAATGAGAGTGCGCACACGGATGCCTAACCGGGGTGAAGTGGGTGGTGCACTCGCATGACCCCTGGCGTGCGCACGTTTCTGCGGCGTGAACGCCGCGCTCTGGGCGGCTCTGCGTCCGGCGCTTGCGGGGCTGAGGCGGCCGGGGCGGGTGAACCGCTAATGCGATGAGGCGCTTGGTCAGGCTGTTTCGAGTTCACGACAGATACCTTCACCATCGGAGACGCGTCGGATTGCATGCGGTGCTACACGAAAATGGGCCACGTCAGCCGAGTCCGCAACAATCAGAAAATTCTTCTGCTTCCAGAAGTGGGGGGCGGTAAAGAAAAGGCCGAAATTACCCATACCGAGCAGTGCGTGCAGTGAATCCCAAAGCCGCGGGTCCCGGCATGGGTTCTGAACAGCCAAAATCCGAATGAGGGTCACTTGTGGAGGAAATCTAAAGATTAAAAAGCGGCATCGCTCTGCGTGGTCATACTTGACCTTCCAATACACGCTGTATTCCTCTTCCACAAGCAGCTCCAATTGTGATCCAAAGACTGTTTGCAGTGTTTCCACAGGAAAGCCAACGCCCTCACCATCCTCGTAGCGCTGGACATACAGTTCGAACTCATCAAGTGGCATATGCGTCTTGGCTGTGTGCTCTAGTCGGCATGGCTGGTATGATCAGGCTCTAGAGCGCATCGTGTATCATCTGTCTTGGTGAGAGTATCTGCCGCGGTAATCCGTAGTGTGTCACCTTCCAAACTACAGTCGGTGATGGCGACTCTACGGAGCTTCACGGCGCTTACGCTCTCGATTGATGAGAAGCCGGGCCGCGACAGACATAGATGCAGGCCGTAGCTCCGGCGTGCGGGCTCGGTGTCCTGGACTAACAGCCCGGGCTCAGTGAGCCGGCACACAAGACGTGCCGATCGCAAACCACGCCCTCATGGTCAGCGTCATCATGGAATGACTCTAACTGTTCTGACGCCGTTTGTCTCCGTGGATATGACGTCCGTCGTCTTGACTGAAAACAGAACCTTGTATGGCGTGTGACCGTCGTAACGCCCGAACTCTTTTTCCAGGGCATCGGCCGCCTCGAAACGGCCCTCAACAATCCCGTTTTTCCGTCCGAACTCGAACTTGTCGCGGCGCTCGCTGAGCAGAAGCGGCACGAAAACAATCGTTGAGATTGCGACGCCGACGAAAACTCCGAGGATGAACTTTTTCATGACGCCCAACAGCCACTGAGCTGTGGAAGGAATTGCATTTCAGAAGGCCTATTTCCCCGGCGTGAGTTCAAAATGCAGCTTCTTCGGCTGGGCGGCCATGCGGATCTTCGCGTCCGCGGCCTCGACCTGTTTGGTGAGGGCGGCGAGGCGGGCCTTCAGTTCGGCGGTGGCTTCGGGGGCGCTGGCGGTGCGGGAGAGGCCGCGCCACTGGCCCACGAGGCCTTCCTTGGTGTTGACCTCGGCGAGCACGGCCTTGCCCTGCG
>CAZOCL010000649.1:0-2734 GCA_964578245.1 uncultured Klebsiella sp. | reverse complement strand
CCTTGCCCTGCATCAGGGCGGAGAGGTGCAGCAGCTTGCCGCCTTCGCCGGCGCATGCATCCCACCACGTCTCGCCGGCCTTGGCCGCGCAGACCATGCCCACCGCCTGCGAGGCCACGTCCTGGATTTCGAATTCACCGGCGTGAAATTCGGGAGAGCGGAACAAGTTGTCTTCGCCCGCGTAGGCCAACGCGTCGGGCAGCGCGCCGGTGCGGGTGTGGCCCAGCACCTGGGCCAGGCCACGAGCGCGGCCGGGCTTCACGCGGAGCCAGAGCGTCGGTTCGGCCTGGATGGCGCGGAGCCATGCGGCCGTCATCGGCACGAGGTCGTTGACCCACAGGGGCAAGGTGCGAGCGAGCAGGTCGGCGTCGGAGAACGTGCGCGGGTTCATGGCAAACTCGGCGGTGAGTTCCAGGGCGCTGCGGATCTGGGAGTCCAGCTTGAGCGTGCCATCGAGCCAGCCGCGCCAGCGAAAGTAGGAGAACACCGCCTGGCTGACCTGTGCCGCCTCTTCCTTCGAGAGCCCACCGGCACTGCGCAATTGCTGGCGAAGCACGGCATCTGCGGGGCGTTCGCGCGAAGACTGCGTGACGATGGCGGTGGCCAGGTTCAGCCAGCGCAGCGGATCGCGGGGCGGCGACGTTGATTCCGGCGGCAACGAGAAGTCCTCGCCCTCGGGCGGGCGGCTGCGAAACGGGCGTTGGAAATGGGGGCGACGTGATTCCGGCACAGCATCCGGTAGCACGATTGCGCCGGCTGGCGCAAGCGCAGGCTCGCGTCGTTGTGAGGCAAGCGCAGATACGCCATCGAGAAAGGACGGGCGGCTGGGATGCTCACGGCATCAGGCAGCCGTTCTCGCTCACGACGCAGTCGAGTTCCCAAGCCGAGGCATCGGGTGCCCCCATGAACCTATTTCCCCGCACCGGCCTGCAGCTTCTTCATCGCGGCGGCGTAGCGGTGGCCGAACTCACGGAGGGAGGGCGTGTCGAAATGGACGGAGTCGCCCCGGTGCTTGAGGTCCTTGGATTCGACCGAAGCTGAATTCGGGATGTGCTGGGCGACCTCGCCGATCTGCTCGTTCACCTTGGGCCAGAGGGCGGGCTTGCCATCCTTGTCCTCGCGCTTGAGGAACTCACCGAGCTTGCCAGCGACGAACGGGACGTCGCCCGCACCGAGGTCGGCGCGCAGGTCCTTCACCATGGCCGCGAGCCGCTCGCCGTAGGTGCTGGCGGTGCGTTCAGTGCCGGAGTCGGACTCGCCCTGATGCCAGAGAATGCCTTTGAGGGTGCCATCCTTGAGGGCCAGCCTGGCCCGTTTGAGCGCCTCGAGGTAGAGGTCGCCGCCTTTGACCCAGCGCCCAAGCGGCGTGCCGCCCACGGCGCAGGGGATCAGGCCGATGGTCACATCGGGATTCGCCTCGGCCATCGTGCGCGCGAAGCTGGAGCCGAGGCCGACGCCGGCGATGGGTTTGTCGAAGTGCAACGGGTCGGTGGCGGGGGCCCAGGCGTTCTCCTTGGTGAACTTGAGCACGCGGGGGTGGGCCTGCCTGTCCTGCTCCTCCACCGTCCCGCGCCCGGCCATGTTCGACTGGCCGATGAGGAGGTAGAGGTGGAGTTTTTCCTTCGCGGGAAGCTTGACGGGCTCGGCGGCGGAGGCGGGGCTGGCCAGCAGCGAAGTGAGGGCAAACGCGGCGAGGCAGAGTGGTTTGAAAAAGCGCATGGCTCCGGTGTAGGCGACGCGCGGCGGCGACTCAAGGAGAATGCCGGGGGGGGGAATTCCAAATCCCAAAATCCAAAATCCAAAGAAGCTCCAAATTCCAATGGCCAGTGCGTGAGATGCCGGTGGAGGGGCGCAACTTGACACTACGCCGACCTCGCCCCACCGGGCAAGCGAGGACGCTTGCGACACGGCCGGCCGGAGGCCGGCGCTACGTGGCGCCGGCGTCCGCGCCGGCCCGGCTCGGAGGCGGTGTCAAGATCCGCCCAGCTTTTTGAAGATTCGGGCTGGGAGCTGGTTGGGGATTGGGAACTTGGAGTTTGGAATTTCGGAGGCGGCAAAGATTTGCGTGCGCCGGGGTCAGTGCTTTGCCAGCATCCCGCCATGCAACTCACCAACAAATCGGTTCTGGTCACCGGGGGCACGCGCGGCATTGGCGCAGCGGCAGCCATTGCGGCGGCCAAGGAGGGCGCAGATGTCGCGATCGTCGGGCGGACGGAGGATGACGACGCGCGGCAGACGCGGGCGGCGATCCAGGCGCTGGGCCGGCGCTGCGAACTGATCCTCGCCGACTGCGGCAAACCCGCCGAGGCGACGCGCTGCGTGGAGGAAGCGGCACAGCGGCTGGGCGGTCTGGACGTGCTGATTCACTCCGCCGGCGGGCCGGTGAACGGCGGGCTGCTGGAATTGACACCGGAGGCGTGGCATGGCGCGTTTGATGTCCATGTCCATGCGATCTTCTATCTGTGCCGCGCAGCGATTCCGCACATGCGGCCCAAAAAGGAAGGGGCGATCATCCTCATTTCCTCGACCGCCGGAAAGCTGGCCACGCCAAGCCATATCGCGTATCAGGCGGTCAAGGGCGCGATTCCCCACATCACGCGCGGGCTGGCGCGTGAATTCGCCCCGGACAACATCCGCATCAATTGTGTGGCCCCCGGCGTGATCCGCACGCGCTTCCATGAGAAGATGTCGGCGGAGCAGAAGAAGCTGAACCTGGACCACCGCATCCCGCTCA
>CAZOCL010000648.1:0-2738 GCA_964578245.1 uncultured Klebsiella sp. | reverse complement strand
GGCAACTGGCGCAGCGCGAGCCATTCGCGCTTGGTCTGCCGGTCGGGCTGGGCCGGGGAGCCGAGCCATTTGCCGCCGTCGGGGATGTCGTTCATCACGCCGGACTGGCCGGCCACCATGACCTGGTTTCCCAGCTTGAGGTGTCCGGCGATGCCCACCTGGCCGCCGAGCACGACATAGTTGCCCAGCCGGGCGCTGCCGGCGATGCCCACCTGGGCTACGACGATGCAGTGTTCACCGATCTGCACGTTGTGCGCAATGTGCACGAGGTTGTCCACCTTGGTGCCTTTGCCGATCACCGTCGCGCCAATCGCACCGCGATCAATCGTCACACTGGCACCCAATTCCACGTCATCGCCGATGACGGTATGGCCGACTTGCAGCACTTTGTGATGGGCTCCGGCGTCGAACACATACCCGAAGCCGTCTGAGCCGATGACGCTGCCGGCATGGATGCGGACGCGCTTCCCGATCTGGGTGCGCGCGTAGAGCACGACATTCGGGAAGAGCTTTGTGTCTTCGCCGACGACGCAGTGGTCGCCGAGATGGCTTCCGCCGAGCAAGATGGCGCGGGCCTCGATGCGGCAGTGCTCACCAATGACGCAAAGCGGCCCGATGTAGGCCGTGTCGTCCACCGAAGCCGAATTGGGAATGATCGCCGTCGGGTGGCGCTGGCCTTCCAGCACCGGCTCGGCGTAGAAGAGCGGCAGCACTTTGGCGAAGGCGATGCGGGCGTTCTTCACCCGGATGAGCGTCTTCGTGGCTGACGTGCGGTCGCCCGCGATGAGGACGGCGCTGGCGGCACTGGCCTCGGCGGCCGCGAAGTAGGCGTCCGTCTCGGCGAAGGTCAGGTCGCCGCGCTTGGCGGAATCGGCGGGGGCGAAACCGGAGATCGGGGCAGTCGGGTCCCCGAGGACTTCTCCGTGGACGTGTTTGGCGATGTCAGCGACGGTGTAGGGCATGGCTGAAAGAGTAATCAGTAATCAGTTTTCAGTAACCAGTTTTCAGTCAGCGGCGCGACCAACCGAACCTTTGGTCACTGAATACTGAAAACTGATTACTCGCCCCTTGGGTCCACCACCACATTCTTATCCCCCATCACGATGACCTGCGGCTTCCATCCCCGGGCCGCTGCTGATTCCACCTCGGTGAAGCTCATGATGGTCAGCTTGTCGCCGATTTTGCCGAGATGCGCCACCGCGCCATTGAGCTCGATGACGCCGGAGCCGCGCGGCCCCTCGATGACGTAGGTCTCCCAGCGCTCGCCGTTGGCGAGGTTGCCGCACAGGATGCGCTCGTAGGCGAACAGCCCGGACTGCTCCATCAGGTCGGCGGCGATGGTGAGGCTGCCCTCGTAGTTGAGCGACGCGCCGGTGACCGTGGCGCGGTGGATCTTCGATTTCAGGACGTGAACAAGCATGGGTCAGTTCAACGGTTAAAGAGTTGAAGAGTTAAACGGTGTGGCGGAGCCGGCAGCGCGCCTGCAACTCTTCAACCGTCTAACCCTTCAACTCGCCGCCTTCCAAGTCGCTGTTTGACTTGAAAAACGCGCGGCAATATAAAGCCCGCCGTTCGCAACACAATACTCGATTCAAACTCCTTTTCCCATGAGCAGAAAGATTCGTTACGGGATGGTCGGCGGCGGGCGCGGGGCGTTCATTGGCGCGGTGCACCGCATCGCGGCGGCGATGGACCAGCAGGTGGAGCTGGTCTGCGGCGCGTTTTCGAGTGATCCCGAGCGCTCCAAGGCCAGCGGCGGCGACCTCTTCCTGCCCGCGAACCGCTGCTACGGCACCTTTGAGGAGATGATCCTCGCCGAGAAGGCCCTGCCGGCCGACCAGCGCATGGACTTCATCGCCATCGTCACGCCGAACCACATGCACTTCCCGCCGGCCAAGATGGCGCTGGAAAACGGTTTCCACGTGCTGAGCGACAAGCCCGCGACCTTCGACCTCGCCGAGGCCAAGGCCCTCGCCGCGCTCGTGAAGAAGACCGGCCTGCTCTACGGCCTCACGCACAACTACACCGGCTACCCGCTCGTGAAACAGGCCCGCGAAATGGTCGCCACCGGCAGGCTTGGCAAGATCCGCAAGGTCGTCGTCGAGTATCCGCAGGGCTGGCTGGCCACGCGCCTGGAGGCCAGCGGGCAGAAGCAGGCCGGCTGGCGCACCGACCCCAAGCGCTCCGGCGCGGGCGGCTGCGTGGGGGACATCGGCACGCACGCCGAGAACCTTGCCGAATACATCACCGGCCTCCACATCTCCGAGCTGGCCGCCGACGCCACCAGCTTCGTGAAGGGCCGCAAGCTCGACGACGACGTGAACGTTCTGCTCCGCTTCAAGGGCGGCGCGAAGGGCGTGCTCCACAGCTCGCAGATTTCCGTGGGCGAGGAGAACAACCTGAACATCCGCGTCTATGGCGAACTGGGCGGCCTCGAGTGGCACCAGAAGGAGCCGAACACGCTGCTCGTGAAGTGGCTCGACCAGCCGATGCAGGTCTATCGCACCGCCAACGGCTACCTGTGCGATGCCGCCAAGGCCGCCGGCCGCACCCCGCCCGCGCACCCCGAGGGCTACCTCGAAGCCTTCGCAAACATCTACAAGAACTTCGCCAACGCCATCCGCGCCCGCGCCGCCGGCCAGAAGCTCGCCAAGACCGACCTCGCGAACGATTTCCCTAAGATCGAGGACGGCGTCCGCGGCATGGCCTTCATCAAGGCCGTGGTGGAGTCCTCCGCG
>CAZOCL010000647.1:0-2741 GCA_964578245.1 uncultured Klebsiella sp. | reverse complement strand
AAAGCACCTTCACCAACATCCCCGACATCGGCGCGGAGTTCTTCCCTTGGCTGCCCGTGCGGCTCATCAGCCGCATCAAATACGACACCCACAGCCGCCTGCCCGGCATCACCTGCCCCGTCGTCATCATGCACAGCCGCGCGGACACAACCATCCGCTACCGCCATGCCGAGCGGAACTTCTCCGCCGCCCGAGAACCAAAAGCTCTCGTCGAAATCGAAGGCGACCACAACGACCCCCTCCTCGCCAACCGCGCTGCCTTCGTCTCCGGCGCGGAACGCCTCGTCCAACTCGCCGAAGCCGCGAAGGCTAGACCAACGGAGTAATGGAGAATTGGAGCACTGGAGTAATGCCTCCCCTCCCAACACTCCATCACTCCGCTCTCTTCCCATGAAATCCCCCCTCTCCACCCTCGGCCAACGCACCACCCCGCCCGCCATCTCGTGGCTGATGAGCCTCACGCTCGCCCACCCCAACCTCATCTCCCTTGCCGCCGGCTTCACCGACAACGTCTCCCTGCCCGTGGACGAATCCCGCGCCCTCCTCGATGAAATCCTCTCCGCTCCGCGCACCGGCCAGTCCGCCCTCCAATACGGCTCCACCGTCGGCGAGCCCCTGCTGCGCGAGTTGACGGCGAAGCGATTGACCGAACTCGACGCAGCCGCCCCATCCCCATCCCCCGTAGCGGCAGGCGTCCCGCCTGACGTAGAGCCGGGCGTCCGTAAACCCAAACCTCTCTCTCGCACACACGCCCCCATTCCAGGCAGCAAGCTGCCGCCCTCCACAGCAAACGGGACAACCACCGCCTCCCTCTCCCCCTCCCGCCTCCTCATCACCCACGGCTCCCAACAGCTCCTCTACCTCCTCACCGAGACCCTCTGCGACCCCGGCGACATCGTCCTCGTCGAGGACCCCACCTACTTCGTCTATCTCGGCATCGCCCAGAGCCACGGCCTGCGCTGCCGCGGCGTGCGCCTCCACCCCGACGGCCTGGACCTCGCGCACTTGGAGCAGGTCTTGGAGGAACTCCGCCGCAGCGGCGACCTGCCGCGCGTAAAAATGCTCTACCTCGTCACCTACTACCAAAACCCCACCGGCTACACCACGAGCTTCGCGAAGAAAGCCGCCGCGCTGAAACTCCTGCGCCGCTATGAGAAGTTCGCCGGCCATCCGCTCTACCTGCTCGAGGACGCCGCCTACCGCGAGCTGCGCTTCGCCGGCGAAGCCATCCCCTCCGCGCTTGCCGCCTCCGGCGGTCCCGACCGCGTGCTCTATGCCGGCACCTTCAGCAAGCCCTTCGCCACCGGGGTGCGCGTCGGCTTCGGCGTCCTGCCCGAACCCATCCTCACCACCGCCACCCGCATCAAGGGCAACCACGATTTCGGCACCGCGAACCTCCTCCAGCAACTCCTGGCCCGCGCGCTCAGCACCGGTGCCTACAACCGCCACCTCGCCCAGCTCCAGTGCCGCTACGCCCTCAAGGCCAGTGTGATGACCGACTCCATCCGCACGCACTTCCCTGCGGACGTGGAGTGGCGCGAACCCGCCGGCGGCCTCTACGTCTGGGCCCGCGCGCCGAAGCGCATCCGCACCGGGCCCAAGTCCAAATTCTTCCAGACCGCGCTCAAGCAGGACGTCCTCTACGTCCCCGGCGCACTCTGCTACGCCGACGACTCCGCCCGCCGCAAGCCCGACCACGAAATGCGCCTCAGCTTCGGCGGTGCCAGCGAGCGCGACATCATCGCCGGCATCACCCGCCTCGGCCACGCCCTCGCGTAAGCCCCGTTCCCCGTAGCGCAAGCCTCCGGCTTGCCGTGCCGCCGGCGTCCCCGCCGGCCCCAAAGTTCGGAGTCCCGGCTTCAGCCGGCCAAGCGAACGAAGCCCCACACACCTCCTGCGCAGCGCCCTCGACCTCCGCGCGCCGCAGCCCCTCTTCTCCCTCTCCCCCGATGGGGGAGAGGGGATTCGCGCATGTGCCTCACGGCTCGCCTGCTGTGACGCCGTGACCTCGCGCGACAGCCCGGCCTATGGAGTGCGGTGACTTGTCACCGCTTTCCGCAGGCGACTTGTCGCCGTCAAAGTCCAGGGCGCACCCGGCAAAACCCAAGTCGTGCTACAACAACAAAAAACCTTTGACGCGAATTCCGCGAATGCTCGCGCAGCCTGTCACCCCGCCACGCCCATCTGCTTCCCCTGCCCCGTTTTCATTCGTCAGTCCCCATTCGTCAGTCAAAGCCATCCCATCCAGTTCCGTGGCAGCGGTATTCGGCGGCCTCTGCGTCCATTCCGCCTCTGCGGTAAAAACAGAGTTCGCCCATCGCGAAAGCACAAGCTCCTCAGTCTCCATTTTCCTGACCAAATTTTTCTGACCACCTTCCGTTCATGCTTCAATTTTCCTGCCCTTGCTGCGGTTTTCCGCTATCTCTCCCCCGTGAAACACACCGCTTTGCTTTTGCTTCTCCTGGCCTTCACCGCCAAGACTTCCGCTGTGGACATCATCGCGCACCGCGGCGCTTCGCACGACGCGCCCGAGAACACCCTCGCCTCCTTCAAGCTCGGCTGGCAGCAGCACGCCGATGCCTGCGAACTCGACATCTGGCTCTCCAAGGACGGCAAGCTCATCGTCTCCCACGACGCCGACACCAAGCGCATCACCGGCGTCGCGAAGAAAATCCCCGAGAGCACCCTCGCCGAACTCCGCGCCCTCGACGCCGGCTCCTGGAAGGACCCCAAGTGGAAAG
>CAZOCL010000646.1:0-2741 GCA_964578245.1 uncultured Klebsiella sp. | reverse complement strand
TCGGCCCGCCGTTGGCGAAAATCCAGATGACCGACTTGGCCCGTGCCGAGAAATGTGCCGGCTTGGGAGCCAGCGGATTCAACGGCCCGGCCATCGCATCGCGCCCCAGCAGGCTCGCAAACGCAAGCCACCCCAGCCCGCCCCCCGCACACTGGAGGAGTTGACGCCGGGAAAACGCGCGTGAAGGGGACACTCCTGTCCCCTTTACAGATAACCCAGACAATGCGTCGCCACCGGGGGACAAGAGTGTCCCCCTCACGGCGCGTTGGCGGTCACTCTCAGTTCTCATACGCAAATTCATTCAGCCCAAACAGCACCTGGCAAAAATCCGCCAGCGCATGGCCGCGCGCATTCGCCTTCTTCTCCGCCTCATAGCTCGCCGCCTGCGCGGCCAGAAACGCCCCGGCACTGGCCAGTTCCTTCGCCGAAGGCGGTCGACTCAGCGCCAGCAGATAGGCGCGATCGATCTGTGCCGGCGCCTCCGTGCCCGGCGTGTCCACCTCCACCCGCCGCGCAAACGCCTCCGCCCACTCACGCACCTGCGGCCCGTTCATCAACAGCAGCGCCTGCGGAGCGACGGTCGTAGTGGGCCGCGCGCCCTGGCTCACCAGCGGCTCGGGCTGGTCGAAGACCACCATCGAGCCGATAAGCTGGCTGCGCTTCATGGTGAAATAAATGCTCCGCCGCCTGCTGCGCTCGTCCCGCGTGCCGGGCCCGAACATCTTCGCGTCCAACTGCCCGCTCACCGCCAGCATCGCGTCGCGCAGCGCCTCGCCTTCGAGACGGCGCGGCTGCCGGTGGAGAAAGTAATTAGTGATTAGTGATTCAGTATTTGGTGAAAGCGTCTTCTCCGAACGTCCAGCGGCCACTTCCGCCGACTTATCACTAATCACTAAATACTTCTCACTCGCCGCCCGATACGCCGCGCTCCCCATGATCAGCTCATGCACCGGCTTGAGCTTCCACCCATTCCTGATCAGTTCTCCCGCCAGCCAGTCGAGCAGTTCCGGATGCGAGGGCAACGCCCCCGTGCGGCCGAAGTCATCCGGCGTCGCCACGAGGCCGCGACCAAAGTGATGCTGCCACAGCCGGTTCACCGCCACGCGCGCGACCAGGGTCCCTGCCCCGCCGTCCACGTCCGTCAGCCAGTTCGCCAGCGACCTACGGCGACCGGAGAACTTCGCGCCCGACGGCGGCTGCCATTGCCAATGTTTGTCGGCGTCGCCCGCGCGCGTCAGCACTTGGAGGAAACCCGCTGGCGCGACGCCCAGCTTCTGGTCCGTGCTGCCGCGCCGGAGGAAATGCGTCTGCTCGAAGAAATCCGCGCCCTGCGTGTGCATCCGCAGCGGCTTGTTCCCCTCGGCGCACACGAGCACCTGCGTCTTCGTGCCCGGCCCGGAGCGGACATGCATCTCGAGCTTGCCGCTGCGCTCGCGCCAGCCCGCGTCCTTGCGCCGCCACCAGTCGAGCAGTGTGTCACGCTCGGCAGCCGTCACGGTGGCGGCAGGCGTCCCGCCGCCCGAACCGGGACTCACGGACTTCGAAGCGCTTCCAAAAGCCGGTGCCGCTACTGCCTTCGGTGCGCTCTTCCCGCCGGGCGGGACGCCCGGCTCTACGGCAGGCGGGACGCCTGCCGCCACACGGCGCAGCACCTCCGCGACCTTTGCGGGCAGGTCGTCGCCCTTCAGCGTCGGCTCCGCATCGGCCATGACCGCCAGGCGCGGACGGCCGATGTTGTGCTTCCCGTTCACCTCGAACTGCAGTTTCACCGTGACCGTCGCTCCCTTCTCAAAATCCACCGGCTCGGCAAACGTGAACACCGCCGCGTGGTCCTTGCCAAACTGCGGGTCCACCGCCCAGCCGCTCTTGGGATTGTCATCCAGCGACGAGGCGATGGAGAGCGACGCCTTGTTCTGCTCGAAGTCCGCCACGGCCTTCGCGATCGACACCGACCTGGCCGCCGATGCACTGCCGAACGGCGCGGCACTCACGATGATTTTGCTCAACGCGAAGTTCCCATTGTCCGCCCGGCCCGGTCCGCCCTTGGTCATCGAGGCGTGAGCCAGTGCTTCCAGCCGCAGGCCGGTGAGGCGGCGCTGCGTGGTGTTGAAGGTGAAGGTGTATTCGTCACTCGCCCCATTCGCGCCCTCGGCCAGATAGGAGAGATCATCGAGCTTCTTGAACGTCGCCCCGGCCTTGGACTTCGTGCTGGCCAGTTCCACCACTGTCCACACCCCGCCCGTCGGCATGGCCGCGCCCGACGCGAGCCATGCGTCGAACTTCGGCGCGAGCGTGGCCTCGTAGCGTTTGAGTTCCGCAGCGAGCGGCCCCGCCTCCGCCTGCCATTTGGCCTTCGCCTCACTGTATTTCTCCGGCTCCATTTCCAGGTCCAGCACGCTGCGCACAGTCGTGGTGAACGTGGAGAGCATCCGGTAGTAGTCCTCGTTCGGCAGCGGATCGTATTTGTGGTCGTGACAGCGCGCGCAGCCGAGTGTCAGGCCGAGGAAGGCCGAACTGGTGGTCGAGAGCATGTCATCCATCGAATCGTAGCGCGTGCGCTCGACCTCGTTGGCCGTGATCTGCGTGGGGAACACGCCTGCCCCAAGGAAGCCAGTCGCGCTAAGGGCCAGCGGGTTGTTCGGTTCAAACTCATCGCCCGCGAGCTGCCAGCGCAGGAACTGGTCGAACGGCATGTCGCTGTTCAGCGCCTTGATGACGAAGTCGCGGAAGTGAAACGCGCC
>CAZOCL010000645.1:0-2743 GCA_964578245.1 uncultured Klebsiella sp. | reverse complement strand
ACTCCTGCGGATACACCAGGATGCGGTCGTGGACGAGGATGATGAGGTCGTTCTTGCCGTCGCCGGTGACGTCCGCGATGAGCGCCTCGCGCGGCTCGGGGGCGTCGCTGCGGCGGTTGCGGAAGGTGCGCTCCTCAAAGACCTGCCAGCGGTTCGCGGGCACGAGCTTGGACCCCTTGTCGAAGGTCACGATGTCGAGGTAGTTCTTGGCCGTTTCGAGGAAGACGAGGTCCTTGCGCCCGTCCTGGTTGAGGTCGCCAGTGACGACATCGGTTAGGCGGCCGTCCTTGATCGGAGTCTCGTAGCCATCCAGTTCGCGCACGTCCCAGACCTGGCCGCTGAAGGGGAGCCATGCGGCGGAGTTGAGGCCAAGGAAGGCCAGCGCATTGGGCTCCTTCGAGCCGAGGGCCACGGCGCGCAGGCCGTTGAAGTCGGTCACCGGCAGCGGCAGGCTGCGGGCGATGCGCCAGACCCCGGCGCTGTCGCGCTCGGCGGCGGAGAGTTGCTTGCGCTCGGCGTCGAGCAGGAAGAGCAGGGGAGACTTGCCGCCATTGGGCAGGGAGGCCGCGCCGACGAGGCGGGAGTTGCCCGCAGCCCCGTTGATCTGGTCTTTCACGACGAACGTCGCGGCCGGCTTGGGATCCCCGGCCTTGGTGTCGCGTTGCAGCACGACGGCCCGGAGGAAGTTCTTCTGCGGCAGGAGCAACTCGGCCTTCCCGTCGCCATCCACGTCCGCGAGGCTGAACCACGGCTGCTCCATCGAGCCACCGGGCGGCGTGACATCCACCTCGGTGAAGTCCTTGCCCGGTGTATTGAGCAGCACCTTGATCTTCTCGTAGGGCGTGAGCACGACCAGGTCCGGGTGTCCGTCCTGATCCGCATCGTGGAGGAACAGCGCGCTGGGGTTGGACTTGAAGGACTCGGCGAGCTTCTGGGTGCGGGGGGTGCCACTGGCCACCTGCGTGACGAGCGAACGTTTGCCGTCCGCGTCCACGATCACCGCGAGCGTGGGCTTGGCACCGGCGGTGAGCGGGCCAATGGCCATGGCGAGCGGCCGGCCTTCCAGCGCGAAGGGCTTCGGGAAGGTGATGCGTCCGCCGGCCTCGACCTTGCTGACGCCAAGCTGCCGCTCCTCCGCGCTGAGCACGAACACATTGGGCTGGCCATCTCCGTCCCAGTCCGCGACGGCGAGTTCGGTGACGCCGGTGAGCGTGGGGAACTTCTTCGCGGGTGCCAGCGAGCCGTCCTTCTGCTGGAGATAGACGCTGAGCTGGCCGCTGTCCGGCTCGGCGACAAGGAGGTCGGTGAGGCCGTCGCCGTTCACGTCCGCCCAGACCGTGCCACGGCGGGTCTTGTCCGTGCGACTGAGCGGGAGGACTTGCAACTGGCCTTGCTTGAGCGTGCCGACGAAGGTCTCGGCGGGCTTCTGGATGAAGTTGGAAATCTGCGCGCGGCCCGACTGCATCGCGATGGTCAGCAGCTCCATCTTGCGGTCCCCGTCCAGGTCCTCGGCCCAGAACGAACGGATCTGGGGGAAGGGAAAGTGAACCTCCGGGCCAAGCTGGCCGGCGGCATTTTGCAGGCGGAAGCGGAACGGGTTCTTGTCCTCCCAGTTCACCAGCAGCAGGTCGTCGCGGCCATCGCCATCCACGTCCAGCACCTGGACGGCCTTCACGTTGCCCGTGAAGGGGATCTTCTCCGGCTCGGCGAAGGTATGGTCGGATTTCTGGAAGAGCACCCAGACATGCGTTTCCGCCAGCACGATGAGATCGGTGAGCTTGTCGCCGTTAAGGTCGCCCGTGACGAGGGCGTTCGGAGTGAGCTGTGCGTCATCAATGCCGATGCGGCGCGGGGCGGCCCAGGTGCCTTTGCCGAGGTTGAACTGGAGGATGAGTTCCTTCGGTTCGCCGTAGTAGGCGAGGTCGGGACGGCCATCCCCATTCAGATCCGCAACCGCGAGGGCCGTGATGCGCTTCTCGGAGGCGATGGAGTCAACGCGGAAGCGCGCGTCCGGCGGCAGTTCGTTGACGTCGCGCGAACCGGTGATGCGCGCTGTCCTGGTCTCGATCGGTTTGCCGGTGCGGTTGTAGAGCAGGGTGATCTTGGAGCGCGCGTTGTTGACCACGAGCAGGTCGTTCAAGCCATCGCCGTCGAAGTCCGCCGCGTGCAGGCTGGTGATCTGGTAATCGACCGGAAAAATCTCCGGCCCGGTGAAGCCGAAGCGGCTGTCGGCGGAACCGGTCTTGGCGGCGGGGGCGTTGGTTTTCGAGGTCGCGGCGGGGGCGGCGACCGTCAGCAACGCGAGCAGGGAAAGCGGGAGGATGCGGCGGAGGGTTTTCATCGCGTGCGCAGGCAGCTTAACGAGACGTTCCGACGCGGCGAGCAATTTCCCGTGAGCCGCTGACTGGACCTGAGCTCTGGGGAGCGACGAGCCGCATCGCGCTCTGCGGTGGTCGGAATCCACTCTTGACCGGTTTTTTCACCCGGGCTAGGTTCCCGCCAATGTTAGGCACTGTCGGACATGTCCTGCTTGAGGTAGTCGTCGTAATTGGCGACGCCGGCGGGCCTTGTCGGGCATAGGCAAGATTTCGACAAGAACCCACGGCTGGCAGCAGTCGTGGGTTTTTTGTTCGCCACGCGCCGCCCGCCCAACACCAAAAGCAAAGTCATGAGCAAAGCAACCGCAGAACACGCCGAAGCCAAAGCGCACGCCACCGACAAGGCCGAGGTCGGCCCCCGGATG
>CAZOCL010000644.1:0-2782 GCA_964578245.1 uncultured Klebsiella sp. | reverse complement strand
TCACGGCCCTTTGGTTCGGGGCGTAGCGTAGTTTGGCTAGCGCGCTTGGTTCGGGTCCAAGAGGTCGTGAGTTCAAATCTCACCGCCCCGACCACTTGGTTTTAAGGAGCCGTGTCTCAAGCAAGTCATCTTGATCGCACGGTCGTGCCTACGAAGCAGCGTTGGGGAGAAGAGGCGAATCAACGCGCAGCATTCCACACCACTCAATCCAGCGGGCTGTCCACGAAATAGACGCTCATGTCTGATTCGGCGAGGGTATCCACAATGAAGACCGTGAGGTCGGCGAACAGCGGGCTTGTTTTGATGACTTTGACATCCCAGATCGAGAGGCTGTCGGAGACGTAAACCCTGTAGTCGGCCGCCAGGCGGTTGTCCGTGACATAGACGCGTTTGACCTCGCCGAGTTGGCTGGAGGCCGGGGTTCCTTCGATCTGCGCCTTCGCCATGGGAGCAGGAGCAGCCGACGCGGCCGAGGGACCAAGCGCGAGGGTGAGAACAAGAATCGACAGGAGGAGTGCGTAGTGTTTCATGATGTTTTGGTGGGTAAGTTTTGCTCGAGTGACGAAAGCATGGTGACATCAAACCGTGTTCCCAGGGTTGCCTTGTGGCAACAACGTGCTCATGTCATTTCCCAATCTCTGCCACTGGATAGCGTTGATCGGACAATGATTCTAAATCCGAGAAACTATAATAGTTGCTCGGCGGGAACGAATTGTTTTGAAGGGGATGCCCGAGACCGGGCCGCGGCTCAAATCATGCCGCCGTTACAACGGGTGCAGCGTCCGGAAGGCTTGCGTGAGGCTTTGGGCAATCAGACGGTGGCTCACCTCGGTGTAGCCGCCGCTGGGCACCATCAGGCCGGGAATCTGGCGCGTGGCCAGTTCGCGCAGCACCAGTTGGTCCCGTTCGATCACTCCGTCAAAGCTCACGGCCAGGGCTCCCAAGGGATCTCCCGCGAGAATGTCGGTGCCGGCGTTGTAAATGGCGAGGCGGGGTTTGCCTTGGGCAGCAGCCCGGTCCAAGAATGCGGGGAGTCGATCCGCCACGAGTTTGAGGTAGTCCTGGGTGCCGCATCCACAACTGACGGGGATGCTTTCGTTGATTCGGGAGCGTGCGATCCGGTCGTGCTGGGGATAGATGTCTTCGTTGAAGACATCGAAAATCTGGACCCGATCATCCTGCAGAAACGCGTGGCAGACGCCGTTCCCTTGGTGAGCGTCGAGGTCGATGTAGAGCACGCGGTCAGTTGCGGAGAGCAGGCCTTCCTGACGCAGGATAGCAATGGCGATGGCAGCGTCCGCATAAACGCAGAAGCCTTCGCCGCTGTCGGGCTTGGCATGGTGGTAGCCACCAGAGAGGTTGGCGACGAAGCCGCTTCTCAGCGCCTCACGCGCAGCCAAAATCGTGCCAGCAGTCGCCCACCGCATGGGAGCCAGGACATGAGAGTCCACGAGCGCCGCCGACAGCGCGCCCAGGACGGCCAGCTCGGTGATACGAGCAACCTGCGCCGAGGACTTGAGGGAGGCTAGATACTCCGCGCCATGCACCAGCCGCAGGGGCTCAACCGACACGGGAGAGGCAGGCTGCAAGGTTGCCCGTCGTAGTGGTTCACCAAGCGCCTCGTCCAGCTGCTTCCACGCGCGCCCGTATTTGCAGGAGTCAAACGGATGCAGCCGTTCGATGCCGAAGAACCGAAGGTCGTAGCTGGGATGGAAGACGAGCCGGGTCATGCTGGACTCCGCTGAACGATGGGCGGTTTCATCTTGGCGCAGGTTCAATACCGACGGCCAGCCAGCAGCAGAAAGTCAAAGCCGGGTCTTTGAGGCGTTTCCTTTTGCGTGGTGCCAAATCAACGACACCGTCACCGGGGAGATGGCCGCTGCCGACCAGCAAACTGCGTTGACCGCATAGGCGTCGCACATGAGCAATGGGGAATTGACGAAATCATACCAGGCGCCGCCCTCCCAATGAAAGAACGCGAAGGGGATGGGAATGCCGATCATCCGAAGCGTCGTCCCTACAGGGTATTCAGTGGCACCCAGCCAGATGCCCAGGGCAAGCCCGACGGTGGCGAGACTCAAAGTGAGGATGCTCCAAGGCCGCGATTTTCGCTGGCCGAAGATTCTCCGCCAAGTTGCCCACTGGATAAGCCCCGCGACGATGGCAAAGAGCAGTATCCAGAGCGGCAGCATCAGGTTGCCTTGACGAGCTTCTTCACCAGCACCTTGGACTTCCGGCCGCTCTGCTCATACTTCTCGCGGCGGGCGAGGGGCAGGTCCTCGGGCGTGCCTTCGGTGAAGCCGCCCTTGCTCTGGAAGTAGGTGAAGGCCTGCGTGGAGAGTGTGACCAGTTCGCTGAGTCCCAGCTCACGGGCCTTGTTCTCTACGAACTGGATGAGCTTGCGGCCCAGGCCCTGATTCTCATGCGAGGGCGAGACAAAGAGGAAGGCCAGCTCGCCCTTGTTCGCCTCGGGGAAGATGTGCAGTGCGACGCAGGCGACCGGGTTGCGGTCAATGTCGAAGACGTAGTAGTCGCCCAGGTGCTTCTCGATGGTGGCGCGCGTGCGCTTCATCAGCTCCTCGCTGAGGACGGAGTTCTTCGTCAGGCGCAGCAGGGCGCGGATGTCTTTCTTCTGCGCGAGGCGGATCTGCTGGAACTCGTCCGCGTAGATGAGCGTGCCCACGCCTTCATTGGAGAAGACTTCGGCGAGGAGTGACTCGTCCGTGCGGCCATTGATGAGGTGGACGCGGGGAATGCCTTGCAGGCAGGCGGTGGCGGCGGC
>CAZOCL010000643.1:0-2782 GCA_964578245.1 uncultured Klebsiella sp. | reverse complement strand
ACGTCGTCTTCGGCGGTGCGAACCTCGACGAACTCTACGTCTGCTGCTCCGACAAGGTTTACAAGCGCAAGACGCAGGCGAAGGGCGTGCTCTCCTTTCAAGCGCCCATCAAGCCGCCGATGCCGAGGCTCTAACGAACACCAAAATGATTCTCCGAAAACCAACTGAACTTGAAATCCCTCCTGCGAAGCCGTTTGAGCACGACTGCTTTGAACGAGAGGGGATTGCTATCAACCTGACCCGGCTCGTTCAGTCAACCCAGCAGCCGTTCGTTCTCAGTATTGAAGCTCCCTGGGGCTTCGGAAAGACGACGTTCGTCCGCATGTGGCAGGCACATCTGGAGGCACAAGGCCATGTCTGCATGAGTTTTAACGCATGGGAGAATGATTTCGTGGAGGACCCACTTGTTGCCTTCCTTGGCGAGATGCAAAAGGCGGTGGGTTCCCACCTCAACACGCTCAAAGAGGACACTGCCGTCAAAAGGGCATGGGGCGAAGTTAAACGGATTGGTGCCGGTGTCCTGCGTAAGGCGCTACCCTATGCGGTCCAACAGGCGTCCTTGGGCGTCTTGAGCGCGGAGGTGGTCAAGTCGGTCCTGGACAACGACGAGACGCGCGAAAAACTGGCCGAGGCTGCCAGTAAGTTGGCTGAAGAGCGGCTCGCCAAATACGAAGCGGAAAAGGAAGGCATCAACGGCTTCAGAAAGAATCTTGCTGAGCTCGCCGAGGCCCTCGTGATCAAGGATGGTGCCAAAGCCCCCATTATCTTCTTTGTGGATGAGTTGGACCGATGCCGTCCTGACTTTGCCGTCGCGCTGTTGGAACGCATCAAGCATCTCTTCAACGTGCATCAGGTGATCTTCGTCCTCTCGATCGACCGAGGCCAGCTCCGCGAATCGGTCAAAGCCCTCTATGGTATTGGAATGGATGCAGATGGTTACTTGAGACGATTTATCGACTTGGCGTTTCGCCTCCCTGAGCCGGAGATTACCAACCGACTATTCGCAGAGCAGCTCTACGATAGGGTTGGATTAAGTGAAGTTTTTTCCAAACGACGGGATGGTGCCAATGAAACGGAGTTGCTAATTGCAAGCTTCGCGAAGTATGCGAGTGGCTTTCGCTTGAGCTTGAGAGTTCAAGGGCAATGCTTCACCGAAATGAACATTGTCCTGCGCACCATGCCGAGTGGTGGGGATTTGTGGGCCTCGGTCCTGGCGTTCCTGGTCGCTTTACGAGCCTCGCGATCGGGAATATTTCAAGACTTGAAGGAAAAAAGAGTGTCCATACAGGAGATCATTTCCAAATTTGAACCAACCACTGGTGATTGGCATCTCCAAATTGTTGAACCAGTAATGATTTTGGGCTTTCTCACCGAGAATGAGAGGGATGACTTGATCGACAAGTTCGCAGCCGAGAATAAGAGCACGAACTTGGGCGGTGCCTCGTCGATTGGTGAAAAGCTGAATTATTGCCTCGCGCTCAGGCGGAACTATCAACAGGGATATCCCGCATACCTGATTCGGATGCTCGAATTGAGCAATCGGTTTCGCTGAGTTCAAGACAGGGCGTGCCCTTTTTGGAGCCAGCGAGTCTTGGTCCGATCAATCCATGCAATGCGCGCATGAGATGTTTCGATTCACGGCTTGGCGGGGTACGGGAACAGCATCGGGTCCATGAAGAAACTCCTCTGCTCTCACCGTGGTTCCTCCCTCCGTCCCGTCCAGTCGCTGCGCAACTGCGTCCTCGCATTGCTCCTCGTGTCCGCCAGCCGGGATGCGAGCGCGTGCGGCTTCATGTGGTATGACGATGAAGGGGCCTTTGTTGAATGGCCTTCCATTGGGGGAGGCATAGTGGCGGCGGCACCTTGCGTTGCCGCCGGCTATGTTTGCGGCCTGCCCTTCAAGAAGCAGGAGGAATTCGCTGGAGCGCTTGGAGCCTTGCCGTTCTATACCGTCAGCGGGGCGGTTGGTGCCCCTTTCTGCGTGGTGAAGAAAGTCTTCTACGATGGCCCGAAGGCAATCGCCGAACGCCATTCCCAATTCCGGGCCAGGAACCGGCAGGCCCCGCCCAAGCCGGAAGCCAAATCCTGACTAACAGAGCAGCTTCGTCTTTCGCAATTGGCCTAGGAGCGGCATCCCCCGGAGCGCGGCCCTCCAGTCTATCGGATTACGAATCCACACGCGCCATCCGATTGGAGCTTGGAATTTGGAACTGCTTTGGAGCTTGGGATTTGGAATTTGAAACTTCATCTCCCTGAACTCCTCCCCTGTTCCACACGTCGGATGCAGCGATCATGCGCTCACCGTCCTCCTCGCCCGCTGCGAGCCTGTCCTCATTTGCCACGCTGCTCCTGCTGTTGCTCTCGGCGGCATCTGGTCTCGCGGCTGCTCCTCAGCCTTCCGCGGTCGGCGACTGGCCACGCTGGGCCGGACCACACGGGGATTGCACCTCGGATGAAAAAGGCCTGCTGCGGACCTGGCCCGCGACCGGCCCGAAGGTGCTCTGGCGCATCCCCGTGGGAGCCGGCTCGAACCATCCCTCCGTGGCCGGCGAGGACCTCTGCTACGCCCAGCTTGAGGACAACCAGCGCAAGGAGACCGTCAAGTGCATTGAGGCCGGCACGGGCAAGGAGAAGTGGTGCCACACCTACGATGTCCCACCGATCTGGCACGTCGGCTGGGGTGCGCTCGGCGTGCGGGCTACGCCGACCATCACGGACAAATTTGTTTATGAGATCGGCACCTTCGGCGACGCGTTTTGCTTTGAGCGCGCTACCGGGGCCA
>CAZOCL010000642.1:0-2793 GCA_964578245.1 uncultured Klebsiella sp. | reverse complement strand
GCCGGACAGGCATCCTCCGGCCAGCACCAAGGGTAGCCGCCGACATCCAGAATGGTGGTCTCGCTCGTGGGATGGAACAGCGCCTGAAAGCGCGCCAGCCGACGTCGCCGGAACCACGGCGAGATGTGGCGGTAGATCGCGTGGATGTTCATGCGCGCAGGCGCAGGCTACTGCTTCGCCCCGGCACCGAGCAACTGCGCCTTGCTGGGCCGGGGCCGCTGACGGTTCGGCAGCGGCTCGCCGGTCTCGCGGTCAAACTCATCCTTCGCCCGGACACCGGGAATGGGATCGCTCGTGTCCTTCTGCCACTGGGCCAGCGCGCCCCGGAGTTGGACGAGGGTGGCCGCGTGCTTCGGGTCGGTGGACAGGTTGCGGAACTCGTTGGGATCGGCCTCTACGTCGTAAAGCTCTTCAATCGGCCTGCGCTTCTGGAAAGGCAGCAATTGCTCCGGACTCAGCTTGCCCGCGTCCCGCAGCCGGCGCATTTCCACAAATGTCAGGCTCCGCACCGCGTCCGCTGGCGGAGTGTTGGGCAGGTCGGCGTCGTAGTTGCGGATGTATTTGAACCGCTCCGTGCGGACCGCGCGACCATGCGCGTCGAAGTCGTGCCAGTTGTGCTCCGCGAAAATGTGCTCCCGGAGCTTCGCGGCCGGATTCGTGAGGAGCTGGACGAAGCTCTTGCCTTGAACACTGGCGGGAACCGGGACGCCCGCAAGCTCCAGAAAGGTAGGTGCAAGGTCCACCGAACTGACGAGCCGGCCGCACACGCTGCCGGGTTTCACCGTGCCCGGCCAGCGCACGAACAAGGGCGTCTTGATGCCACTGTCATACATCGTGGTCTTGCAGCGCGGGAAAGGCCGCCCGTTGTCACTGAGGAAGAGGATGAACGTGTTCTCCGCCACGCCCTGCTTCTCCAGTTCCGCAATAACCTGGCCGACGTAACCATCCAGCCGGGTGATCTCGTCGTAATAAAGCGCGAGGTCGTGACGCGTGTCCGGAGCATCGGGCAGATAGGGAGGCACGATCACGTCGGTGGGTTTGTGCGGCACCGGGATCGCGTTCTCCTCGTAATCCCGATGCGGGTCCAGCGCCGCGAGCCAGAGGAAGAACGGCTTGTCCTTGGGGCGCGCCTGCAACGTAGGAATCCATTCCGCGCAACCGCTCTCGTTCTGCTGCGTCACCATCTTCTTCGCCTTGCCGTCCGCCCCCACCTGCAACTGAAAGCCACCCGCGCCCGCCTCACGGACAAGATCGAAGCGGTCCTTGACCTCGTTCCCCAAGTGCCACTTGCCAACGGCGGCGGTCCAGTAGCCAGCCGCCTTGAGCTTCTCCGTGAATGTCACCTGCGACTTCGGCAGCGGCCAGTGAAGCTGCTCGGCGTCCGTGCTGTGCGGGTAACGCCCCGTGATCATGCTCGCCCGGCTCGGGCTGCACGAACTGGCGGTGAGGAACGCGCGGTCGAAGCGCATTCCCTCGCGCGCGAAACGATCCAGGTTAGGCGTGCGAATGGCCTTGTTTCCGAAGGCCCCGCAATCATCCCACGCCATGTCATCGGCGATGATGAGGATGAGGTTCGGGCGCGCGGGTGCGGCGGAGGCGCATGTGGCGATAAGGAGGAACGCCGCGAACGCAAAGGAAAAAGACGGCCGCATGCGGAACTGGACTTAAGGCTGACTCGCCTTTTCTGCACCCCGCTTGCGCAAGTAGTCACTCAAGCTGTTGGCCAAAGTGACGAAATCAGACGGGATCATAAGAACAGTGGTGCTGTTGTTCTCCGCACCCACTTCGGAAATCATCTGCATCCGGCGTAGTTCGAGCGCAGCGGCGTTGTTCGCCATTTGCATTGCTGCGGCGGAAAGCTTTTGTGACGCCTCCAATTCCGCTTCGGCCTTGATGATGCGAGCGCGTTTTTCCCGGATGGCCTCCGCTTGCATGGCCATCACCTGCTGCATCGCCTCGGGAAGCTCCACATCCTTCATCTCGAACCGCTCAATCTCCACGCCCCAGGCCGTGGTGGAACTTGCGATCCCTTGGCGCAACAAACCATTGATCTTGTCACGTTCCTGAAGGACTTCATCCAGATCGTGCTGACCGATGATGTTGCGGAGGCTGGTCAGAGCGAGTTGATAGACAGCTGAGCCGACGTCGTTGACCGCGATGACGGACTTTGCAGCATCGGTGACTCGATACCAGAGCACGGCATTGAGCCGCACCGTGACGCTGTCGCGGGTGATGGTCTCCTGTTGTTCGGCAGAGATTGTTCGCGTGCGGATATCAATCCTGACTGAGCGCTCAATGCCCAGAGGAATGATCCAATACAAGCCCGGGCCACGCAGCCCCATATAGCGGCCCAAACGGAAGACAACGCCCCGCTCATATTCCTGCGCGATTCGTAGCGAGGTAAAAACCAGCAGAAGGACCACCGCCGCATCGATCAATAGTGCGATGTGACTGGAGTCGAAAGCGAAAGCAAAGACTGGGTTCACGAGTTGTTGATAATAAACAAACTGTCCGGCCTGCGTATTGCGCCGGACAGAGCGAAAGTGCAAGCCTTTCGTATCTCACATCGCGGATGCCGATGCTCTCGTCCCTTACCACCGTCCAAGAGGCCTCTTGAAGCGGAGGCAAGCGCTCCGTCCCTCGCGTCTCGTCGTCAAACAGGGACAGAAACTTCAGTCGCAAACTCCGGCTCCACCCACTTCCCATGCTCACGGATCAAGTCCACAAGCCGGTCCACTGCGTCGGCCTCGGGGATGTTGAACTTGATGGGGGTCTTGCCGACGTAGAGGTTGA
>CAZOCL010000641.1:0-2798 GCA_964578245.1 uncultured Klebsiella sp. | reverse complement strand
CTCGGGGTCCGGCCCGCCAAGCTTGGCGGCGACCATGATTTCACGGACGAGACGACCGGTCGTCTTGCCCTTCTTCAGGTTGTTGACGAGACGTTTAGCATGTAACCACTGGCGACCCATGCGCGGAGAATAGCGGGGCGAGGGCCGGAAGTTCAACCCATCGTTGCAGCCGAGGGCTGCACGCCAGCGAATCCCGGGCGGCCTGCTTGCCAGTGGCAGCACCCTGCCGCTAGGCTCCGGGGAGATGCGCCTGCTCGACCGATATCTGCTGCGCGAGTTAATGATTCCCCTGCTTGCCTGCATGGCGAAGTTCTTCATTTTCTTCGTGTCGGCGGACTTGATGAATTACCTGCCTGAGCTGCAGAGCAAGGGGCTCAACGGGTGGGATATCGCGGAATACTACTTCTACAAGACGCCGGAGCTGCTGCCCACGGTCCTGCCCATGGGGCTGCTGCTGGCGATGCTTTACGCGCTGGCGCAGCACAACAAGCATCACGAACTGGTGGCCATCCGGGCGGCGGGGGTGAGCCTATGGCGGCTCGCGGCCCCGTATCTGGGAGTCGGCGTGCTGTTCAGCGTCCTGTTGTTCGTGACCAGCGAGGTCATCGGACCGCGCGCGCAGGAGACGATGGAGGACGTGCTGAACCGGTATCGGAACAAACTCGAGCAGCAGACGGAACAGCAGTGGCGGCGGGACGTGAACTTCAACAATGACGTGGCCGGCCACGAGTGGAAGATCGGCGCGTTTGGCGTGCTGACCCATGAAATGCTCCGGGTGAACGTCACCTGGACCGGCCGCGACAACATCCGGCGGATCGTCTTTGCCAATCGCGGCGGCTATACGAACGGGGTCTGGCATTTCACCGAAGCCGAAGTGTGGGCGTATGTGCCGCCGCGGCTGGACTTCCCGGACCGCACACGAACGAACCTGGTGGTATTTCCTGAGCTGGACGAGTCCCCGCGTCTCATCAAGAGCGAGATCAAGATCAGCACCTTCAGCATGGAGAAGATGGCGAAAAAGCTGCGTTTCAGCCTCGCGGAAATCCTGGACTACCAGCGGCTGCACCCGCACCTCACGGGCAGCAAGGCGGACGAGTTGAACACGCAGTTCCATGGCCGGCTCGCGGCTCCGTTCACCTGCTTCGTGGTGGTGCTGCTGGCACTGCCGTTCGGCGCGGCTCCTGGCCGGCGGAACGTGGCCATCGGCGTGGCGGCGAGCATTGGGATCGGCTTCACCTTCTTCGTGGTGTCGCGGCTTTCGCTGGTGCTGGGCACCGGCGGCCATGTGCCCGGGTGGCTGGCGGGCTGGGCACCGAACGTTATTTTCGCCGCCGTCGGAATCGCACTGACGCGGCGGCTGAGGTAGGAAGAGGCATGAGCGAGAACGAACACGAGGAATCTGGACCGGTCTTTGGCAAGGCGTGCTTGCGTGTTGCGTGTTGCGTGTTGCGTGACTCGCGCCGTGCGCATCCGGACGAATTCACGCAACACGCAACACGTAACACGCTGTGCGAGGCCAACGCCACGTTTCCTCCCGCCCGCCGCGCCGCTTTCCCCCATGAGTGACGAACTGACCCAACTCAAAGCCCGCTGCGAGCGGCTGGAACTGCTCAACCAGGTCGGCCACGTCATCCACTCCACGCTGGACCCGCAGGAGGCGCTGCAGCTCATCCTGCGCGAGGTGGTGCGGCTCATGCGCGCGTCCAGCGGCTCGGTGGTGCTGGTGAACCCGACCTCGCGGTTCCTCGAAATCCAGGCGGCTTACGGGCTGCCGCCTGACCTCGCGGACTTCCGGCTGCCCATTGGTGTCGGCATCACTGGCTGGGTGGCGCGGACCGGCAAGCCGGCGCGCGTGGGAGATGTGACGCGTGACCGTCGTTACGTGCGGCTGAGGCTGGAAGTGCGCTCAGAACTCGCCGTTCCGCTGCTGCTCAACAGCGACGTGCGCGGTGTGTTGAACGTGGATTCCGACCGGGCCGACGCCTTCTCGGTGGAGGATCAGGCGTTGCTGGAGGAACTCGCCTTGCAGGCTGCACGCGTCATTCAGAACACCTGGCTTTACGAGCAGCTCCGTCTCAAGGCCCGCTTGTTTGAGTCGCTGGCCAGTGTCAGCCAGACCATCAACTCCACGCTCAACCTGGACGACGCGTTGAGCGTCATCACCCGGGAGGCGTGCCAGCTCATGGACGCGAAGATGGCGTCGCTCCTGCTGCTGGACGAGAAGCGCGAGTGGCTGGAACTCCGCGCCAGCCACGGCGCTGGGCCAGCCTACCTGAACAAACCCCGCCTGAGCATGGCCGAGAGTCTGGTCGGCAACGTGGTTCGTCGCCGTCGCCCCATCCAGGACATGAGCGTCCAGACCTCCGGGCGTTATCAGAATGTCTCGATGGCGCGGCAGGAGGGGCTGGTCGCACTGTTGAGCGTGCCGCTGCTCTTTGGCGGCCAGGCGCTGGGAGTGCTGAACGTTTACAAGGGTGAGCCGCACATCTTCTCCAACGAGGAGGTGCGCATCCTGGCGGCGCTGGCGGAATTATCCGGCATCGCCATCGAGAAGGCCCGGCTCTACGAACGCATTGTGGACGTGGAGGAGCAGCTCCGGCAGAACGAGCGCCTTTCCGCGCTCGGCCTGCTCGCCGCTGAAGTGGCGCACGAGATCCGCAACCCGCTCACGGTGATGAAGATGCTCTTTCACTCGATGGATCTGCAGTTCCCCGCCGGGGACCCGCGCGGGCAGGACTCCAAGATCATGGGCGAGAAGATGGACCACCTGAACCGCGTGGTGGAGCAGGTGCTGGACT
>CAZOCL010000640.1:0-2800 GCA_964578245.1 uncultured Klebsiella sp. | reverse complement strand
TTCAAGGTGCCCGACCTCCTGCCGCCCAAGGAAATCGGCGAGGCCCGGCTCGCCCGGCGGCGCGAGCTGCGGCAGGTGGTGGACGACACGGTCAAAAAGTTCGAGGCTAGCGAATCCGCGAAACTGATGGATGCGAACTTTGCCGCCGCCTATCGCCTCATGACCAGTGAGCAGGCACGCGAAGCCTTCGACTTGACCAAGGAGCCGCAGAGCGTGCGCGAACGCTACGGCATGTCGCGCTTCGGCCAGTGCTGCCTGCTGGCGCGGCGGTTGGTGGAGCGCGGCGTGCGCTTCGTGACCGTGAACACCTTCATCACCGTCTTCGGCGAGATCACCTGGGACATCCACGGCTCGAAGCCCTTCACCAGCATTGCCGGCATGAGGGACGTCGTCGCGCCGATGTATGACCAGGGCTACAGCGCGCTGATTGAGGACCTCAGCCAGCGCGGCCTGCTGGAGAACACGATGGTCTGCAACCTCGCCGAGTTCGGCCGCACCCCGCGCATCAACCCCGCTGGCGGCCGCGATCACTGGCCGAACTGCTGGTCGGTCTATTTCGCCGGCGGCGGCGTGAAGGGCGGCCGCGTGGTGGGCCGCAGTGACGACATCGGCGCGTATCCCGCCGAGCGCCCCGTGAACCCTGGGGAAGTCGTCGCCACCATTTACAAGAGCCTCGGCCTGGACCTCGACACGCACCTCCCGGGGCCGCAAGGGAGGCCGTTTGCGTTGGTGGACTTTGGGGTGAGAGAGGTGAAGGAGTTGTTCTGATGGCAGCCGTGCTTTCATTCGTATGAACAGGCTGAAAGCGACCGGTTTTGACTATTCCGTCCTATCTGCTGCGTCGGTGATGGAGCGGGTGGGAGCTGCGCCTGTCTGGGCGCTGAACATGGTGGGGCTACCAATGGGTTTCTTCTGCGCAGCCTATGCTTTTTGGCCACTTGGCGCGGGACTACGCACGGCCGTTCTCGTGCTGCCGTTCTCTCTCCTACTGCTTCCGTTTGCTGTGCTAGGATTCGCGTTGGCTATTGCAGGACATTTGCTATCGGTAATCTGTTGGCTGCCATTCAAGTATTTGAGGGAGTGCTCTGCGGAGATTGGCTCCGACGGCATGGCCTTGTGCAACTGGCGTCGGCGCTGCTTTCGGTTTCTGACCTGGCAGGAGATCGTTGAAGTGCGAGAAATACCTACCCCTCCCTTGTGGCATTGCGAGGTTCACCTCAAGGAAGGTGAAGTCGTCACTTTCGATGCCGTGCGTGAATGGAAAAGCTTTCAGGAAGATTTAGCCGGTCATGGTGTAAGGCACACCGAGAAGGATTACCTGACTGGCGATATTTCGGACCGCATACCTCGAACTATGCCAGCCGTGTGATACCAATCCATTCATCACATGGTCGAAACGAAGGGACACATGCAGGTTGCCGACGGGTGGCCTGCACGGCAGGCAAGCCCTTGATACCCGTAGTTGTCTTCGGCGCGCGGGCGTTCCATCTTCAACCGTGATGAAAGCGATCCTCGATCCGATCCTGCAGTCCCCGGCGATGCCGAGCTATCTTGCTGAACTGGAGCGGGCGATGGAGGCCGAGCGCCAGCGCCGCGAGGTCTTTTACGACGAAATCACCGAGGACCACACTTGGGAGTTCATCAATGGACAGGTCTTTATGCATTCGCCCAGCAAAGCCACTCACTGGCTTGTGGTGGACAATCTGAAGCTCCACCTGCAACTCCACGTTCGGCGGCTCCGGCTCGGACTGGTCGGAGGCGAGAAGATGCTTTGCGTCTTTCCCCGCAACGACTACGAGCCGGACGTCGTTTTCTTCGGCCCGGCCAAGGCGCGGCTCATCAAGCCGGATACGATGAAATTCCCCGTGCCCGACTTCGTCGTCGAGGTGCTCTCGCCCTCCACTGCGAAAAATGATCGCGGCGTGAAATGGGAGGACTACCAGACCAACGGCGTCGGCGAATACTGGATTGTGGACCCGGACGCTAAGACCGTGGAGCAATACCTGCTCAAGGACGGTCGCTATCCCAAGCGTGCCACCGCGCGCGCGGCTGGCGTGCTGGAAAGCACGGTCATTCGCGGCTTCAAACTGTCCGTCAAAGCCGTCTTCGACACGGATGTGGCACCTTGATGACTGCTCAAATGCCCAACCGCTCCGCCAGCCGGTCCAGCACGGCATCCAGCTCCGCTGGGGTCAGAGCGCCAAGTCGGCGTTCCAGCCAGGCGATAGGCACCGACTGCACCTGCTGTAGGTGGAAGGCTCCTTCGGCATCAAGGAACGGCTTCCGAATGGGCAACTCCCAGCGATTCCCTCGCAGCGCGGTGGTATGCTGCACGATGGTGACCAGAGCCAGTTCCTCATCGGCCGGTTGTCCCGTAAGGATAACCGCCGGGCGCAACTTCTCCGCGATGCCGAGATCAACCAACCAGACCTCACCGACCTTTGCGTTTGAGCCGCGCATATTCCTCGTCCATGTCGTCAATCGCCTTCATGGCATTGCAGGCGACCATACCCATCAGCCGCACCTCTTCGTCCATTTCGAGCTTCTTGAGCCGCTCTTTCACGGTTTCCCGTTCGGCTTCCGTCAGCTTCGGAAGTTCCTTGATGATTTGGGCCACGCTCATGGACGCAACATAGCCGTATTGCCCGTCCGCTTTCAACCCGCTTTCTAAACTGTGAGAACTCTCCTCCTATCCGCGCTCTTCTGGTCACTTGCGCTCGCCGTCCGGGCCGAGTCCCTCACCCTCCTCCCCGCCAAGTTCACCCTCGACGGCCCGGCTGCCGAGCAGCGCCTCGTGCTG
>CAZOCL010000639.1:0-2832 GCA_964578245.1 uncultured Klebsiella sp. | reverse complement strand
CCGGCGTGAAGTTCAAGGACGCCGACCTCGTCGGCTTCCCCCTGCGCCTCGCCATCGGTGAGAAATCGCTGGCCAAGGGCGAAGTCGAACTCAAGCCCCGCGGTGGTGCGCTCCAAGCCATCCCCGCCGGTGAAGCTGTCACCCGTGTCCGCGAATTCCTCGCCGCCCACGCAGGTTGATTCATCCGTCCCATGGGTCCTATTGGTCCCATACAGCCTCCCTTTCCTTCAATTCCCATCCCCGTCCCCGCGTCGAAACCGCCATGCGCCACTCGCTCCGCCTCCTCCTCGGCCTTGCTGCCATTGGTCTCTCGCTTTCCTCCGCATTCGCGGCAGACGAGTTCAAACCCCTCTTCAACGGCACCAACTTTGATGGCTGGCGCTTCTCCGCTCAGAAGGAGGGCGACCCCTGGCCCGACAACTGGAAGGTGAAGGACGGCGTCATCTTTCTCACCGGCGGCGGCCGCCCGCACTTGGTTACCGTGCGCGAATTCACCGACTTCGAACTCAAGCTCGAGTGGCGCGCCCTCAAGGAGAAATACAACAGCGGCCTCTACATCCGCTGCGTCAAGGACGCGGGCAACAACCAGCTCAACCTGGCCAAAGGTGCTGAAGGCGGGCTCGTCGGCGGCAAGATGGACGGGGCCAAGCCCGTGCCGGATCTGCAAAAACCATCTGGCGAGTGGAACCTCTGGCGCGTGCTCGTGCAGGGTGAGAAAGTCAGCTTCTGGTGCAACGACAAGCTCGCCTGGGAAGCCACCGGCTTCAAAACCGAAAAAGGCTGCATCGGTCTGCAAGCGGAAGGCGCCCCAATCGAATTCCGCAACCTCCAGTTGCGCGAGCTGAAGTAGTCCCAAGCCTCTGTTTCCAATCGGCTATTGGCTATTGGCCATCGGCTATGGATTTCGGCTCTCTGCCGGGCATTGGTTTGAGTGGAGGCAGCCTCTCCCATTTTTCTGACCCTATCTTTCTGACCCTCTTCCGTTCAAGGAAGGGAGAGCAGCCAAAGCCATAGCAGTCACCTACCGTTCAGCACATTTTTCCCTTTCGTATGTTTCGCGTGTTTCGCGGGCACTCCGGTTGAAGCCGCACGCCGCCTTTCCGTCGAAGCGCCATGATTTATCGCCTACGCGCGCTCTGTGCTGTCGTCGTCCTGCTGCTCGCCTCGACGTCCTCCTCCCGCGCCCTTGACGACGGATTCCAGTCGCTCTTCAACGGCAAGGACTTCACCGGCTGGCGCTTCTCCTTGCAAAAGACGGGCGACCCCTGGCCGGAAAACTGGAAGGTCAAGGACGGCGTCATTTCGCTCTCCGGCGGCATGCGCCCGCATCTGGCGACCATCCGGGAATACACCGACTTTGAGGTCCGCTTCGAGTGGCGCACCCTGAAGGAGAAGTTCAACAGCGGCTTCTACATCCGCTGCAAGCCCGACGCCGGCAACAACCAGATCCGCATCGACAAAGGCACCGAAGGGGCGTTCCTCGCGGGCAAGATTGATGGGGCGAAGGCCGTGCCCGCGCTCCAGAAGGCCACCGGCGAGTGGAACGAATGGCGCGTCACCGTGAAGGGCACCAACGTCACGCTCTACTGCAACGGCAAGCTCGCCTGGGAAGCCACCGGCCTGACCCCCGAGCGCGGCTGCATCGGCATCCAGGCCGAGGGTTCCCCGCTCGAATTTCGGAACCTGCAAGTGCGCGAGATCAAGTGACCCTCGCGAACGCGTATGCGTTTCGGCTATCGACGATTCCCGATCGGACATCCTTTCCAAGGGTCCTTCCTGAACCTTCAGCGGCACAGTTGGAATCCCATCTGTGCCCATCCTGAATCTGCGGGAAATCCTCCGTGATTCCTGGCCTGCCCTGACTCTCTTGCCGCCGCTCTTCAGGGGCATTACCCTCCCGCGCGTCACCACTCATGAGCGCCGGCAAGACATACCTCAAGTGCAAGTGCCCCCACTGCGGCGCGGAGGTGCAGTATCCCGATTACGCTGGCGGCGGCGCGAGTTCCTGCGGCAAGTGCGGCAAGACAGTGTTGCTGCCTCGCGCAACCTCCGTTCCGCAACCTGCCGCACCTGCATCCAAACCCGCCCCGGCCCCCGTCGCACCCAAGCCTGCGCCCGTTCCCGCATCGGTCGCTGCCCCACGACCCGCCTCACCGCCGGCCGCTCCAAAACCTTCCCCCGCTCCCGTCAAACGCGTCGAACCCTCCGCCATCCGCGCTCCTGACCAACCTGCCGCGCGGACCGGTCGCAGCTCTTTCGCCCGCGTCTGCCTGTGGACGCTGAACATCGCCATCATCCTCGCCGTGGTCATCGTGGTGGGGAATCACCTCAAGAACCGTCCCTCTCAGTCCGAGGCCCCGTCCATCCCCATTCCGCTCTCCCCTCCGCCCACCACGCCCGCCACCCCTGCTTCATCCGTCCCATCCGTCCCATCTCCCGCGCCGCCTCCGGCCACCATGCCACCAGCCATCGTCACGCCCAAAACCCCCAAGCTCCTCACGGATCTCAAGATCGCCCAGGTCGCCCTTGACCAGCCCAAAGGCACCAAAGGCAGCCGCCTCGTCTATGTCACCGGCATCTTGAAGAACGACTCCGACCACCAGCGCTTCGGCGTCCGCGTGGAACTCGATCTCCTCGACGCCGCCGGCACCAAAGTCGGCACCGCCACGGACTACCGTCAATCCCTCGACCCCCGTGCCACCTGGCAATTCCGCGCCATCGTCACCGACCGCCGCGCCACCGCCGCCAAGTTCACCGCCGTAAAAGAAGACGAGTAACTGCTTCGGGCACCCTGTCACGCATCATTCGAAAGGCGACGCCCCTCTTCTCCCT
>CAZOCL010000638.1:0-2835 GCA_964578245.1 uncultured Klebsiella sp. | reverse complement strand
CGCTGGGAGAGGGAGCCACGCAGCCAGTCTCGGTTAGCAAGGGTGCTGCTATTGGACATGTTGCTGCCGATGAGTCTGCGAGGATTCGCCTGGTGTTTGGAACTTCGCGCGTTCGGTCCGCCGGGCGGACGCCCGGCTCTACGGCAGGCGAGGACGCCTGCCGCCACGGAGGAAGGCGCACTTTCCGCTTCGCCCGGTCCGGTGCATCTGTTACGAAATCCCTGTGCGTTCTGCGGTTCTCAAAGACATCTCTCGTATCGTCGTCAAGCTCGGCACCGGCGTCCTCACGGACAGCCGGAAACAGCCGGACCTGGCGCAAATGGCCCAGCTCGTGGCCCAGGTGGCGACCCAGCGGCAGGCCGGGCGCGAGGTGGTGCTGGTCACCTCTGGGGCGGTGGGCGCAGGCATGGGCGTGCTTGGCTTTAACGCGCGGCCCAAGGACCTCGCCGAGTTGCAGGCGTGCGCGGCGGTCGGGCAGTCGCGGTTGATGACGACCTACGAAAGCCTCTTCGCCAAGTTTGGCTACCACGTCGCTCAGGTGCTGCTGACGCACGACGATCTCGAACACCACGAGCGGCATCTTAACGCCCGCAACACGCTGGTGGCGCTGCTGGACCGGGGCGTGATTCCCATCATCAACGAGAATGACGCGGTCTCCTTCACCGAGCTGAAGTTCGGTGACAACGACAAGCTCTCGGCACTCGTGGCGTCGCTGCTGCCGGCGGATTTGCTGGTGATTCTCACGACGGTGGACGGAGTGATCGAGGGGTTCGGCACGCCGGAGGCGCGACTGCTGCCGACCGTCGAGCGGATTGATGACTCCGTCGAAGGCATGGCGGGAGGAACACTGAGCGCGACGGCGGTTGGCGGCATGGCGACCAAGATTCAGGCAGCCAAGATTGTCACGCGCTCGGGCATTCCGCTGGTGATTGCCAGCGGACGCAAGCCCACTGCGATTGCCGATATTCTCAGCGGCGTGGAAGAAGGCACGCTCTTCATTCCGCAGGCGGACCGGATGCCGGGCCGCAAGCGCTGGATCGCCTTCTTTCATCATCCCAAGGGCACGCTCTTTGTGGACGACGGCGCGAAGAAGGCGCTGCGCGAGAAGGGCCGGAGCCTGCTCCCGCCGGGCATCACGCGGTGCGAGGGCGACTTCGCAAAGGACGAGGTGGTGCGTATCTGCGACGAGGACGGCACCGAGTTCGCCCGTGGCATCACGCGCTTTCATTCCGTGCAGATCGCCGACCACCAGCTTCCGCGTGAGGAAGTGGTGCATCGGGATGATTTGGTCATTTTGTGAGCCGATCCGACGCAAAGGCGCAAAGACGCAAAGGAAATCACTCGGAGAAGTGCTTCTCTCTCCGTTTTTTTGCCCCGCTTCGCGTCTTTGCGCCTTTGCGTCAAAATCCATGAAACCAACCCGCTCCGCCATCAAAGACCTCCTCACCGTCATGGCGAAGCTACGTTCGCCCGAAGGCTGCCCGTGGGATCGGGAGCAGGACCACATGACCTTGCGCACGCACGCGGTCGAGGAAGTCTATGAGCTGATGGACGCCATCGAGGCTGGCGACGACCATGAGATGGCGGAGGAGTTGGGCGATCTGCTTTTGCAGGTGGTCTTCCACTGCCAGTTGGCGAACGAGCGCGGCGCATTTGATTTCGAGCAGGTGGCGCGGCGCATCACGGACAAGCTGCTGCGTCGTCATCCGCATGTGTTCGGGGACGTGAAGGTGAAGGACGTGGACGAGGTCTGGGCCAATTGGGAGAAGATCAAGCAGGCGGAGAAGCACGGCACCAAGCACGCGCGCCCTTCCGCGCTCGACGGCATCCCGAAGCACCTGCCCGCGCTGGCGCGGGCGGAGAAGCTCGTGAAGAAGGCGCGGAAGGCGAACTTGTTTTCCGATGCTCCCGTAGCCGCCGACGTGAGGAGGCGGATGGCCACGAGCGCCGGGAAATCCGCCTTGTCACCTCGGCGGCTACGTCCCACCCGCAGGCAGCTCGCCGAGCAACTCTTCGCGCTCACCGCCCATGCCCAGACCCAAGGCTGGTCAGCGGAAGAGTTGCTCCGGGAGGAAGTGAAGCGACGGGAATTGGGGCTGCGTAAGACGGAGAGGAAGAAAGCGTAACCGCCAGAAAATCAGAGACTCCTCACGTCGTCTCCTACGGGGATTGGGCTGATTCACTCCTTCCCCGCCTCGCGCGGGCTTGCTACAAAGACGGCGTGCGGAACACCACTGATTCACTTTGGAAGCAGCTTGCGGCGCGGAAACGGCTTTTCCTGCTCGCAGGACCATGCGTCATCGAGAGCGAGGCGCTGTGCTTCGAGGTCGCGAGGCATTTGCAGAAAGTCTGCGCGCGGCTGGGCATCACCTACGTCTTCAAGGCCAGCTACGACAAGGCCAACCGCACGTCGGGCAAGGCCTTTCGTGGTCCCGGATTGGATGATGGGCTCGCGGTGCTGGAACGCATCCGCACGCAGCTTGGCGTGCCGCTGATCACGGACGTGCATACCGAGGTGCAGGCGCTGGCGGCGGGCGAGGTGGTGGACATCCTGCAAATCCCCGCCTTCCTCTGCCGGCAGACGGATTTGATCGAGGCGGCCGTGGCGACGGAGAAGATCGTGAACCTGAAGAAGGGCCAGTTCCTCTCGCCGCAGGAGATGGGCCGCGTGGTGGAAAAGGCAAAAATGGCAGGCGGCACGAAATTGCTGGTGACCGAGCGCGGCACGACCTTCGGCTACAACAATCTCGTGTCCGACATGCGCGCGATTCCCGTGCTCAAGCAGACGGGTTTCCCGGTGGTCTTCGATGCCACGCACTCGGTGCAGCAGCCTGG
>CAZOCL010000637.1:0-2841 GCA_964578245.1 uncultured Klebsiella sp. | reverse complement strand
TCGCCGGTCTTGATCAGGCCGATGGCGGCGGTGGGCGCGGGCGGGGTGATCTTGAAATCGGTCATCTTCAGCGCCGTGGTGCCGGTGAAGGACGTCCGGGACGTGTCCACGCGCCGCATCATGGTCACGGGGAAGGTGATGTCCTTGGTGACTCCGGAAACGGTCAGCGTGCCCTTGGCCTCGAAATTGACTTCCGTTCCCTTGACCTCCTTAAGTGTCAGCTCCACGAGCTTGAAGGCGATGCGCGGGTTGTCCTTCTCCTTCATGGCCTCCTGCATCACGGCGTCCATCGCCTTGCCGCTGCTGCACTTGAGCGAGCGCACGGCGACGAAGGTCTCACCCTTGGCCGCGACCTTGCCGGGCTTGGCCTTGTCCGGCGCTTCCACGACCGCGGCATCCAGCTCGATGAACCCGCCGATGAGCTGGCTCTCCGCGTGCCAGTCGTGAATGGTCGAGGTGCCGTCCATGCGCATCTTGCTGCCGGGCTGGGACTCGAAGCGGACCAGCGTCTGGGCGGAGGCGGCTCCGGCGAGGCAGAGCAGGGCGGCGCTGAGGCGGAACAGGTGGGGCAGGCGGTTGGTCTTCATCTGGATGTAATCAGCAATCGGAATGCGGCGCGATTGCAGCGGTTCGACGCCACGGCGTCAAACACCATTCGCCGCACGGGCAGCCGGCGCCGGTAGGGCGAGACTCCGTCGAGCCCCATCTGCCGACGGAGTCGGCGCGAGCGCAGCGAGCATCATCAACGCCCGTCCCGGAACAGGAATCTCGCTTCGCTCGCACCGCTGCGCGGTTTCGACGGCTCGACAGAGTCTCGCCCTACCAGACGGGTGGCAACCTGCGCCCTTGCCAACGTCCCGGCCCTGCGGGACAAACGGCGCGTGATGGTCTTCCTCAACGGCCGGTTCGTGCCCGAAGAGCATGCGGTGGTGTCCGTCTTCGACCGCGGGTTCCTCTACGGCGACGGCCTCTTCGAGACGCTGCGGGTGATGAACGGCGTGCCGCTCCGGTGGGACGCGCACTGGCGGCGCTTCGCCCTGGGCCTGCAGCGGCTCGGCCTCTCTGTGCCGTGGCTGCCGGAATACCTCCGCGCCAACGCCGCCAATCTCAGCCACCACAACGGGCTGCCAGATGCGCTCCTGCGCCTGACCATTTCGCGCGGCGTCGGCGAGCGCGGCTACTCCCCGCGCGGGGCCGATTCCCCGACCTTCCTCATGTCGCTGCACCCCGCGCCCGAGCTGACCGCCGAGGCGAAGCGCGTGAAACTCCACACCGCCTCGCTCCGCCTGCCCACCGGCGACTGGCTCACCGCCTGCAAGACCGCGAACAAACTCATGCACGTCCTCGCCCGCACCGAAGCCGAAGCCGCCGGGGCCGACGAGGCCCTGCTCCTCAACCCGCGCGGCGAAGTCGCCGAGGCCACCAGCGCGAACCTCTTCTGGATCGAGGGTGACACCCTGCACACCCCGCCGCTCACGTCCGGCGCGTTGCCCGGCGTGACCCGCGCCGATGTGCTGGCCTTGTGCCGCTCGCTGGGCATCCCCGCCACGGAAACCACGGCGGACCCCGCCCGCCTGCTCCGTGCCGAGGGCGCTTTCCTCACATCGAGCGCCTCAGGGGTCGTTGAAATGATTGGGTTGGACGGACAGGCGATGCCTTCCTCCCCTCTCACCGCGCGCATTCGCACCGCGTTGTTGAGTTCGTGGCGAGAAGAGGCCGGAGTTGTTTGAGCGTTGAAGCACGCAGGAGCTGCCGGACGCGCCTCCCATTGCCTAACTAAACTCCCCTCGAATGAACGCCCGCCTTGGCCGCGTCAGTTTTTCTGGTAGTGTTCGTCCATGAAGCCCGCGATCCAGCCCGCCCTGTTCAGCCGCCGCGCCGCGCTCCAGCGCTCCGCCGCCGGCTTCGGCTGGCTCGCCGCGTCGTCCCTGCTGGCTGACCAGCTCGGAACTCCAAACGCCAAACTCGAAACTTCCCCGAATCCGTCGGCCGCCAAGCAGCCGCACTTCGCCCCGCGCGCCAAGCGCGTCATCTTCCTCTTCATGAAGGGCGGTCCATCGCACATGGACACCTTCGATCCCAAGCCCTTGCTGGACCGCGACGACGGCAAGCCCTTCCCTGGCGCAAAGCCCCGCGTGCAGTTCGCCGCCACCGGCGAGTTGCTCAAGTCGCCGTGGAAGTTCCAGAACTACGGCCAGTCCGGCCTGCCCGTGAGCGAGTTGTTCCCGCACGTCGCGCAGTGCATTGACGATCTCTGCATTCTCCGCTCCTGCCACGGCACGAACCCCGCTCACGGCGGCGCGCTCCTCAAGCTCCACACCGGCAGCGACAACTTCGTCCGCCCCAGCATGGGCGCGTGGGTCAACTACGGCCTCGGTTCGGAAAACCAAAACCTCCCCGGCTTCATCACCATCTGCCCCACGCTCGCGCACGGGGGCGTGAACAACTGGGGTGCGGCCTTCCTGCCCGCGTGGACGCAGGGCACGCCCATCGGCAACGCCGCCGTCCCGTCGGACAAGGCCCTTGTCCGCCACATCATCCCGCGCCTCGCGCCCGGCGAGCAGCGGCAGCAGCTTGATCTCATCGCCGCGATGAACCGCGACCACCTCGCGCAGACCGGCCCGAACCAGGCGCTCGAAGGCCGCTTGAACTCCTTCGAGCTGGCCTTCCGCATGCAGATGGCCATGCCTGAGGCGCAGGACTTGTCGCGCGAAACGGAGGCGACCAAGCAGCTTTACGGCCTCGACGACAAGGTGACGGAGAACTTCGGCCGCCAATGCCTCATGGCCCGGCGCTTTGCCGAGCGCGGCGTGCGCTTCATCCAGGTCACGCACAGCGACG
>CAZOCL010000636.1:0-2860 GCA_964578245.1 uncultured Klebsiella sp. | reverse complement strand
GCCCTGCCCTCGCGCACGCGCGTGATGCTGCTCGCGCCCGTGGTGGAGAAGCAGAGGGGTGAGTTCCGCGACGTCATCGAGCGGTTGGCCCGCGATGGTTTCGTCCGTGCCCGGGTGGACGGCGAGCTGGTCGAACTCGCCGCCAACGTCCGCATCAAGCTGGACCCGAAGCAGGCGCACACGATCGAGGTGGTCGTCGACCGCCTGGTGGTGGATGACAAAATCCGCGTGCGCCTGGGCGACTCCGTGGAGACCGCGCTAAAGTGGGGCAGCGGGAAACTGTTGCTGCTCTCGCAAGCACCGGAGGCGGCGAGTAATCAGTCTTCAGTAATCAGTGGTCAGTCGGCGAGGGCTGGTGCGAGCGTCGCGGTTCAACCGCCAGTCGGAACTCAACCATCGGCAACCGGCAATCGGCAATCGGCAATCTGGCTGGAAACTCTCCTCTCCAACCGGATGTATTCCCCCGCCACCGGCCAGACCTTCGACCCACCCGAGCCAAAACACTTCTCCTTCAACTCGCCCTTCGGCGCGTGCCCAGTCTGCCACGGCCTCGGCCAGAAGATGGTGTTCGATCCCGCCCTCATCGTGCCGGACCCAGAGAAGTCCCTGGAATCCGGCGCAGTGCTGCCCTGGCGGCGCGGCGGCAAGCGCATGATCGTCTATTACAAAGCGCTCTTGCGCGGTCTCGCCGCGCACTACGAGCAGAGCATGGAAACGCCATGGAAATCGCTGCCGGAGGATTTCCGCCGCGTGGTGCTGCACGGGTCGGGCGACACCGAAGTCGGCTTCAACTTCATGCGCGCTGGCAAGGTGAGCAAGCTCTCGCGTCCGTTCGAAGGCGTGCTCAAGAACCTGGAACGTCTCTACGCCGAGAGCGAAAGCGAGTTCACCAAGAACCGGCTGAAAGCCTTCATGGCCCCTGAGTTTTGCAACGCCTGCGGGGGGAAGAGGTTGAGGCCCGAGGTGCTGGCGGTCACTTTGGGAAGTAATCAGTATTCAGTGTTCAGTGTTCAGTCGGGAAAAAATGCCTCGGACGCCAAACTGAATACTGGCCCACTGGATACTGGACACTCTTCCCGCCCCATCCCCGGCCTCTCCATCGCCGATGTCTGCGCCCTCTCCGTGGACACCGCCGACCTCTTCTTCGCCGCCCTGCCCCTCACCGACTTCCAGCGGAAGATCGCGGGCGAACTGGTGAAGGAGATTCGCGCGCGACTGGGCTTCCTCAAGAACGTCGGTCTCGGCTACCTCACGCTGGACCGCGAGTCCGGCACGCTCTCCGGCGGCGAGGCGCAACGCATCCGGCTGGCGACACAGATCGGCGCGGGTCTCGTCGGCGTCATCTACATCCTCGACGAGCCCAGCATCGGCCTGCATCAGCGCGACAACGAGCGCCTGCTCAAGACGCTCGAAGGCCTGCGCGACCTCGGCAACTCCGTCCTCGTGGTCGAGCACGACGAAGACACCATCCGCCGCGCGGATCATGTGATTGACCTCGGCCCCGGGGCCGGCACGCACGGCGGCGAAATCGTCGCACAAGGCACGGTCGCCGAAGTCATGGCGAACCCGCGTTCGCTCACCGGCCAATACTTGAGCGGCGAGCTCAGCATCCCCGTCCCCAAGAAGCGCGTCCAACCCATCGGCAAGGCGGGCTGGCTGGAAATCCTCGGTGCCCGGGAGAACAACCTGCAGAACGTGGACGCGCGCATTCCGCTGGGCACGCTTACCTGCGTCACCGGCGTGAGCGGCTCGGGCAAGAGCACGTTGATCTGCGACATCCTCCAGCGGCACCTGTTCCGCCTGTGGTTCGGCTCGAAGGAGCGGCCCGGCGCGCACCGGGCCATCCACGGCACCGAACTCCTCGACAAGGTGGTGGTCATTGACCAGACGCCCATTGGCCGCACGCCGCGCAGCAACCCGGCCACCTACACCGGCATCTTCAACGCCATCCGCGACCTCTTCGCCCAGCTCCCGGCGGCGAAGATCCGGGGCTACGACGCGGGACGCTTCAGCTTCAACGTGAAGGGCGGGCGCTGCGAGAAGTGCCAGGGCGACGGCCTGCTCAAGATCGAGATGCACTTCCTCCCCCCGGTCTATGTGACGTGCGAGTCCTGTGCGGGTCGCCGCTACAATCGCGAGACGTTGGAGATCAACTTCAAGGGCATGAACATCGCCGACGTGCTCGACCTCACGGTGGACGAGGCGGTGAACTTCTTCCGCGCCGTGCCGAAGATTTACGAGCCGTGCCTGACGCTGGCGGAAGTCGGCCTCGGCTACCTGCGGCTCGGCCAGCAGGCTACGACCCTTTCCGGTGGCGAGGCGCAACGGGTGAAACTGGCCGCCGAACTCTCGCGCCGCCAGACCGGCAAGACGCTCTATATCCTCGACGAGCCGACGACTGGCCTGCACTTCCATGATGTCGCCAAGCTGCTGGAGGTCTTCTTCAAACTGCGCGCCCCGGGCAACACCTTGCTGGTCATCGAACACAACCTCGACGTGATCAAGTGCGCGGACTGGATTCTCGACCTCGGTCCCGAAGGCGGCACAGGCGGCGGACGCATCGTGGCCCAGGGCGCGCCGGAGACCGTTGCCGCCACGCCCGGCAGCCACACGGGAGAATTTTTGAATCGAATCCTCGGTGGGGTGACGAATACTGCAACAACGTGAGCAGCGCGCGAAAACTGGGCACCCAAAGATTGGGGCAAGCCAAAGATGGAGAGCCGACCGGCTCCCTCTTTGGCTTCCCTGTATCTTTGCGTTCCCATCTGACGCACGGGTTCAACCCGCAAGCAACGGACAGCCGTTGCCGCCTCGCGCGCTCCCCCCCCCCCCCCGGGCCCCGGCCTCCCCGGGCCCCCCC
>CAZOCL010000635.1:0-2866 GCA_964578245.1 uncultured Klebsiella sp. | reverse complement strand
GCTACCACGGGCACGCGGACTGCCTGCTGGTCAAGGCCGGCTCCGGCGCGCTGACGTTCGGCAATCCCGACAGCGCGGGCGTCCCGGCGGACACGGCGAAGCACACGCTGGTGCTGCCGTATAATGACATCGAAGCGTTGCAGGCGTGTTTCGCGGCGAACCCGGGCGAGATCGCGGCAGTGATCATCGAGCCGGTGCCGGGCAACGCGGGGCTTTACCTGCCGCGTCCGGGCTATCTGGAGTTCCTCCGGCAGATCACGGCAGAGCAGGGGACGGTGCTGATCTTCGACGAAGTGATGACGGGCTTCCGGCTAGCGCCGGGCGGGGCGCAGGAACGGTTCGGCATCACGCCGGACCTCTCCACGTTCGGCAAGATCATCGGGGGCGGGCTGCCGGTCGGGGCGTTCGGCGGACGGGGTGACATCATGGACTGTCTCGCGCCGCTGGGGCCGGTGTATCAGGCGGGCACTTTGAGCGGGAATCCGCTGGCGATGGCCGCGGGGATTGCGGCGCTCGAAGAACTGGGCCAAGGCGGAACGCGGAATGCGGAACGCGGAATGGAAAGTCAGAGCCTCCTTACGTCGGCTGCTACCGGAGGCAATGCCTACGCGCGGTTGGAGGCGAAGGGGGCGGCCTTGGAAGCCGGGTTGGGCGAGGCGGCGAAGGCGGCGGGCATCCCGGTGACGTTCAACCGGTGCGGCTCGATGTTCTGCGGCTACTTCACGAGCGAACCGGTCTGGAACCTCGCCGATGCGATGAAGGCGGATCGGGAGCGGTTCAAGAAGTTCTTCCACGGCATGCTGGCGGAAGGGGTATATCTCGCGCCGTCGCAGTTTGAGGCGGGCTTTTTGTCCACGGCGCACACGGAGGCGGATATTGAGCACACGGTGCAGGCGGCGGCGAAGGTGATGAAGGGGCTATGACCCGTTCGCTCGTTTTGATTGCGCCATGACACGCTCAACTACCCTTCGGGCGTGATCGCACTCATCCGGTAGGGTGAGACTCTGTCGAACCCCATTTCGAGCGGAGCGAGGCGAGCACAGCGAGCTTCTCAGTCAGGCGCGGAAACCGAGAAGCTCGCTGCGCTCGCACCGCCTGCGGCGGTAGTCACGGCTCGACGGAGTCTCGCCCTACCATGACTACGGAGTTGGCGTGATCGCGACGCTTCGGAGGAGCGTGGTTGGTGCGTTGGTGGTGCGGATGAGGATTTGCGCCCACTTCAGTTTGTCGGAGGCGGTGAAGACGTGGTCGGTGGTGCCGGGCTTAAAGGGCGCGTCCACGGGCGGCAGGCCGAGGTTGGTGTTCTGGCGGAAGCGGAGGACGACATCGCCTGCGCCGGGGTGGTCCTGCCAGTTAAGGCGGAGCGTGTAGCGCGAGCCGTCTTTCAGCGGGATGAGGTCGCCTTCCCAGGCGGTCTTGGTGGGATACCACGCGTCTGGGAGATTCTTACCCAGCCAGCAAGCAGTAAAAGCTGGATTCCTAACCAGATTAGCTGTCGTCAATTTGGTCGGGAAAAAAGGCAAGTAAGATAGCGAGTCAAACTCGCGCACAGTGCTGACATTGGTGATGCCGGCTAGTAGAGTAGGATACAGAAACACCATTTTGTAATCACCTTCATCCAGACCTGTAAACTCAAAGTCCCCTTCTGAATCGGCTACAGTCGAATGCGTCGTGCCGAGTAGCAGAACTCGGACGGGGCCGCCGTGCGTAGGCCGAATCGGCCGCCCGTCGGAGAAGACTCTCCCCCTAATCGAGTCGTGCTTGTATGGCGGCTTGCGATACAGTTCGCCCAGAGTTCGCAGCAAATCCGCCACCACCCGGCTCGTCTCCAGCGCGCATTCAAGGACGATGGGTTCCACGTCCGCGCGTTTGTCGCTCAGCACCAGCGGGCGGCAGCGGTCGCCGCGTTCCTTCGAGTAGGCGATGAGGCCGTCCATTCGCCGGAGGAAGCCGGCGAGCGCCTTTTCCTCGGTGTCGCCGAGGAGTTGGGGGCGGTAGCCCGGAACGTGGATGAGCTTCGCGTCGAGCCAGTTCTCCATCTTGCTGTGGACATCCCCGCGAATCTCCGCGGAATGCGGCGGCGAGCCAGTGTCCTCGACGAAGTGCAGGAGCGAGCCGATCCAGCGCGCAGCGTTCAGCGGCGTCTCGGTGCGGAGGGCCTGGAGCGCACGGCGAAAGTAGGGTTCGTAGGCGCGCTTGACCTCGGGCACGAGGTGGTCGAGGTGCCGCTCCATGCCGGGGAAGAGCAGGTAATCGTCCGCGTAGAAGAACTCGCCCTGCCGCTCAAAGGGCAGCCGCCGGTAGTCGCCCAGCCAGCAGTAATGGACGAGTTTGGGCGCGTTGGTGCCGAGGTGCCTGAGCAGGGCGTCGTCAGGCGCGAGGGCATCGAGCGCGGCCTGGGTGATTTCGCCGTGGGGACCCCAGGCGGAGGCGGAAATCAGAAAGGAGAAATGGAAAAGGAGAAAGGCCAAGACTGTCCGCGCTCGGGAGCGTCGGGAGCAGGCTTGGCCTTCTGAATGAGCTAAGGCCGGAGTGGGCGGGGGCATGAACGGCATTCTGCCCTCCGCCGGCTGGCTTACAATTCGAAGTCCACGACCGTCACCTTTTCGATGAGCGGCAAAGCCCAAGCGACGAAGGCCTGATGCTCGGGGTGGGTGAGGTAGGCATCCCGCGCGGCGGCGTCGGTAAGCGTCATGACGAAGGCGTGGGTGTGGCCGGCGTTCTGCCCTTCGGGGCTGTTGTTCGGGCCGGAGATGTAGTCCTCGACGCCCGGGATGTTCTCGGACAGGTCCAGCAGGGAGCTGAAGACCTGGTCAATCTGCTCCGGCGTGGTGTCGGCTTTGAACTGAACGAGTGCGATGTGTTT
>CAZOCL010000634.1:0-2880 GCA_964578245.1 uncultured Klebsiella sp. | reverse complement strand
AAGCTCACCCGCTACATCGCCAAGACCATGCCGGAGGACAAGCCCGGCACCTGCACGGGCCCCAATGCCGAGGCCGTCGCGCGCTACATTTACGACGGCTTCTACTCGCGCGAAGCCCGGGCCAAGACCAAACCCGCGCGCGTCGAACTGGTCCGCCTCACCAACCGCCAGCATCTCCTCGCCGTCGCCGACCTGTTTCGCACCCCGGGCGACGATATCAAATTGACCGCCGGCAAAGGCCTTCAAGCCATCGGCTACAAGTCCCGCAACACCCGCCGCGAAGACAAATCCCTTGAGCGCAACGATACCAGAGTGGACTTCAAATTCGGGACCAACAACCCGCCCTGGGCCGCCGGCAGCACCAACGGCTTTGCGATCCAGTGGCAGGGCTCCGTCATCGCGGACGAAACCGGCGACCACGAGTTCGTGGTCCGCACCTCCAATGGCATCCGGCTGTGGGTGAACGACGACGACAAGCCGCTCATTGACGGCTCGGTCTCTTCCTTCAAGGGCATCGAGCACCGGGCCACCATCCGGCTCATCGGCGGTCGCGCCTATCCCCTCCGGCTGGAATTCTTCAAGACCTCGCGCGATCCCTCGGCCAACGTCTCGCTCCTCTGGACTCCACCGCACGGCGCGCTCCAGATCATCCCGGCGCGCAACCTCGCCCCGGAGCGCGCCACGCCCATCTTCATCATCGCCACTCCGTTCCCGGCGGATGACAGCAGCATCGGCTACGAGCGCGGTGTGTCAGTCTCCAAGGAGTGGGACGAAGCCGTCACCCACGTCGCCATCGAGGTCGCCAACTACGCCGCCAAGCGCCTCGACAAGCTCTCGCGCAGCAAGCCCAACGACAAGGACCGCACGGACAAGGTCGAAGCCTTCTGCGCCGACCTGGTCACCCGGGCCTTCCGCCGCCCGCTGAGCGCCGAGGACAAACAGTTGTTCGTCACCCTGCCCTTCCGCAGCGCGGCCAAGCCCGAGGACGCCGTGAAGCGCGTCCTCCTGCTCGCCCTCAAGTCACCCCGCTTCCTCTACCTCGGCATTGATCGCGCGCAGCCGGACGACTTCACCGTCGCGGAACGCCTGTCCTTCGGATTGTGGGACTCCCTGCCGGACGCTGCCCTCTCCAAGGCCGCTGTCGAAGGCAAGCTCCGCACACGCGAGCAGGTCACGGAGCAGGCGCGTCGGATGCTGGCCGACACCCGCGCCCACGGGAAAATGCAGTATTTCCTCCACCGCTGGCTCCAGATGAACCACATCGAGGATCTGGCGAAAGACCCGCAGCTCTACCCCGGCTTCTCCCCCGAGATCATCGCCGACCTCCGCACCTCGCTGAACCTCTTCCTGGATGATGTGGTGTGGACCGAATCCTCCGACTACCGCCGCCTGCTGCTGGAAGACGACTTCTTCGTGAACGCGCGCCTCGCCAAGTTCTACGGCCTCGGCCTCACCAACGCCCCCGAGTCTGCGGACGAGTTCGTCCGCACCCAGCTTGATCCCAAGCAGCGCTCCGGCGTGGTGACGCACCCGTATCTGCTTGCGGCCTTCTCCTACAACAAGACCAGCTCACCGATCCACCGCGGCGTATTCCTCACCCGCAACATCGTGGGCCGCGCCTTGCGCCCGCCGCCGATGGCCGTGGTCTTCAAGGACAGCGACTTCAAGGCCGGCATGACCATGCGTGAGAAGATCACCGAACTGACCCGCCCGCAGGCCTGCCAGAGCTGTCACTCCGTCATCAACCCGCTCGGCTTCAGCCTCGAAAACTTCGACGCCGTGGGCCGCTTCCGCGAGCAGGACGGCACCCGCCCCATCAACGCCGCCGCCGACTACACCACCGATGACGGCGGCACCGTCCGCCTCAAAGGCGCGCGGGACGTGGCCGAGTTCGCCGTGCAGAGCGAGCACGCGCACAACGCCTTCATCGAGCAGTTGTTCAACCAGGTCGTGAAGCAGCCCATGCCCGCCTACGGGCTGGATGTGCTGAAACAATTGCGCCTTTCCTTCGTCAAGTCGGGGTATAACATCCAGCAACTGCTGGTGGACATCGCAGTGGTGTCCGCCGTGCAGGGGATCGAGAAGCCGCCGGCCAGCAACGCACCGAAGAAAAAATGAACGCCATCCATCGCCGCCACTTCCTGAAACAGGCCGGGCTCTCCGCCGCCACCCTGCCCTTCATCACAGGCCTGCCCAGCCTCGGCCTCGCCGCGCCCGCCCGGCCGCGCCAGCGCCTGGTGTTCATGTTCAGCCCCAATGGCACCATCCCCGCCGCCTTCTGGCCCGACGCCACCGGCACCGACTTCCAGCTCAAGGAAATCATGACGCCCCTCGAGGCGTTCAAGGACCGGATGCTCGTCCTCAACGGCGTTTACAACAAAGTCCGCGGCGACGGCGACAGCCACATGCGCGGCATGAGCTGCCTGCTCACCGGCATTGAACTCTACCCCGGCAACATCATGGGCGGCGGCGGTGCGCCCGCCGGCTGGGCCAGCGGCATCTCCATTGACCAGGAGATCAAGAACTACCTCCAGAGCAAGGACGACACCCGCACCCGCTTTGGCTCGCTCGAATTTGGCGTCGGTGTGACGGACCGCGCCGATCCCTGGACGCGCATGAGCTATGCCGGGGCGAACAAGCCCGTCGCGCCCATCTCCGATCCCTACCAGATGTATGAGAAGCTCTATGGGCAGATGGCCGACAAGGAGAACCTCCAGAGCATCCTCGACACCGTGCGCGGCGACCTGCAAAAGGTCGGCAAGCTGATCAGCGCCGAAGACCGCCGCCTGCTGGAAGAACACCAGGCCCTCGTGCGCCAGATGGAGAAGGAGATCGCCAGCACGAAAGAGCAGAAGCTCCGCGCCGCGCCCCCGACCCTGG
>CAZOCL010000633.1:0-2888 GCA_964578245.1 uncultured Klebsiella sp. | reverse complement strand
GCGCCATCTTCCACGCCGGGATGGCGATGGGGAAATTCCATGGCGTAATGAGCGGGACGACCCCAAGCGGCTCGCGGCGGGTGTAGAGCAACTGGCTGGGCAGATCGTGCGGGATGGTCTGTCCACCGAGGAGGTAGCTCAGTCCGCCGAAGAAGCGGAAAATGTCCGCTGTGCGTTGCACTTCCCCGGTGGCTTCGGCGAGCGTCTTGCCTTCCTCGCGGGTGAGCAGTTCGGCCAGTTCCGGTTTGCGCGCCTCAAGGAGCTGAGACGCCTTGCTCAGGATGCGTCCACGCGCCACGGAGGTCTGCGCGGCCCAGCCAGCGCTGGCCGCCTGCGCTGCCGCGATGGCGGCCAGGGCATCGGCTCGGCCACCTTGAGCATACTGTGCCACGGCCTCACGGGTGTCCGCGGGGTTGGCGTTGGTGAAGGTCTGGCCGGACTGGGCGGGAACCCATTCGCCGCCGATGAAATTCTGATAGCTGCGCATGGGGACGACTTAACACGGAGCGCAGGACAATTGGAAGTTCGGGTTCGCGGAGAAATAGCGCGACGGACGCAAATCAGGATTTGAACACGAACGTGACAGCGTCCAATGCCACGGCACGAGGTCGCATCCGATCCCTTCGCAGCCGCTCTCCCTCACCATGAACCTGTGCCGGCGGCTTGCAGCCGCCGACCGTTGGTTGCAGCAGGAGGAACCGGCTGCAAGCTCTCCACCCGTAGCGCGGTGGCTGCAAGCCACCGGCACGCGGTTCAGGGCTCAAAGCACGAGTCGTTCCGGGAATTCTCACCCCAGCCCTCTCCCGCTGGGAGAGGATGTTCGGCAGCCTTCGTCCAGCAGCGGCACCCTTGTTAACCGTGACGGGCTTGGTGGCTCCCTCTCCCAGCGGGAGAGGGCCGGGGTGAGGGAGAGCGGCCACACATTGCACAAAAGCTGATTTGCGCCGTAGTGCGAGGCACCTGCCATTCGCCCCGAAACTTCAGTGTGAAGCCCGGCTACTTCTTAAACTCCACCGGCTGGACGGGCAGGGAAGGCGTGTTGAAGAGGCCCGGAGGAGCGCCATTGGAGCCGCTGACCGAGTTGGTCGGGTCGGGGTCCGCTGCCGGTCCCACGTTCACGATCTGCGTGCCGTTGGGTGTGCCGGCCCGGTTGGCCAGCAATACTCCGCCCACGACCAGCGCGACGGCGACCACGGCGTAACCGGTCGCCAGCGCAGGCGCGATGTCCCACGCGGTCAGCCAGCGACGCCACCAAGGCTCGGGATGCGCCTCCGCATGGGCGATGCGGGCGCGAATCTCGCCCGGCAGGCGGTCAAAATAGCCCGGCGGCGGCTCCTCATGGCGCTTGAGCGCGAGGAGCTGCTGCAACTGCTTAAACTCGTCCGGGTTTTGCGGAGCGGGGTCCATAAAATTACTTCAGATAGTCGGCCATGATGCCCTGCAACTGCTGACGGGCGTAAAAGAGCCGCGTCCGCACCGTTGCCGTGTTGCACCCCAGAACCTTCGCAATCTCTTCGTGCGGCAGGCCCTGGATGTCGTGCAAGGTCACCACGATTCTGTGATTTTCTGACAGGCGTTGCAGGGCAACGTTCAATTTTTCCTTCAATTCCTCCATGGCGAGCGCCCGGCGTGGCGTCTTGTCCGACACCAGGGCGACCAGATCGGGATGATGCTCCGCCTCGATGTCGAGGTCGTTCAGGCTCATGGCGTGCTTCCCTTCGCGGAACTTGCGCTGTTTGAGGTGGTTGAGCGTGCGGTTGACGGCGATGCGGTAAAGCCAGGTGAAGAAGCTGGAGTCGCCCTTGAAGGACTTGAGCGCCTGCCAGGCCTTCACAAAGGCCTCCTGGGCGAGGTCGTTGGCGTCCTCGTGATGGGAGGTCATGTGGTAGATGACGCCATAGATCTGCCGCTGATAGCGCCGGATCAGCTCGTCGTAGGCGTCCCCGTCACCCGCCTGCGCGCGCCGGACCAGCGTGAGGTCATCGGGCTGGGGGGCTGACTCCAGGGCAGGCTGTGAAGTGCTCGCGTCGTCAGACATAACCCTTAACTAACGCCGTTTCCAAGACCAACCGCAACTGGGACACTCATCTTTGTCATGTGGAATCAACGTCTTGCAAGACAGACAGGCGATGCCGCCGATGTCTCCCGGTTTGCCCAGAAACCAATGCACATAGTTGCAGTTGTGGCAGACGAAGAGGCTGGCGGATCGGTCAGCCCAGTCCAGATCGAGAAACGTCAGCAGCGCGGTGTTCAAGAGCGCCTTGCGTTCAGTGAACTCCTTGTGCCCGCAGTAAACACAACGCATGACATCACTGTGGTTACCCGCCCAGCGCCACCGTCTGCCGTCCTAGAAACTCGCTCAGCATGGCCAGCGCGGTGCGGCCTTCCGACTCCGGCAGCACGGCGAGGGATTTGTTTGCCACCGCGAGATACTGGAAGATGACCCGGCGGGATTCCTTGAGCGCGTCGTGCTTTTGCAGCAGTTCCAGCACGCGTTCGAGGTGATGCGGACGCCACGCCTGCACCAGTTCCCGGAGCCGGGCCTTCTCCTCCGCCTGGGCGCGTTCCAGCACCACGAGGACCGGCAGCGTGAGCTTGCCGCTGGCCAGGTCGGTGCCGAGGGACTTGCCTACGCTTGCCTCCGAGCCGAACACGTCCACGCAGTCGTCGTAGATCTGATACGCCGTGCCCAGCGCCATGCCGTAGTCGCGCAGGGCCGTGCGCTCGGCCTCGCCAGCGCCGGAGAGCAGCGCGCCCAGCTCGCAGGACAGTGCGAACAGCTCGGCGGTCTTCATCGCCAGCACCTTGAAATACTCGGCACGGCTCACCTCGAAGTTCAGCCGCCGGTGCGTCTGGAGGATTTCGCCGGAGCAGACCGTGTTGGTCGC
>CAZOCL010000632.1:0-2891 GCA_964578245.1 uncultured Klebsiella sp. | reverse complement strand
CGGCCTCGTGCCAGGCGGTGTTCTTCTTCTCCTCGTCGGTCATGGCGAGGCTGCGGCGCTCGCGGCCCCAGCGGACCTTGTCGCGCGCCTCTTCCAGCTCCTTCATCGTCACGGCCTTCTTGCTTTGCCGGGCGGCGAGCAGGGCGGCCTCGTTCAGGAGGTTCGCCAGTTCCGCGCCAGAGAAGCCGCGCGTGCCGCGCGCGATGACGGAGAGATCGGCGGTCGGGTCGAGTTTCACGTTGAGCGCGTGGACCTTCAGGATGGCCTCGCGACCGCGCACGTCGGGGAGGTTGACGGTGATCTGGCGGTCGAAGCGGCCCGGGCGGAGCAGGGCGGGGTCGAGCACGTCGGGGCGGTTGGTGGCGGCGATGATGATGATGCCCTCGGTGGTGTCGAAGCCGTCCATCTCGACGAGGAGGGCGTTGAGCGTCTGCTCGCGTTCGTCGTTGCCGCCGCCGAGGCCGATGCCGCGGCTGCGGCCCACGGCGTCAATTTCATCAATGAAGATCAGGCACGGGGTGTTCTTGCGCGCCTGCTCGAACATGTCGCGCACGCGGCTCGCGCCCACGCCCACGAACATCTCCACGAAGTCCGAGCCGCTGATGCTGAAGAAGGCGGCATCGGCCTCGCCGGCAATGGCCTTGGCGAGCAGCGTCTTGCCGGTGCCGGGGGCGCCGATCATCAAGATGCCCTTGGGGATGCGGCCGCCGAGCTTCTGAAATTTCTTCGGGTCCTTGAGGAACTCGACCAGTTCGGAAACCTCGTCCTTGGCTTCCTCCACACCGGCCACGTCCTTGAAGGTGGTCTTGTTCTTGTCCTTGGCGAGCATGCGCGCCTTGCTCTTGCCGAAGCTCAGGGCGCTCTTGCCGGCCATCTTGAGGTTGCGGATGAAGACAAAGTAGATGAACGCACCGATCATCAGGATGGGCAGCAGGCTGATCACCACGGACCAGAACAGGGTGTTCGGCTCCTTGGTCTGGAACGCGCCGCTCTCGAGGAGTTTCTCGACCAGCTTGTCGGTGATGGGGATGCGGATCTTGAACGCGACTTCTTCCTTCTCGCCCTTGGCGTTGAACTTTTCTTTGCCATTGGGATCCGTCTCCACGTAAGTGCCCGTGATCTCGCGCAGGTCGGAGGTCTGGGGATTATAGGTGATGACGCCGTTGCGGATGAGCTTGGCTTCGACCTTCTGGATGAACTCGGGGTAGGTGAGGCTCTTGGCTTTGACGTCGCTCTGGTTGCGCAAGAGGATCATCAGCGGGATCGCCGCGGCGATGAGGATCCAAATGATCCAAGGCCGGGCTCCCGACTTGAAGTCGTCGCCGTTGTCGTTTTTGCCGTTGTCCGGGCTGCGATTGTTGTCAGACATTTGTCAAAGGTGGGAGAAGCTATCACCCGTTAGTGGCGGAAGCAACTGCGGGGTTCACTGGAGAGGAAAGTGGTGGGGGAAGGTGCGGATGGGACTAATGGGACGAAGGGGAAAGCGATGGTGATGAGGCAGCTGGCCAGCGGCCGCCCGGAGTGGCTGAGCAGTTGGGTTGCGTCACGCAAGAGCGCGGGAAAGGCGGGATGGCAAAGTGGGGGGCGAAGGACCAATTTCAAATGCGCGAGATTTCAGATTTCGGAGGGCCAAGTTCCGTGGCCCCCAACCCGAGGTCGTGGCTGGTCTGGAGCGGTAGCTGGATGCGGCGGGGCAGGATGCGACGGGCGGGCGAAGGGGGAACCGATTTTACGAAACGAAGCCATTGGGGAAGTGGAAGCGCGACCCAGGCCCAGGGCCTTGGAGCCGGTGGCCGGGCGACAGCCGGACGACGGGCACGCTTCCGCGTGGAGGATGCGATTTTACAAAACGAAGCCATTTTGAAGTGCAACTGGTTTTTAATGAAGGTGATGCGTTCAAATTGGGAGGCGTCGGCGGAGGCAGACGGCGTGATCGGGTGGGGGTGCATTTTACAAAACGAACCCATTGGGGAGTGCTTGGTGCTTTGCAAGAGCTTCGAAAGGCCGGGTCAGCGGAGGCCTGTGTTTTACGAAACGAAGCCAATCGGGAGAGCGGCGGGAGAACGTTCGGACAGTGGCGCGAGCCAGCTTCAACTTGGAAGCGAACCGCCGGCGACGCATCGCGTCCGGTCAACGAAGTCGAGAGGGCTGCGGGTTGGGCAGGCACGCGCTCCGGCGGGAGGCAAAGCGGTGGCAAACGATTTGGCCGCAGAAAAAAGCCTTGCCGCCTCCCTGCCGTCGCCCACAATCGGGCGCACAATTCAGCTTCAGTCCAACTAACACTTCACGACCATGGGCCGCATCTATAACAACATCGTCGAGACCGTCGGGCACACTCCCCTCGTCCGCCTCAACCGCATTCCGGCCAGCCTGGGCGTGGATGCGTCCACGCAGATTCTGCTGAAGTGCGAGTTCTTCAATCCGCTCGGCTCCGTGAAGGACCGCATCGGCATGGCGATGATCGAGGCCGCCGAGCGCAACGGCACGCTGAACAAGGACACCGTCATCATCGAGCCCACCAGCGGCAACACGGGCATCGCGCTGGCGTTCGTGGCCGCCGCCAAGGGCTACAAGCTGATCCTCACGATGCCGGAGACGATGTCCCAAGAGCGCCGTGTGCTGCTGGCCATGCTCGGCGCGAAGCTCGTCCTCACGCCTGGCACCGAGGGCATGAAGGGCGCGATCAAGAAGGCGGAGGAACTGGCCAAGGCGACGCCCAACGCGTGGATTCCCCAGCAGTTCGAGAACCCGGCCAATCCGGAGATCCATCGCAAGACCACGGCCGAGGAGATTTGGGATGACACCGACGGCAAGGTGGATTTCCTCGTCGCCGCCGTCGGCACGGGCGGCACCATCACCGGCTGCTGCGAGGTCATCAAGCCGCGCAAGCC
>CAZOCL010000631.1:0-2908 GCA_964578245.1 uncultured Klebsiella sp. | reverse complement strand
GTCCAATCTTCCCCACGCGCCCAATCCAACCCTCACCCGCACAGACACCCGTAGCCGCTGCGGCTCACAGACCCGCGCTCCGCTCGCTGCCGGACGAGTTCGGCCTCACACCACCTCGCAGCGACGCAGTTCCCGCCCTCCCGGAGCGCGGCTCTGCGAGCCGCAGCAACGTCCAATCTTCCCCACGCGCCCAATCCAACCCTCACCCGCACAGACACCCGTAGCCGCTGCGGCTCACAGACCCGCGCTCCGCTCGCTGCCGGACGAGTTCGGCCTCACACCACCTCGCAGCGACGCAGTTCCCGCCCTCCCGGAGCGCGGCTCTGCGAGCCGCAGCAACGTCCAATCTTCCCCACGCGCCCAATCCAACCCTCACCCGCACAGACACCCGTAGCCGCTGCGGCTCACAGACCCGCGCTCCGGCGGCTTGCGGACAGGTTCCGATTTCGCTTCAATCTTCGACGTGAGCCAGCCTCCGAAACTCCGTCGCCCTGGACCGCCGCACAATCCCGGCGTGCGCGAACTGGTGGAGAGCAAGGTGCGCTGGTCTTCGCCACCAAAGTCCGAAGATGCCAAGCAAGGGTTTCGCGGCTGGCATGAGCGGGGTTATCTGCCCCATCGCGACGAGCCGGAGCTGACGCAGTTCGTCACCTTTCACCTCGCCGACAGTTTTCCGGCATCCCTTCGTTCCGAATGGGAGCACCTTGCCCAGGTTGAGGACATTCAGGAGCAGCGGAAGCAAATCGATGCGTATCTCGACAAAAGCCGGGGTGAGTGTCACCTGCGCCGACCGGAAATCGGCAAGCTGGTGGAGGATAATTTCCGGCAGTATTCCGAGCAGGGCAGCGCCTCACAAAACCGCGTTCCAGACGCTCCGGCGCGCTACGAATTGCGGGCGTGGGCGATCATGCCGAATCACGTTCACGTTTTGTTCAAGGTGGGGGTGGTTTCGATGGCGGAGATTGTGGGCGCTTGGAAGAAGCACACTGGCAGGCTTGCGAACAGGCTGCTCGGGAAGCGGGGCGCGTTCTGGGCGGACGACTATTTTGATGTGTTCATGCGGGACGCCGAGCACGAGCGGAAGACCATACGTTACATCGAATGCAATCCAGCCAAGGCGAAGCTGGTGCTTGATCCGAAGGGTTGGCCGTGGAGCAGCGCCCGATGCCGGGATGCTCACGGTGTGCTTCAACTCTGACGGCGCGCGGCTCTGTGAGCCGCAGCAACGCACGACCTTCCCAACGCCTCTCCGTCCAATCCGCACCCCGCACGGACACAGGTCGCCGCTGCGGCTGGTCTCCGCGACAGAGCCGTATCTCCCCAAGCAGGGTCCCGCGCCGCCTTGTCGGTGCACTCCAAGACGCGGCAAGGGTCCGGGAGCCATCGTGGCCACGCCCCAGCCCGGCCGTAGTGCGGGGCGTTCAGCCAATTCACCGCCAGCACGCCGGGCCGGAGACCGGCGCTCCGTTCACGAAGGGTGCTGGGTCAGGCCAGGACTTCGGCGAGTTCGACGAGGCGGCTGCGTTCGTTCACGGACTTGGCGGCGGCGGCGATAATGGCGGTGACTTCGAGGATTTCCTGGTGCGGGACGGGTTCTTCACGAGTCTCAACCATTTTCAGAAAGGTCTGGGCCATGCGGAAGATCTGGTAGTGGTGGCCGAACCAGTAGTTGCCGTTGACGGCGGGGGTCCACTCATAGGTCTTCTTGGCGAAGTGGGCGCTGCCGCTGCAGTAGGTGGGGGCGACGTCGGGACGGCCATACCAGACTTCGGCAGGCATGCGATCGTCGTAGGTGATGAGGGCGTGGCAGGTGGCTTCGCGGGCATACATGTTGACGGCTTTCACGCCTGGGCCGCAAAGGGTCATGCACATCCAGACGGGGTGCTGGCCGTAGATGAACCAGCTCTGGTAGCTGTAGCCGCCGCCAGTGCAGGCGATGACGTATTGGAGGGCGCCGGCTTCGCCGCTGGCCTTGATGCGGAGGGCCTCTTCGGTGCCGAACTGGTGGCGGTAGAGGCTGGAGGACATGAGGGGGGCGTTGTGCTTGCGAGCGAATTCCAGGAGGCGACGGGTCTCGGGGACGGTGCCGCCGATGGGTTTGTCGCAGAAGGTGGGGAGGCCCTTGGCGAGACCGGGGGCGCACAGCTCGAAGTGGTCTTCGCCGCGCCCGCTGGCGTCACCCACCCAGACGGCGTCGGAGTTTTTGACGAGTTCGTCGAGGGTGCGGGCGACCTGGACGCCAGGGAAGCAGTCGGCAAACATCTGGGCGCTGACGGGGTCGGCATCGTAGTAGCAGGAGATGCGGGTGTTCTCGAAGGGGAGCTTGGCAAAGTCTTCCTTGGGGTTGCGGAAGTGGGATTTGAAGAGGTCCACGGGGCCTTTGCTGAGGTGCTTCTCAATCATCTTCAAGTCGATGGTGGGGTGGAAGCCGTGGGCGAAGTGGTAGGTGTGGCCGTTGGTCTTCTGGGGCCGTCCGCCGATGCTGGAGGAGATGACGCCGATGCGCAGGGGCTTGGCGGGGCCGAAGGTGGTGAGGGGGCCGGTGGCGGCACTGGCGGCGGTGGCGAGGACGGTGGAGCCGGCGGCGGCGAGGAAGTCGCGGCGGGAGGGGTGAGAGGCGGAGGTCATGATGGATTGGTGGAAAGCCGACGCGCTTGCCATCGCGGGGCTTCACTCCTACTTTTCCGCGCCTATGGAAAATGTTGTTGTGATCGGATCGGGCTGTGCGGGCTGGACGGCGGCGCTCTACACGGCGCGGGCGAACTTGAATCCCGTCGTGGTCACCGGCGCGACGCCGGGAGGGCTGCTGACCACCACGAGCATCGTGGAGAATTTCCCCGGCTTCCCCGAGGGCGTGGACGGCACGGAGCTGATGATGAAGATGCAGGCGCAGGCGGAGCGCTTCGGC
>CAZOCL010000630.1:0-2926 GCA_964578245.1 uncultured Klebsiella sp. | reverse complement strand
GTGGCCCATGGACTTGTTGCTGCCGGTGGCGTCCACCACCACATCGGCGAGCTGGCCGTTGGTCAATTCGGAGAGGCGCTTCAATTCCTCGCCGTCGCCCCTGGTGAGGATCGTGTCGGGCACGCCCATGGTGTCGCGCACGAAGGCGAGGCGCTGCTCGTTCATGTCCATCACGATGGTCCGCGCGCCGGAGAGCTTGGCGAACTCGACCACGGAGAGGCCAATCGGCCCCGCGCCGATGACGAGGACGGCCTCGCCGGGTCTCGGCTCACCGCGGTTCACCGCGTGGCAGCCGATGGCGAGCGTCTCGACGAGCGCGAGCTGGTCGAAGGAGAGTTTCTTGGAAGGGTGCATTTTCCGCGCGGGCAAGATAATCCGCTCGGTCATGCCGCCGTCGCACATGACGCCGAGGGTCTTGTTGGTCTCGCAGCAGTTGGTGAAGCCGCGCCGGCAGGAGTAGCAGTGGCCGCAGTTGATGTAGGGCTCCACAGAGCAACGGTCACCGGGCACGACGTTCGTGACGCCTGGTCCGACGGCGAGCACCTCGACGCCCAGCTCGTGGCCGGGGATGCGCGGGTAGCTGAAGAAGGGCATTTTGCCGAGGTAGCCGGAGATGTCCGTGCCACAGATGCCGATGCGATGGACACGGAGAAGGACTTCGCCGGCGGCGGGCGCGGCGGGTTCGGCGATGTCAATGCGCTGCCAGGACAGGGGCTTTTCAAGTTGGAGAGCTTTCATGTGTGTTGCGGACGCGGGGATTTTAGGCAAGGCCGGGCGGTTCAGGCAAGCGGCCTACGAACGCCGGGCCATGATGAAACAAGACGGGTCGGCAAGATGGGTCAAAAAATGTGAGGGGCCTGTTTTTCTGACCCAGCTTTTCAGACCCCAGTGCTGGCTTGGGATAATCTGGAACCATGGCTTTGAAATAGGACGGACCAGTTCAACGCAGAGACGCAAAGGACGCAAAGGGGCGCGGAGAGACAACCTGCGAAGGCCACCAGAAGATCAACACGAACGGCTTCCCCCAACTCTGCATTCCTCCGCGTCTTCGCGTTAGTCAGATCGCTGCTTTCAACAATCGTTGCGGATCAGGGCCGAATTGGACTCTCCGATCCGACAAAACCACGAATATGCTTCGCAAACTGCACCGATTTCCTCCTTATCCAGCTTTGACTGCTCGCAATCCCGGCGCACCTGCGCTACGCTCGCCGTCAAATTTTGCCCGGTTATGAGTTCTAGCGCCGTCCTTGTTTCCTCAGGATCCACTCCCGGTTTCATCCCTCCGCCGATGCCGGTGAATGAGACCGACCGGCTGGCTGCCTTGCGCGGCTTGCGCATTCTCGATACGCCGCCGGAGGAACGGTTTGACCGCGTGGTGCGGCTGGCGGCGCTGCTCTTCGACGTGCCGATCGCCTACATATCCTTCGTGGACCATGACCGCCAGTGGCTCAAGTCACGCATCGGCATGCCGGTGAGCCAGACGCCGAGGCAGGTATCTTTTTGTGGCCATGCGGTGCTGCAGGAGGAGGCACTCATCGTGCCGAACGCGCTCGAAGATCCGCGCTTCGCCGGCAACCCGCTGGTGACCAGCGACCCGCATGTGCGTTTCTACGCCGGGCATCCGGTGAAGACGTTTGACGGCTTCAAGATCGGCACGCTCTGTCTGATGGACAAGCGGCCGCGCAACCTGGACCGTCGCGAACGCCAGATGCTCGGGCAGCTCGCCACGCTCGTGGAGCACGAACTGCAACTGGTGGATACCATCGCCGTGCAGAACGAACTGCTGCGCGTGAAGGAGCGGTTGCTCGACAGCCAGCGCCATCTCACGCACCTCTACGACGAGCTGAAGATCGCCAAGGCCAAGTCCGACGAGTTGCTGCTCAACATCCTGCCGGCGAAGGTCGCGGATGAACTCAAGGAGCACGGGCGCGTCGCCGCCGAGTTGTGCGACGATGTCTGCGTGATGTTCACGGACTTCACGGAGTTTACGGCGCTCTCGCGGCAGCTCTCGCCCGGCGAACTGGTCGAGGAGTTGAACGTGTGTTTTTCCCGCTTCGACGAGATCACGGCCCGGCACGGCGTCGAGCGGCTCAAGACCATCGGGGACGGTTACTTGTGCGTCGCGGGGCTGCTCTCCGACGACAAGAACACGCCGCTGGCGATCCTCCGCACGGCCTTGGAAATCCGCGACTACATTGCCACCCGCCGGTGCCGCGCCGCCGAGCAGCAGCGTCCTTACTGGAACGTGCGCCTCGGCCTGCATATCGGGCCGCTGGTGGCGGGCGTGGTGGGGGTGCGGAAGTTTGCGTTCGATGTCTGGGGCGACACCGTCAACGTTGCCAAGCGCATTGAGTCTGCTGGTGAACCGGGACGCATCAATGTCACCCGCGATTTCCTCGACCGCGTGCAGGGCTCGGTGCTGAGCGAGGCGCGCGGGCTGATCCCGGTCAAGGGCAAGGGGGAGATGGAGATGTTCTTCATCAATGGGCTGGATGTGGACTGAGGGATCGCGGTCGAAAATGAAGCGGGGACAGCCGGGACAGAAGCGCAGGGCAGAGGGTTTCCCGCAGATTCAAGGCGACCGCAGATGGGGATAGGGGTGGGCGGGGCGGTCCACAGGAGCGGGGCTGACGGCAGTGTGCGCAACGGGGCCGGCGAGGACGCCGGCGATACGGCCCGCGGGACGCGGGCGCTACGTAGCGCCGGCTTCCGGCCGGCCGTGCCGCAAGCGTCCTCGCTTGCCGGGGGGCCAGACGGGGGCAATGCGCCTGATGCACTACGTTTGTAACTACGCAGCGGTCCTGCCGAATAATCCTTTCCCCACCCCGTCCACCTTGGAGCAACTTTCGCTGCCATGCTCGACATCCGCCCGAATCCGAATCCGCACCGCTTCTGCAACGGCTGGGCGCGCCGGGACTTTCTCCGC
>CAZOCL010000629.1:0-2932 GCA_964578245.1 uncultured Klebsiella sp. | reverse complement strand
TCGCCGAGGAGCAGCCAGGCCCAGATCATCGTGGTGGCGGGGATGAGGTTGCTGAAGAGGAAGACCTGGCTCACGGGCCAGTGTCGCAGCGCGTTGTTGTAGAGGGCGAAGGAGATGACGCCGCCGAAGAGGGTGCAATACGCCTGCACGCCCACCAGCGCCCAGCTAAACGTGAGCCCGCCGCGCGCGACCTCCCACACCGCTCCCGGGGTGAGCCAGGCCGCCGCGCGCCACATGGTGCCGGTGGTGATTTCCGCGCCGCTGAGGGTCTGGGCGAGGTCACGGCACTGGCGGCCATAGACCGTCCAGAGAAAGCTCGCGCCCAGGGCCAGCAGGTCGCCGCGCCAGTCGCCGCCGCTGGTGTGGAGCTTGGGCCAGAAGAGGATCACCAGCCCGCTCAAGGCCAGCGCCGCCGCACCGTAGCGGCGGAGGGAGTCGAGATTCGCGCGCGGCCGGCCTTCGCAAAGCAGCGCCCACACCGGTGACGTGCCGAGATACAGCGCGACGTGCGAGGCGGAGGTGAACTTGAGCGAGAGGGTGAACGCCACGACATACACCGCGAGGCTCAGGCTGCCTCGCCGCCACAGGCTGCGGCGCAATTCCGGCGTGAGCGGATGCGTGGGGCCGAACCAGTTTGTCCACCGCAGCAGCACATAGAAGATGGCCCCGACGCACCACATGCGGCTGCACGCGATCCACACCGGCGGCCACTCGCGCACGAGATACTTCACCCCGGTGTTGTTCGCGCCCCAGAAGAGGATGCAGCAGAACAATCCGGCGGCGATGGTGGTGTGGTTGCGGGAGGTGAACACGAAGGACTGTTTCGAGTTTGGGGTTTTGAGTTTCGAGTTGAAGGCCGGTGCTTCGCGCGCACCTCGGCGAGCGAACGCCGACGCGAAACCCGAAACCCCAAACTCCAAACCCGAAAGTTCCTACGCCCCCAACGCCTTCACCGTCGCTTCGAGACTGGCGCAGTCGGCGACGTTGAGGACCTGGGCGGTCTTGTCGATGCGCTTCATGAAGCCGGTGAGCGCGGTGCCGGGACCCAGCTCGATGAAGCGCGTGAAGCCCTGCGCAAGCAGGCAGCGCACGGATTCCTCCCAGCGCACCGAGCCGGTGACCTGGGCGACCACCGTGTCCACGATGGCGGCCGGCGCGCCGTGCGGCTGGGCGGTGACGTTCGCGATGACCGGCACGGCTGGGGCGGAGAGCGTGATCCCCGTGAGCGCCTCGCGGAGCTTGGGCTGCGCGCTGGCCATGAGGCGCGAGTGATACGCGCCCGCCACGGTGAGCGGCAGGGCGCGCTTGGCCCCGCGGGCCTTCGCGAGTTCGCAGGCCTTGGTGATCTTGTCGGCCTCGCCGGAGATGACGAGCTGGCCGGGGCAGTTGAGGTTCGCGAGTTCCACGCCCGCCCCAGTGCAGACTTCGCGGGTGGGAGCTTCGTCCAGGCCGATGATCGCGGCCATGCCGCCCTTGGTGGCCTCGCAGGCCTCCTGCATGAAGCGTCCGCGCAAGCGCACCACGCGCAGTCCGTCCTCGAAGCTCATCGCGCCCGCCGCCGTCAGGGCGGTGAACTCGCCGAGCGAGAGGCCGGCGGTGGCCTCGAACTTCAAGCCCGGCACGCGGGCTTTCAGCAATTCCAGCGCGACCCAGCTCACGAGGAAGATGCCCGGCTGGGCGTTCTCGGTCTTGGTCAGCTCCGCTTCGGGGCCGTTGAAGCACACGCCCGCGAGATCGTAGCCCAGCGCGGTGTTGGCGCGGTCGAAGAGGGCCTGGGCGGCGGGAAACGCGGCGGCGAGGTCCTTGCCCATGCCGACGGCCTGTGCACCCTGACCCGCGAACAACAAAGCGGTTTTGCTCATAAAGTCCGCCGAGTCAACACGACGGACAGGGGGTTTGCAAAGCGTTTGATGGGGTCAGGAAGACACCGGGCGCAGCTTGACACTGCCCCGAAGCCGAGCCGACGAGAACGCCGGCGCCACGTAGCGCCGGCCTCCGGCCCGGCCGTGCCGCAAGCGTCCTCGCTTGCCCGTCGGGTCAAGACCGGGGGGGCAGTGCGCGGATGCGCCCCAAGATGGCTGATCTGTTTGGACCACTTACCTCGAATCCCGACGCCGGCAAACCCCGACGGCGAGGAGCGCGGCCTTCAGGCCGCAGAAACGGGAGCACGCCCGGGGTGGTTCGACCACACTTATCCCGGCGCAGCCTTCTGCGGCGTTTCGCCGCGCTCCACTCGCTGCCACCGTCCCGGACGCGCATCACTCTTCTGCCAGCAAACGAATTTGCGCGAGTTGCGCCTTCGCCAGCTCCGCGCGCCACGGCTTGGTCTGCTCCTTCGGCAGCTTGCTGAAAGTCGCATGCGCCAGCGGTGCGACGGCCGCATTGGTGGTCTGTGCCAGAAACTTGCCGAACGCACGCCACTCGGGCTCGGTGAGCTTCCCTACGCTCGCGGCGAAGTAGGCGGAATCGAACTTCGCCCGCGCCTCCATGTCCTGCACCGTGCGCAGCTCGTTCTGCGAAAGCCGGCGCTGCGCAGGCGTGAGGCTGAAGGCCATGCCGCCGTAGAGCGTGTTCAGCACGGACTTCCGGCCGCTGTGCAGTTCGGTGAGCCGGCGCAAGGCGTGCGCGTAGTGTTCCAGCGATGCGGCGAAGTCCACTGGCGCGCCAAGCCGGCGTAGCACGGACACGGCGAGCAGCTTCTCCGTGCCGCTGGCCAGATATTCCGTCACGAGGGGAGCCGCCACCGGGTCATTGATTTCGCCGAGCGCCACCAGCGCGGCACGGATGCATTCGACGTTCTGCTCGCGCAGGCCCTTCTCCACGAGCGGGCGGTGGGCCTTGTTCTTGGCGAGCCCGAGCACGCGGTAGCCGACGCGTCGGAGCACGTCGAGGTCGCTCTGCGCCATCTGCACGCCCAGCGGCGCGAAGCTCG
>CAZOCL010000628.1:0-2934 GCA_964578245.1 uncultured Klebsiella sp. | reverse complement strand
GCGCGGAGAACTCGTCGTTCACCGCGATGCGCAACGCCTGGAACACGCGCCGCACCGTGAGGTCCGCCTCGTCCTTGTTCACCTGCACGGCGGCGCGGATGGCGCCGGCCAGCTCGCGTGTGGTGGCAAACGTCTGCCGGGCCAGCACACGCGCCAGTTCATGGGCGCGCGGTTCATCGGCGTTCTCCACGAGCAACGTCGCGAGCGCGTCCGGTGCTATCCTGGCCAGCAACGCCGACGCAGACTGTCCGCGCAGCGGGTTCATGCGCATGTCCAGCGGCCCGTCGGACTTCGTGGAGAAGCCGCGCGACGGATCATCCAGTTGCATCGAAGACACCCCGAGGTCCGCGAGAATGCAGTCCGCCCCCGCCCGGTAGCAGCCGACGTCAGGAGGCTCTGTCTGTATTCCGCATTCGGCATTCCGTGTTCCGCGTTGGAGCCACGTCGCCAGCGCCTGCGGCAGTCCGGCGAAATTGCTGCGCACGGCGGTGAACACCTCCGGCCCAAACCCCGCCTCACGCAGCCGCGCCTCCGTCTTGGGCAGCTCCACCGGGTCCGCATCCAGACTGAGCAGCCGCCCGCCGGGCTGGAGCCGCGCGAGCAGTTCGCGCGTGTGCCCGCCGTAGCCGAGCGTGCAATCCACCGCCACCCCACCAGGCCGGGGCGCGAGCACCTCGAGAATCTCCGCCACCATGATCGGCCGGTGCGTGCCCGCCGGCGTCTTGCCGGACGCGAGCACCTTCGCGACCGTCTCGGCATACCGCTGCGGATCGCGCTCCTTGTATTTCTCCTCGAACCGCCGTGGATTATTCCCCGAGTAACGCGGCCGGCGGCGGTGGGGAATAGCGGGAACGCTTGGGTCAGGTGGCGCTGGGTCGGGCTGCATGTTTCCAATCACGGTAGGCCGCCATCATCATCGCCGCAGCGTCAGCGGGCGGCACGCCACCAACTCCGGTGGCCAGCCCCGGGCAATAGACATCACGACCGACCTCGGCATCGGCCCCAGCGATGCGAAGGACGGCTCTCATGGCCCGGTAGCAGTGTCGGTTTTCAACCTGCTCCGGCCCGACCATCGTTGGTGCGACAATCATGAACGGCACACGCTCGTGTCCGGTGCGAACTACCAGACTGGCCCCGACAGGCAGATGGCCTTCTGGCCGGCGCGTGACGGCATCCTGAACCGTCCGCTCAATCTGCGCACCAAAGAAGGCGCGGTAAGCTGCATCAATGCCGCCATCCATGAAGCCATAACTGTTGGCTGGCGAAACCACACAATGCTCGGCGGCGGCCAAAAGATCGCCCTGCTGAATGCTGACCTCGGGATACTCCTTGAAAGCCTCCGCCCATGCGCTCACCAACGCGCCATTGTAGTCAACGAGGTGCAAGCGCATGGTCACCCCCCTTCATCCAAGGCACCGCGCCCCACAATCCTCGTATCTGTTCTGCTGCAACGTCACGCGCCACCAACCGCAATGTCTCCTCGACCATCCTCGCTATGCTTGTCGAATCTGCGGTGGGCAAATGTCCCTCAGCTACGAACTCAAGGCGACCTGAGATCCGCAACCAATACTCACCGTCGTCGTAGAGCGTGAGACTGAGCTTGGTCTGGCGGTCACTCTGCATCGTGAATGATAAATCGATCCGTTCGTGCGGAATACCTCCCTGTGGCGAAACCCCCTCAACATCTTCAACTCGCTCACAATCGAGATCGGCAACCAACGGTCGAATGGCATCGGCGCGCTTGCGTAATGACAGCGCGATAGCCCGGAGGTTCGGGCTTTCAAGGGTAACTGCTGGCCAGCTCGGCATAACCTTAATTGCAGAGCAGCATGCTGCGCCGCCTCCTCACCTCTCCACCCCCACCTTCTTCACCAGCGCCTGAAACCTTGGCTCCCCGCGCAGCGGTGCCAGCAGCGGGTCCACCTTCAGCCAGGCCATCCAGCTCTCGCGCTCCTCATACGCCTTTTCCAGCGCATCGAGCGCTTCCGCCTTCTGGCCCAGGCCCACATGCACCAGCACCGGCACGCTCGGGACCACGTAGCCACGCTTCGCCCGGCGCTCCACCTCCGCCAGCATCGTGAGCGCCTCGGCGCGACGGCCCGCAAGCCCATACGCATACCCGAGCCGCGCGGGCGGCCACGGCGAATCCGCGTCGAGTTTCGCCACGATCTGAAACTCCGCCAGCGCCTCGTTGGTCCTGCCCGTGAAGAGATACACCCAGCCCAGCCACGTTCGCGCCTGGAGGAAATCGTGGTCCAGCTCGAGCGCCCGGCGCAGGTGCGGCAGGCTCTTCGCGGGATCGCCCGCCAGCCAGTGCGTCCAGCCCAGGTCACTGTGCAGGGCGGGCGAGAGCGGGTCCGCCGCCAGCGCCTGGTGCAGCACCGTGACCGCCTCGGGAAACCGCCCGCGCGCCACGAGGAAATTGTTCAGCGCATCCAGCGCCAGGGGCGATCGCGGGCTCAGCTCCACCGCGCGCCGGAAATCTTTCTCCGCCGCCGCCCAGTCCCAGTCGAACTGCAGCCGCACCCAGCCCAGCGCGTCGTGCGCCTCGGGCAGCAACGGGTCCAGGATGATGGCCCGCTGCGCCGCCTCGCGGCACTTGGGCATCGCCTCGCGCGGTGGCCAGAGCGAGCCCGAGCCCAGCATGTAGGACAATGCCATGCCCGCATGCGCCGGCGCGTAGTCCGGGTCGATCTCAATGGCCCGGCGGAACTGGTTGAGCGCATTGGTCGCGCCTGCATCCGACCACTGCCACCACAGATGCATGCCGTGCAGGTAGGCCTCCACCGCCCCGGACTTGGCCAGCCGGGCCCGGCCGAGCCGCGCCTGGTCCTCGGGCGTGAGGCGCACCTTGATCTCCTCCGCCACCGCGCGCGCCACCTCGTTCTGCACCTTGAAGAACTCGCCCAGGTCCCGCTCGTAGTTCGTGGCCCA
>CAZOCL010000627.1:0-2942 GCA_964578245.1 uncultured Klebsiella sp. | reverse complement strand
CTGGCCGAGGAGATCCCAGCACGCGATGTCCACGCCGCTCTTCACGTAGGGATGGCCCTTGAGCGCGGCGTCCATGCGTTGGTTGAGCTTCGCCAGTTCGCGCGGGTCTTCGCCCAGCAAGTGCGGTCCGAGCTCGCGCAGCCCGGCGCGCACGCCCTCGGCATAGGCGGGGAGGTAGAAGGGGCCGAGCGGACAAACCTCGCCATAGCCCGTCAGCCCCGTGTCCGTCTCCACGCCGACGATGGTGCTGTCAAACACGCTGACGGACTTGCCCCCGGACCATTTGTAGCTGCCCTCGTGCAACGGGAGTTCCACCCGATGGGCGAAGATGCGGTTGATTTTCACGGGCGGAGTTTAGGCAAGCCGGGGCCGTTTGTCGCGGGTAAGGTTTTGGGAGGAAAGCGGAAGTGGAACCATGGATGCACACGGATGCACACGGATGCACACGGTTCACATGGTATCGGGCTGACGGCTGGACTTACAGCGCCAACGGCGCGGCCTCATCCCAGCCTGGGGCAACGCCCCAGGTAAGGTGGGCGCAGAACGGCAAGGGCTGAAGGCCCGGTCTATTGCATTTCAATTATGCCGATGTGGGCAAACCCGTTTTCCGATTCTCCAGACTGGAAGCATCCTGGTCGTTTTCCTAACCTCCTGCGCCATGCCTCAATCGCTTAGTCTCGTCGTCGTCCACGTCATCTTCAGCACGAAGGATCGCCGCCCCTTCATTGACTCGGAAACGCGGCCAAAGCTCCATGCCTATCTCGCGACGGTGGCCCGCAATATCGGTTGTGAGGCGTATCGCGTCGGGGGCGTGGCAGATCACGTTCACCTCGCCATCCGGTTGTCGCGCACGGTCACGATTGCGGATTTGGTGGAGACGTTGAAAGTGTCTTCGTCGAAATGGATGAAGGCGCAAGCGCCCGGGTTGGCGGAGTTTTCGTGGCAGCGGGGTTACACCTGTTTCTCCATTGGACCCGCGGATTTGGAAGCGCTGCGGGCCTACATTGACGATCAGGAGAATCACCATCGGACGCGGACGTTCCAGGAGGAGTTCCGGATGTTTCTCAAAAAGTATGGCGTGGAATACGACGAGGCGTATGTGTGGGATTGACGGTTGGGATGGGTTAATTGGGCGAGAGTCCGGGGATGATGGGACGGGCCTTCAGCCCTAGATCTCTTGATGGGCGTGATTCCTAGGGCGTTGCCCTAGGCTGGGATGAAGCGGGCCGTTGGCCCTTGCAGAGGAGTTATGAGAGTTGTTCCACTAGACCACTGTTCCCGACCAGCCAGCGCGCTGCGGTTGGGCTGCGACACAGCCGCACTCCGGGGTCTAGATCACGGCTGCTTCGCCAGTTCAGCAAGCATCTGCAGGAGCTGCTGGTTGATGAGGACGGAGGCGTCTTCCTGGACGACGTTGGTGCCGAGCCAGGTTTCGTAGCCGCCCAGCTTGTGGTGCTCGGGCGTGGGCAGGTAGTCGTGGCGGGCGTTGGCGAGGCCGATGACCATGGTCTGCGGGAAGGGGCTGCGCTGCTTCAGTTCGAGGCCGATCTCGACGAACGCCTCGAAGGGAATGCCGCAGACGGCGAGGTCGCCGATGCGGAGGGCTTGGAGGACGACGGTGATGGTCTCCTCCTTGCGCTCGGCGGCGGCGAGGGTGCTGCGGGCGTAGTTCTCGGCGAGGCGCGGGAGCTGTTCCTTCGCCGCCGGATCTTTCACCGCGACGACGGCCCGGGCCGCGGCGAGCTGCTCGGCGGTGGGGCGGCGATACTTCAAGGTGAGTTCCCGCTGGACCATGCCGAGCGTCACGTCGCTGCGGTGACGCTCGATTTTACGGGTGGCCAGCCAGGCGGCGTCGGCGGCCTTGGCGGCGACGAGGCGGATCTGCTCGAAGGGTTCGCGCGGCGGGCGGTTCACGAGGAAGGGGATGTTGTTGATGTCGCCGGATGCGCCGTTGGAGAGCATGGCCACAAACTCCTCGTCGGCGCGCAGGCGAGAGGGCATGAGGCGGGCGAACTCGCCGAAGTAATCGGCAGACATGCGGCCGGCGGGCGAGCCGCCGACATAGTGCAGGGAGTAGTTCGCGAACAGGGCGAGCGGCCGGCGGCGGGTGTCCTGCACGGAAATGACGGTGAGGTCGGGATCGGTGGGGCCGGCGGGTCGCTCCAGGGTGGCGGGGTCGGTGCCGGGATTCATCTTCACGGTGTCGAGCTTGCCGTAGGGATTGAGGGGCATCTTGCCGGGCTTGAGGAACCACCGGCGGTTGAAGACTTCGTCGGGCAGGGGCTGGGCGGCGTGGCCGAGGGCGGCGGGTTTTAGATTGGCATGGGCGCGGGTGATGGCGTCGGCGATGCCCTCGACGAGGAGCTTGCGGTAGGCGAAGCCGTTGGCGTCGGTTTCGCGGGCGTTCGAGGATGGGCCGGTATGGGTGTGCGTGGCGGAGATGAGCATCCGGTTGGTGGCGATGCCAGTGCGCTGGGCGGCGAGGGCCTTGGCGTCGTCGGTGGTCTCGCGGGCGAGGCCCAGGTTGTCCACCACCACCATGGCGAGCGTGGTGCGGCCGTCGTCGAGGACGAGGGCGCGGGCGTGGAGAGCGTCGTGGGCGTTGGTGGCGGGGTTGGCGCTGAAGCCGCCGGGCATGTTGAGGGGGAAGAGGCGGGGCGTGATGTCCGCCACGGCGGCTCCGGCGCGGAGCGGGGTGACGGGTTTGGCAGTGTCAGCGGCGCTCAGTGCGAGCGGCAGGGCGCAGCAGAGCAGGGCGAGGATAATCATGCGGCGGGTTGGACGGCGATGGGGAGTGGGGGAATTGCAAAAAGAAAGGATTTACGGCGAGGGAGCGGAGAAATGGGGAACAGGAGGAGCAGGATTAGGATTAAGAGTAGGAGTAGGAGGAAGAGCAGGAGCAGACAGGGAGGGGATCTGGAGCCAGTGGTCGGGTTCGAACC
>CAZOCL010000626.1:0-2964 GCA_964578245.1 uncultured Klebsiella sp. | reverse complement strand
GAGGCGTGGAGCGCGGTCGTGCCGTGGACGGGCTTCGAGCTGCGCAAGCTGATCGAGAAGGTCCAGCCCAAGGCCGGCGCGAAGTTCGTGAAGTTTGTCACCGCCGCGCGGCCCGACCAGATGCCCGGCATGAACCGCCTGCGCGGCTACCCGTGGCCCTATACCGAGGGCCTGCGCATGGAGGAGGCCCTGCACCCGCTCACGATGCTCGTCACCGGCGTCTATGGCAAACCGCTGCCCAAGCAGAACGGCGCGCCCATCCGCGTGGTGGTGCCGTGGAAATACGGCTACAAGAGCGGCAAGTCACTCGTCGAGATCGAGCTGACGGACAAGCAGCCCAAGACCCTCTGGGAGACGCTCTCGCCGGAGGAGTATCCCTTCGAGTCGAACGTGGACCCCGCCGTCCCACACCCCCGCTGGTCCCAGGCTTCCGAGCGCCAGGTGGACACCGGCGACCGCATCAAGACGCTGCCGCTCAACGGGTATGCGGCGCAGGTGGGCGGGCTTTACAAGAAGAAGGGCTGAAGCGCGGTGGCTGGCGGCGCGCGGCATTCATGCCGCTTCAACGTGCGTCCGGCTTTGGCTGTCTTATACCTTGGCGCGGTCGGACGATGAAGCGGCCTGAAGGCCGCGCGTCGGCCCTGCGGTTCGAGAACTCATTTGAGGTGCCGCAATAAAATCGCCCATGAACAACACTGTGAGGCAGAAGTAGAATGCAATGGAACTTCTGAACGCGTGTTGCACTTCAATGGCCGACAGTTTTGTCAGTCCATTGGTTGGAACCACGCCTTTCGATCCCAGCCGTGCCCCATCAATCGCTGTAACAATCAGCAACAGGCAGCCGATCACAATGGCCTTTGGAAAGACGCTTTTGCACAGCAGGCGCCTCTGCTCTTCTGGGAATACAACCAGCCCGAAATCAAGTCTGGCGATAAACACAATGATTCCGGCGAAGAACTGGATCCATCCAACGGATTGCAGCGAAGGAGCGAATTCCAACAGCTCTTGTCTGATGGGCACGAAAAACGACTCAACATATAAGCCAACGAGGCAGGCGCAATGAGCTGCCCAGCACCAGAACAACGCTAGCTTGATTTGGTCTTTCATTGATGGCTCACGCACGCAGAGAGCATTCAATTCCTATCGTAAACTCCACACACTGTAAACGTAGTCGTTTGTCTTCGCCGCGCGGTGGCAAGCAATGCAGCCCTTGATGTGACCGAATGACGACGCGGCCCAAAGGCTGCGCCCCCCCCTTTTGCTCGTCTTACGCCATGGAGCGTTCGGTCAACGAGAGGTCCGACAACTGGCGCAATTCCACAACGAGTGCGTCGATCAGCTCATCCATAATCTCAGCCTCGGTCAGCCGCTTTTCCCGCATTGACGGTGCAAATCCAACTGAGGTGAACTGCCAACCGCGGCTCTCAAGAACCGCCTGAGAATGAATCGTCACTGGCACACCTGTCGCGATCAGTGCCTGCCGAAATCCTTGCAGAAAAGTTTCACCGTCACGGACAGTGTCACCAAAATACATTCCCTTGCGCGCTTTGACTGAAGCGAGCTTTTCGACGGCACGGTCAATCCTGTGCCCATATTCAACTACGCTATGCTTCATGTTTGGTAGCCTGATCCGAGGACACGATGGTCGGAATGGTGCACTGTTGGCCTTTGCTGTTTCTGGCCTTTTCGCGCTCTGCCGTCGTCATCAGCTTGTCCAGGACGGGATGTTTGATCCGCCAGTAGCGGCTCGCGTAGATGGTGACAAAAGATGCTTCCCACGTTTCGAATTCGAAGCGAACGACTGGCTGGGAGTCACAGGCTCTGACGGTGGCAGTCTCACGCGGGACAACCCCCGGCCGGCCGGCCTCCTTTTCGGGATCAGCCCAGCCCGGAGCATAGCCCTTGAAGTTGCCGAAGTCGGCAGCGATGCCGTGTGAAGGATCAAGCGACTGCAGCTCGCCGTGAAACCGGCTGGTGATCCGCCGCGTAGTGAAGGCATACCAGCTCTCGTTGGCGAAAAAGGCGCTCACCAGCACCAGCTCTCCGTCCTCGAGCGGCAGCCGCTCGACCAAGGAGGGATGTAACCACCCGAACTTGGTGAAAGTCGTGTCAGTCGGCTTGCCGACCGACTTGCAGATGTAAGCCAAAGCAATCTCGTGAATCTTGGCGTCCTGAGTCACGGCGCGAGGGATCCGCTCATTGAGCTGTTATCCGCCTGGCACCCCTTAATTGCTGATGCTGCACTGGGCCTCAATTCTCCCGAATCTTCCCTTCCTTGATCAGCTTCCGCAGCTTGGGGGCGATGACGATGCTGCAGTAGCCGTTCCGGGTGGCGTTCAGGTTGAAGTAGTTCTGGTGGTAGTCCTCCGCCGCGTAGAAGTTCTTCAGCGCGGTGATCTCGGTGACGATGGGGTCCTTCCAGCCGGGCTGCGCCTTCTTCTTGGCCTCCTCGGCGGCGGTCTTTTGCGCGTCGGTCGCGTAGAAGATGCAGGAGCGATACTGCGGGCCGGCGTCCGCGCCCTGGCGGTTCAGCGTGGTCGGGTCGTGCGCGGCGAAGAACACCTCGAGGATCGTCGCCAGCGAGACCTGCTTGGGGTCGAACTCCACCTGGATCACCTCGGCGTGGCCGGTGCCCTTGCTGCAGATCTGCTCGTAGGTGGGGTTCACCACATGGCCGCCCGAGTAGCCGGAGACGACCTTCTTCACGCCGTTCACGCGCTGCATCACGGCCTCCGTGCACCAGAAGCACCCGCCGCCCATGACGACCTTCTCGGTGGCGGCCTTGGGGTCGGTGCCGGGCTTGGCGGCGTCGGTGGGCGAGTCCTTGGGTTTGGGGGCGTCGGCGGCGTTCATGGTGGGGGCGAGCGCGGGGAGCGCGGCGAGGAGCGGGAGGAAGCTTCTGCGGTTCATGGTGGTTGGACGTGGTTCGCGCCGGAAACTTACGGCTTTCGTGCGAGGGGTCAA
>CAZOCL010000625.1:0-2977 GCA_964578245.1 uncultured Klebsiella sp. | reverse complement strand
TACGTTGCCCAACTTTGAACTTTGAACTTTGAACTTTGAACTAGCCCCCGCGCCCATCCAGTAGCTCTCGGCTTCCTTGCTCACGAACGCATTGCCATTCTTCGCATCGAGGTAACGCAGGTAATACCAGCAGCTCCCGGCCCATTGCGGCATCGTGTTCACTTCGCGGACCGCGCCGTCGGGGAGGTTCACCCAGTCCTTCGCGCGAGCCAGGGGCGGCTCGCCGGAGGCGGTGGGCTTGTAATCTGTGAGCGCGGGCGGCAGCAACGGCAGCGCGCTCTCCGGCAACGCCTCGTGATACGGCTGGCCGGTCGCGGCGTCGCGCTTCCAGACGATGGGGAACGGCTCGCCCCAATACCGCTGCCGGCTGAAGAGCCAGTCGCGCAGCTTGTAGTTGATGGTCTTTTTGCCCAGGCCCTTGGATTCGAGCCAGGCGGTGATGACGCGCTTGGCCTCGATGGTAGAAAGGCCGTTCAGGGAAACCTCGGCATTTGCTGAATTCACCGCCACGCCGTCACCGACGTAGGAGCTGGCCGTCATCGCCATGCAGGCTGAGGGATCGACCGAAAGATACGCACCCTTCTTGGCGGCGGTCGAATTGTCGCCCTGATGATTGGCTCCGAACTCGACCTGCTTTTCGACCCACTCCAGCGCCGGCTCAACCACCGGTTTGATGGCTGGCAGGAACTTCTTGGCAAACTCAAAGTCTCGCTCGTCATGCGCCGGCACGGCCATGATGGCTCCGGTGCCGTAGCTCGCGAGGACGTAGTCGGCAATCCAGATGGGAATCCGCTCGCCGTTGACCGGGTTGATCGCATACGCGCCGGTGAAGACGCCGGTTTTCTCCTTCGCCAGTTCCGTGCGTTCGAGGTCGGACTTCCCGGACGCGTAGGCCCGATACGCTGCCACCGCTTCGCGAGGCGAAGATGCGATGGCGGGCTTGGTTCCATAGAATTCGGTGAGAATCCGCTCGATGTCGGATTCCGATGCGACGCGGAACTCCAGATTCTCGACCGAGAGTTCGTGACGCAAAGCGTCCATCATGGCCAAGTCCGCCGGATTGCTGATGCCTACAACGAGACTGCCCTCCCCGTAGTAAATTGGAACTGCGCGGTAGCGGAGTGCGCGTTCGGCAGTCATCGCCTGGAGTGCGGCGGGAGTCGGACTCAGTCCGCACAGGTCCACCGTCTCCATTCCGAGGACCATTTCACTGGTTCCAGCGGTTTCCGCTATGACACGAGTAGGCTGATTCTTGCGGCAGTGCTCCTGCGTATCGGAAGATTCCCTCGGCCATGCCTCAGGAACGATCTGGTCCACCAGCTTGTGCTCGGGCGAAATCACCATGTAGGTCGCGCCGAACAGCGTGTCGGGGCGCGTGGTGAAGACGCGGATTTTCTCGGACGAACCGGCAACTTGGAAATCAACCTCCGCGCCCTCGCTGCGGCCAATCCAGTTGCGCTGCATCTCCTTGAGCGAATCCGTCCACTCGATGGTGTCGAGGTCGGCCAGCAGACGCTCGGCGTAGGCGGTGATGCGCAGCATCCATTGCTGCATGGGCTTTCGAACCACTGTGTGGCCCTTGGCGGTCCACTCCTCAACCTCTTCATTCGACAACACAGTGCCGAGATCTGGCGACCAGTTAACGGGGGCGTTCGCCACAAAGGCGAGGCGTCGTGAATCGCGGTAATCCCGACGCTGCTCTTCCGAAACGCAGTCGGTCGGATACTTCAATGTGTCGATAGGTTCGGCACGGTTCGTTTCGGGATTGAGCCAGGAGTTGTAGAGTTGGAGAAAAATCCACTGGGTCCACCGCATGTAGTCGGGGTCGGTGGTGTTCACCTCCCGATTCCAGTCGTAGCTGAACCCCAGCCTCTTGATCTGCCCGGTGAAGTTCGCGACGCACCGCTTGGTTTCAACGGAGGGATGCTTGTTCTCCTTGATGGCGAACTGCTCAGCCGGAAGCCCAAATGCATCCCAACCCATCGGATGCAGCACATTGAACCCCTTCGCCCGCCGGTAGCGGGCGAGGATGTCCGTGGCGGTGTAGCCCTCCGGGTGGCCCACATGCAGCCCCGCGCCGGACGGGTAGGGGAACATGTCGAGGATGTAATACTTGGGCGGGAGCTGCGCCGCGGTGACCGGCTGGCCGGCGAGCGCGTGGCGCGCCGCAAACGGATGCCCCTCCGGCAGGGACTCACCGGGATTGAAGGCGCGGAAGGTCTGCTCCGCGGCCCACGCCTGCTGCCACTTCGGCTCGATCAAATCAAACGGATACTGTCTGCGACTCGACATAGGGCGGGGATTATTGGAGCAGTGCGGAGAGGCGGGCAATGGCGGAGTTGTGCAGCACTTGCCTCTGTTTCCGCAGTGCTCCACGCTGCACGCATGGCAGCAACGAAGGGCAAACTGGTCGTCATCACCGGTGTCTCGCGTGGTTTGGGTCGGGCGATGGTGGAGGAGTTCATCCGGCGCGGGCACACGATCGCGGGCTGCGGACGCAGTGCATCAGCAGTGGCGGAACTGGCGAAGCGCGCCGGCGCACCGCATGACTTCGCGGTGGTGGACGTGGCGTCGGACGAAGCCGTGCAGGCGTGGGCGAAGCGCGTTCTCCAATCCCACGGCACGCCGGACTTGCTGCTGAACAACGCCGCGCTCATCAACCGCAACGCTCCGCTCTGGAAGGTCGGCGCGCGGGAGTTCTCGGACGTGGTGGACGTGAACCTCAAGGGCGTGGCGAATGTCATCCGCCACTTCGTCCCGGCGATGGTTGCGCGGCGCAGCGGCGTGATCGTGAACTTCAGCTCCGGCTGGGGCCGCTCGACCTCGGCGGAGGTTGCGCCCTATTGCGCGACGAAGTGGGCGGTGGAGGGCCTCACGCAGGCGCTCGCACAGGAACTTCCCTCCGGCATGGCGGCGGTGCCGCTGAACCCCGGCATCATCAACACGGACATGCTGCAAAGCTGCTTCGGTGGCTCGG
>CAZOCL010000624.1:0-3023 GCA_964578245.1 uncultured Klebsiella sp. | reverse complement strand
CGGTCCGCCATGTCCGCCATGGTGGCGTTGTGCGTGATGATGACGGTGAGCGTGCCCAGCTCGCGGTTCGCGCGCTCGATGGCCTCCAGCACCACGATGCCCGTCTTCACATCCAGTGCGCCGGTCGGCTCGTCGCAGAGCAGCACCTCGGGCCGCTTGGCGATGGCCCGGGCGATGGCCACGCGTTGCTGCTCGCCGCCGGAGAGCTGCGCCGGGAAGTGGTTTAGCCGCGCGCCGAGATTGACCATGTCCAGCGCCGCCTCGGGGGCCATCGGGTCACGGGCGATCTCCGTGATGAGGCCGACGTTCTCACGCGCCGTGAGGCTGGGAATGAGGTTGTAAAACTGGAAGATGAAGCCCACCGAATCGCGGCGGTAACGGGTGAGCTGCGCCTCCGTCGCGTTGGTCAGGTCAAGGTCGCGATACCACAGCTCGCCCGACGTGGGAATGTCGAGGCCGCCGAGCTGGTTGAGCAGGGTGGTCTTGCCGCTGCCCGACGGGCCGAGCAGGACGACCAGTTCGCCTGCCATCAAGTCCAGGTCCACGCCCGCGAGTGCGCGCACCTCGGCCTCGCCGGTGCCATAGACCTTGGTGAGGCCGCGGGCACGGAATACTTGCGGCCGGCCGGCCGGATTGTCGGGAGCGGGATTCATCCTGCGACGGAGCGACGCGGAGTTTCCCCCAACCCGCCTGTCGAGTCGAGCGCGCAACGAGCCGCGTTGACTTGGCAGGCGCGCGGCCTAGTCTCCCAGCAGGCGCTGGTAGCTCAATTGGATAGAGCTTCTGACTTCGGATCAGAAGGTTGCAGGTTCAAATCCTGCCCGGCGCACCAATAAAAGCAGGGGTTTTATCACACTGGCCAGATTTGGTGCTTTCCACTCTACGGGTCCTCTACGGGTTTTGAGGGTGCGATTGTTGGAAGGTTCAACTCCCCTGTGGAGACAGACGCGAAACCCGCTCCCCTGCCTCCGCAACAGCCCCTCACTCCGGGGCTATAAGCCCTTGAAGGCCAGCCACGCTGTCCCTTCCCCGCCACGGCCGTGATCTCCTGCCGCTGGCGGGAGCGGCCTCGGGTCCACGTTGGTCCATCCCCAGGAGATCCCCATGAGTTCCCACGCTGATACCGTTCTCATTGATGAAATTGTCCCCCGCCTCCGCCACCTGATCCCCCACCACGTTGCCTTCGTCGGTGCCGAGGATGCCGAAGAAATCCTGCAAGACGCAACCCTCATGGCCGCCCGTCTGCTCGCCCGCGCCCGGGCCAACGGCAAAACCGTGACCCCCGGCAACATCGCCTACTACACGATGCTGCACATCCGCTGCGGCCGGCGCAGCCACAGCGCGGGGCGCAGCGACGTGATGGGCACCCACACGCAGATCATGGGCTACAGCCGCGTGCAGTCCATGGAAGCGCCGCTGGCTCCCGATGACGAGTTCCCGGACGACACGTTCACGCTGGGCGACGTGCTCGCGAGCGAAGCCGAAGATCCGTCGGAGACGGCGGCCCGCAACCTTGACTGGCAGGCGTTCCTGGCCACGCTGGATGAGCGGGCCATCGCCATCCTCAACTGTCTGGCGCGGGAGATTCCGTTGCAGACCGTGGCGGACGCCAACGCCGTGTCTCGCACGACGGTGCAGACGTGGCGGCAGACGCTGCCGCAGGCGGTGCGTTCGTTCATGGGCGAAGACCTGCTCCACTGGCTCCAGCAGGCTCCGGCCTGGCAGGAGGGCTTGCGGTCATTCCGGGAACAGGTCGCCTGCTGCCTGGAACGGCGGATGGCGTAAGCGACCCACGCAATAGCCTCGTCATCGGGGCTATAACCCTTTGACGGAGCCCATGCCGTCCGCTGTGGCCCATCCCAGCGTGCTCCCAACCCACCAACCACGGCGGCCCTGGTCCATCCCGGGTCAGGGCTGCCGTCCATGAAAGGACTTCCTTGCATCCCACGGTCGCCGAAACCCTCCTGTCTTTCCTCGTCCTGCTGCTGCTCGCCGGCCTCGCCGCTGCTGGCTGGTTCCTCTGGCAACACCACCGGCAACGCACCTTCCCGGTCGTCACCCTGCCCATCCCACCTCCCGACCCGTTCAGCACGCAGCAGATCACCCAGACCTTCATCGCAGCCCTCCCCACGCTCACCCGCGAACTCAACCTCGAAGTCGCCAGCTCGACTCAGACCGAGGCCTTCGAGCGCCGCGACCAGAAGTCCACGCTCTGGGGCTTGCTCGACCTCGGCACCAACACTGTCCAGCTCCGCGTGGCCGTCACCTACCGCTACCATCTCCGGCTCGCTGATGCCTGGCGGCTGGAGGCGCGGGACGGCCATCTGATCGTCCACGCCCCGGTCGTGCGGCCTTCGCTGCCCCCCGCGCTGCACACGGACCAGTGGATCTTCAGACCGTGCGCGGCTGGTGCCGGGAGCATCCAGAGGAACTGGTGCGCCGGCTCCAGCATGACCTCACGCCCACGCTCTGCCGCTGGGCGGAGGATGAACGGCATCTTGCCCTGGTCCGCGAAGCCGCCCGGGCGAGCGTGGCCGAGTTCGTGGGCCGGTGGCTGGAAGGCGAAGGCCGCTGGCGGCCCGGCGGCTACAGGTCCATCACGGTGCGGCTGGGCGGTGAGACCCTGCCGCCGCCTACACCCACCCGCAGCCTGTTCCTGACCCCGTCCTGAAACCCCCAACCCCAACCCTATGCATGCCCATCATCCTTGAAGCCAACTACAGCAAGAAGATCGGTCTCCCCGGCTACAGCAGCCATCAATACATGCTCACGCTCCGCACCGAGCTGAGCGACCTGTCGCAGGTCAGCGCGGAGAGCCAGCGGCTCCACGGCCTCCTGCAGGCCAGTGTGGACCGCGAGCTCCAGCAGCCCGGCTGGCTCCCGCCGGGCAATATGCCTGCCAATGGCCATCCCCCGACCAACGGGAATGGCCACAGCAACGGACGCAGCCACGGTGCCAATGGTCACGGGCGCGAGGTCTGCCGCGCGACGAGATAGCCGATGAGCGCCCCGAGACCGAGACC
>CAZOCL010000623.1:0-3028 GCA_964578245.1 uncultured Klebsiella sp. | reverse complement strand
GTTCCATATCCGCGTCATCCGCGTCATCCGCGGTTTCCCCTTCGGAATTCGGGTTAACCCTTCACCCCCTCCATTCGGAAAGCTGCGGAGGGCGGGCCAACCCTCTCCCCGCATCCGATGAAGGGAGAGGGAGAAAGAAGCCGTCAGGAGGACTTGGTATTACACCCCATGGTGACTTTCCGCCCGGCTGCGTAGCTTCCTTCACTAGCAGGTGGATCAGCACGGTGACTTGGAACGCGTTTCGCTCTTATGAACAAAGCAATCTCGAACTGGACAGTCAGGCTCGGCCTGGTGTTGGGCACGGTGCTCGTGGGAGCACTGACCGGATGTGTGGGCTACGTGGACGGTCCGCCGCAGCGGACGGTCTATCGGCCACCCCCGCCGCCCCCGCCGCCGTATTACGTGGAGACGCGGGTCGTGGAGCGGGATGACTACGTCTATTACCCCAGCTATCAGGTCTATTATAGCAGCTCGCGGCGGCAGTATATCTACCAGGATGGCCGGGCCTGGGTGACTCGCCCGGCGCCGCCAAGGGTCACGGTGGATGTGTTGTTCGCCTCGCCCTCGGTGCGGCTGGATTTCCACGATGCCCCATCCCTTCACCACTCGACCGTGGTGCGCCAATACCCGCAGCACTGGAAGCCTCAGGGAAACCAAGGCAACCGCAACGACCACGATGATCGCGACCAGAAGGGGAAATCGAAGGGCAACCGGTAAAACCAAGCCAACGCAGTGGCTGCCCACGCACCGCCTCAAATCACCCGACATCAGCATCCCATGAAAACCGAACCCGCACCCACAGCACCGCCACTCAACCCGGAGCCGACAAAGCGATCCAGAGGCCTCGCCGCGTTGATCGGATTCGGGTTGTGCTGCGGGCTGATGGTGGGGCCTCCCGGGTGCAGGACGCCAGGCCATCTGCCAGGTCTGCCACGGCTGGGGTTGGCGAGCGCACCCGGGGTGAACCCGCAGGTTCCGCCGGGGTTGCGGGCGTCGGCCACGGTTGCACTGCCCGATCTCCAACTGGGCCGGTCCGAGGGTCTGTCAGCGCGCTGACAGCAGCGGGTTCACTTCATCTTCTCCAGCATTTCCAGCAACGAGGTGAGGATCAGTTCTGAGGCCTGGGTTTCCAGGCGGTTCGTGCCGAGCCAGGTTTCGTAGCCGCCGAGGCGGTGGTGCTCCGGGGTGGGCAGATAGCCGTAGTAGCCGTTGGCGATCTCGATGGTGAAGCTTGGTTTGAACGGGCTGCGCTGCTTGAGCGCGAGGCCCGTCTCCACAAACGTCTCGCAGGGAATCGCACCGATGCCCACATCGCCCACACGCAGCGCCTGCACGGGAATCTGAATCCGCGCCGGATACTCCGCCATGCCGAGCGTGCGCTCGGCATAGACTTCCTCCAGCGTCGAGGGACGCGGCAGGGTGCGCGGCCGGGCGACGATCCCCTTGGCGCGGTCGATCTGCTCCGGGGTGGGGCGGCGGGTGCCGAGTTCCAGGTCGCGCAGCTCGCCCTTGAGCGGCACCCAGTCGTGGTAGGTGATACCCTGCATGGACTTGAAGGCGACCTGTGCGAGATCGTCGGCCACCAGGCGCATCTTGGCGTAGGTGTCCTCCTTCACGCCGGGCTTGGAGAAATCAATGTTGTTGATGTTGCCGCTGGTGCCGTTGCTCATCATCGCGACAAAGGCCGGGCGCTGCCGATCCGCACCGAGCAACTGCTGGAGACGATCACAGAACAGCGCGAAGTAGTCCGCCGAGATGTGGGCGCTGCCGACGCCGCCGACGTAGTGGAGCGAGTAGTTCGCGAGCACCGCGATGGGCCTGCCCTCGGGCGACTGCACGGCGATGAGGCTGACGTCGGGATCGGTGGGGCCGGAGGGCTTGATGAGGTTCGGGCTGGCGCGAGGCGGGTTCATTTTGACGATGTCATTCGTCTCGCCGAAGGGATTCACGCCTACCGTGCCGGGCTGCATATACCAGCGGCGGTTGAAGACGTGGCGCGGTTCCTGGCCGGTGGCCCAACCGATGCGCGCGGGCGCGAGGTTGTTGATGGCGCGGCGCACGCCGTCCGCGATACGGCGGGCGACGAACTTTTGATAATCATCGAGCGGCGGATTGACGAGGAAGCGGTTCGTGCCAAGCGCGCTGGTGGCAGAATGGGTGTGCGTGGCGGCCATGAGGAGGTTGGCCCCGGGCAGGCCCGTCTCCTCGGTCACGAGCCGGCGGGCCTCGTCGAAGACCTCGCGCGCGGCCCCGAGCAGGTCGCAGATCACAATGCCCACGCGGGCGTCACCGTTGTCGAGCACGAGGCAGCGGGCGTTCAGCTCGTCGTGGATGTGGGTGGAGGGAAACGGATTGAAGCCGCCGATGATCGCGCCGCCGATGAAGGGGGTGAGGTTGCTGGTGGCCGCGCCGGCACGGAAGGCTTTGGGTTTTTCGGCTGCCAGCAACGGCGAGGCGGAGAGGATGAAGAACAGAACAGCAGCCAGGGCCAGCCACGAATACCGAGCCCGCCGCGACTGACCTCCCTCTCCCTTCAACGGGGAGAGGGAGGTGGCTGGCGGACGCCGCGGGGTGTTCGGAGGAGCTTGGACATGCGCGCGTTTCTGCGGCGTGAACGCCGCGCTCCGCAGGACTGGCCCCGGCCCGGCCGCGGACTCCCGAGTGAAATGAGTGTAACCGGCCGGGCTAAAAAGAAGTCCATTCATGCGACGATTCCAATACAGTGCTTGCCCTCATGAAACGCCCCACCCTTTCGCTTGTCACGTCCGCATTGCTCACCCTGGCGGCGGTCATGACCGCCCGCGCCGACGTGAAGCTCCCCGCCATCTTCGGCGATCACATGGTGCTTCAGCGCGACACCGCTGTGACCGTGTGGGGCACGGCGGCGGCGGATGAGGAGGTCAGCGTGTCCATCGCCGGACAGACGCTGACGGCCAAGCCGGGCGCGGACGGCAAGTGGTCGGTGAAGCTGGCGAAGCTCTCCGCCGCCGGTCCGCACACGCTCACGGTGAAGGGGAAGAACACGCTC
>CAZOCL010000622.1:0-3037 GCA_964578245.1 uncultured Klebsiella sp. | reverse complement strand
GGCGACGCCGTGGCCATCCCGCCGGGCCGGAAGCACAAGCTCTGGAACACGGGCACCGAGGTGCTGCGCCTCCTCTGCTGCTGCGCGCCGTGCTACGAGCATCAGGATACGTTCATCACGGAATGATCGAACCGCGATGGTGCCCTTGCCGTGAACCTGTCGCCGTCAGAGGTAGCCCAGCAATTGAGGGATGACACGCTGCCCAAACGGGAGCGGCTGCACTACTTGGTATTCTTTCTTTTCGCACCAGCCCTTGTAGACGTGAGGGCATTGTGCAGCGAATCGACCTTTCCGAATCCCGACCCGGTGATTGGCATCATTCAGACTGCTGTGCTCGGAGCCGGAATTCTCATGTGCTATCAGGCAACGAACGTGGTGACGGACGCAACTTCATTGACCGGCTCTTTTGCCTTAGTCTGCCCGTGGGAATCTGGGTGATGATGGTTTGCCTGGCCGGCCTCATGCTCGTTGACTTACTGCTTCCCGATGGCCGAGTGAAGGTGGTCCTCGATGAAGCATGGTTCGCGGTCTTGACCGTGGCGTTTTGCCTTAGAATGCGGCGCTACATTGGCTTCGTTGCGCAAGTTGGATCAGCAGCATGAAACTCGCCCGCGCGGCATTCCACTTCCGTTCCTGTGGCTGATGCCCTAGCTTGCCACCGTGAAAGTGCTCTTCGATTACCAAGTGGTATGCCACCGGGATGACAACGGGAGCTTCGTGGCTTACATGCCTGCCGTCGCAGGCTTTTTTGCGGCGCGCGGCATTCATGCCGCTTCACCGTCCGAACAATCTGAAGCGAGGGATCGCCAAAGCGGAGCGCACGTTGAAGCGGCATAAATGCCGCGCGCCGCGAACCAGCACCCCGAACCGCCATGTCGCCGCTCAGGCCATGCCTTTGACACGCACCACGTAACACGCACCACGCATGCAGCCCACCCGCATCCGCCTCTTCATCAAACCCTACTGCCCGTGGTGCTCGAAAGCCGAGGCCTGGCTCGACGCACGCGGCGTGGATTACGAGGTGCTCAACGTCATGGCCGACGACAAGGCCTATGACGAGATGGAGCGCCTCTCCGGCCAGACACTCGCCCCCACCATCGAGGTGGACGGCCAGGTGCTCGGTGACTTCGGGCCGCCCGAGATCGAGAAGTGGTGGAAGAAGAACGGGTGGGAGTGAAATGACGAAGCCGGTGGACCGACCCCATCAGCCGTGGGCGTATCTCGACACTGCCCCCCGGAGCGCGGGTCTGCGACCCGCAGCGGCCACCCTTCGCCTGATGCCATTCGTGGAAGCCAGCGTGACGGATGTTCGAACGTTGCTGCGGGTCACAGACCCGCGCTCCATCGGCTTTCGGAGGCAGTGTCGAGATGCGCCCATCAGCCGCCCGGTTCGTCATTCGTCATTGCCCGGCTGGCCGGGAGATGAAATAAGCACAGCCATGGGCAAACACTTCATCGCGCTCGCGGCGGTCTTTCTCCTGGGCATCGCCGCCACGGCGCAGGCCGCCGGCAAGGAAGTCCACGTCAAGGTCGGCGAGGTCATGCGCGAGGCGCTCGTCTTCGCGCCGGCCTCGGCGGGCACAACGAAGGCCCCCGTCGTCTTCGCCTTCCACGGCCACGGCGGCAGCTCGAAATCCGCCGCCCGGGACTTCGACTACCAGAAGCACTGGCCCGAGGCCATTGTCGTTTACATGCAGGGCCAGCCCATCGCCAGCAACACGGACCCCGAGGGGAAGAGGGCCGGCTGGCAGCACGAGGTCGGGCAGTTGGATGACCGCGACCTGAAGTTCTTTGACCGCATGCTCGCCCGCGTGAAGAAGGATTACGCCGTGGACGACCGCCGCATTTACGCCGCCGGGCACTCGAATGGCGGTGGCTTCACCTACCTGCTCTGGGCCGCGCGCGGCGAGGTCTTTGCCGCCGTCGCCCCGTCCTCCGCCAGCAGCGCCAACGCCTACCTCAGCCTGCTCAAGCCCAAGCCCGTCCTGCATGTCGCCGGCCGGAAGGACAACACCGCGCCGTTTGCCAGGCAGGAGAAGCTCATGGAGGCCGTCCGCAAGCTCAACGGCTGCGACGCCCACGGCAAGCCATGGCACCAGCAGGGCACGCGCTACGCCTCCGCCGGCGGGACGCCCTTCATCGAGCTGATCCATCCCGGCGGGCACGAGTTCCTGGACGCCGCGCCACGCTTGATCGTCCACTTCTTCCAGGAGCATCCCGGGAAGTAGCCGGCAACAAAACCCGCCGCCAACCTTCCGCGTCCAACGCCTCCTTCCGCACTCTCCTTTCGCCCACCATTCATGGAATCCCTCACCGCCCCGCCCTCCGTCCGCCCGCGCCCCCGCCTGCCCGAGTGGCTCCGCCTCTCGCTGCCCACCAGCAGCGCGTTCACGAAGACGCGCGAGCTGCTCAACGACCTGCGCCTCCACACCGTCTGCGAGAGTGCCAAGTGCCCGAATCACTGGGAATGCTGGAGCAAGGGCACGGCCACCTTCATGATCGCTGGCGACCGCTGCACGCGCGCGTGCGGCTTCTGCGCCGTCTCCACCGCCAAGCCGCTCGCGCTGGAGGCCGACGAGCCGCAGCGCGTGGCCGAGGCGACCAAGCGCATGGGCCTCAAGCACGTCGTCATCACTGCGGTCGCGCGTGATGACCTCGCGGATGGCGGCGCGGAGCACTTCCGGCAGACCATCGAGGCCACGCGTGCCGCGAATCCCGGCATCGTCATCGAGGTGCTGGTGCCGGACTTCCTCGACAAGGACGACGCCATCGCCTGCGTGCTCACGGCGAACCCGGAGATCTACAACCACAACCTCGAAACCGTCCGCCGCCTCACGCCCTCCGTCCGCCACCGCGCTACCTACGACCGCTCGCTCTCCGTGCTGGCCAAGGTGAAGGCGCGTCGTCCCGATGTCTTCACCAAGTCCGGCATCATGCTTGGCCTCGGCGAGACGGAGGCGGAAGTGCTCACCGCGATGGCCGACCTGCGCCGCTCGGAGTGCGACATCCTCACGTTGGGCCAATACCTGCAGCCGAC
>CAZOCL010000621.1:0-3038 GCA_964578245.1 uncultured Klebsiella sp. | reverse complement strand
ATCATTGACCGCCTCAAGCGCGAGTTCAAGGTCGAGGCCAACTCCGGTGCCCCGCAGATCGCCTACCGCGAGACCATCACCAAGGCCGCCGAGGGCGAGGGCAAGTTCATCCGCCAGTCCGGTGGTCGCGGTCAATACGGCCACGCCTGCATCACCCTGGAGCCCAATGAAAAGGGCAAGGGCGTCGAGATCGAGAACAAGATCGTCGGCGGCACCATCCCGAAGGAATACGTCCCGGCCGTCATCAACGGCATCGAGGAGGCCTGCCGCACCGGCGTGTATGCCGGCTACCAGGTAATCGACGTGAAGATTGCCGTGACCGACGGCTCCTTCCACGAAGTGGACTCCAACGAGCTCGCGTTCAAGATGGCCGGCATCTTCGCGCTCAAGGACGCCTTCAAGTCCGCCGGCCCGATCATCCTCGAGCCCATCATGAAGGTCGAGGTCACCACGCCTGACGAGTATCAGGGCGACCTCCTGGGCGACATCAACCGCCGCCGCGGCATCATCCACGCCGTGGAAGCCAAGGCCGGGCAGACCGTCCTGAACGCGCATGTGCCGCTGGCCGAGATGTTCGGTTACGCCACGGCCATCCGCTCCCTCTCCAAGGGCCGCGCGAGCTACAGCATGGAGCCGCACACCTTCGAGCAGGTGCCGCAGCAGATCGCGCAGCAGATTCTCGAGGTCTCCGCCAAGAAGCCCGCCGCGCGCACGTAGGCCATTCAGTCTTCACCAAGCCCGCCGACCGCAAGGTCGGCGGGCTTTTTGTTGGGGTGGTCTTACGTCAGTGAGGTATGCGGCATGCAAACCCGCACAGGGAATCATGGCGAAGGTAGGGCGTGGCTCGTCCCGTGCGCGTCCGCTTAGTTCAGCGGCGCGCTGTCGAGGTGCAGTGACCGGATTAACGAGCCGGGCGTGATGGCCACTGTCTCCGGCGGCGCGGAGCGTCTGGAGTGCGGCGTGTTCCACCGCCGCTTTTGGGCTGGGTGCACGATGAGGGCGGCGAGTTTGCCAACGCCCTGGCACGAGGAAAAGCGGTGCTGAAAGACACCGCACTCCAGACGCTGGCGCGACTTCCACTCTCTCGGGTTCCCGCGAATGTTGCGGGATCACCGGGTGCAAGAGACTGGCATGCGTCCTATTCCCGCCACTTTCAAAAAAGGATCTTGCACCCAGGCAACGGATATGGATCGGATCACCTGCATGAAGCAAAACAAAATGAGTTCCCGAGAAATATTCAAAGAAATTGGCACAGTCCGTTGGACCAATAACCATTCGTTTGAAGTCCGGACAAAGTTCACCGCGCGATTGTTTCTAAGTCCTAACACTGATCCGGATACAGGCCCGGCAATACAGGTCATTGTCGATGAGGTATTCGTTCCTAAGCGATTTAGAAGACGTGGTAACGCTACCAAGGCAATGACTGCGCTTTGTCGCCTCGCGGATAAGTAAGTATCGATTCAGCCTAGAAGGCGGACCTGTTGGCGGGAATATCGGCGAATGGAGCAAAAAGTTTGCGGAGTGGGTGTTGAGCTTCGGCTTTGTTCGCAATAGGTCAACGGACCTGACCACCGACGACCCAGCAGCGTTCTATGTGGTGCGAAGGCCACGAAAGTGATGTCATTGCATTCATCTGTTCTACGCTTGCAAGGCGCAACATGCTTACTTGCTGTAGCTTTCAACCTAAATATCCATCAATACTTGAAGGTGGTTCGAGTCGGTGATGTAATCGCCAGAAATGAATCTCACAATGGGTAGCGAGATGGCGGCACTTTACAAAAGTGCCTCCCAGCGCGCCCGCGTTGTGACTGAGTCATGGGGGGAACACAATCTATATTGCCCGAACTGTCCTTCACCGAAACTGTGTCGACTAAGCCATAACGCCAAAGCGAACGACTTCGCCTGTCCCGACTGCAAATTCTGGTATCAGCTCAAAGGTCAACAATCGCGAATTGGGAACTCGGTCCCGGATGGGGCATACCAAACTATGCTGGACGCGATTCGAGAAGGCGAGACGCCGAATTTTTACTTCATGCACTATGATCTTGCGACATGGAGTATAAAAAACTTACTGCTGGTTCCGCATTTCGCCTTTCCACCTTCAGCCATTATCAAGCGTAAGCCGCTCGCTGTTACGGCGCGCCGTGCCGGCTGGATTGGTTGCAACATTGCGTTGAACCATATACCTGTTGAAGCGCGAATCGCCGTTGTAGCGGAAAGCAAGGTTCTGCCGGAGGATGAAGTGCGCGCACAGTTCCGGCGCGTGAAGCCGCTCGGTGAAATCAAGGCCAAGGAACGAAGCTGGACACTCGATGTGTTGAACGCAATTCGCACGCTTTGCAAAGTGGAATTCACCAATGACGACGCATATACACTAGTCCCCCACTTGGCGAAATTGCATCCCGGCAACCGTCATGTTCGCGATAAGATTCGCCAGCGACTTCAAGTCCTCCGGGATGCAGGCTTGTTAACTCATGTGGGGCGCGGCCAATGGCGGCTTCCATGAATTCATCTGGGAATCGGCGTGGAGCTCTCGCACCCGGAGAGGTAAGGTCGGCCCCCGGACTGGGGAGGGCGCGATTCGCACGAAAGCGGAGACCCTCATGGAAGCTGCGGGAATCAAGATTCTTTGAGGGCGTCGGATGCAATCCGCTCGGGCATATGCGTTCGGCGCGGATTTCTGATCCCGCCGTTTGGGATGCGGCATTGCTCGCAAAAGGCTTGCGCCGCGACGATTCAGACATCCGGTAGGATCGTCCCTAATTTCTGCGGGAGATCAAGAGCGGTTTTGCTGTTTCGCGATGGGATGGCGAGCGACCAGGCAGATTTCCGACGGTTTGCGCACTCGTGCGTCTGTTAAGACTGGGTGACAGCCAAATTGTTTGGGGTCATGGAAGATAGTTTTCCTGCGAAAACAGGCCGCTTTTGCGAGTCCGTCGGCCTTCCCGGTAAAAAAGTTTCCAAAAGGTGTTGCACGGAAAATGCATCCTGCTATTTTGCCCGCCCTTTCGTCGGGTGAACACGGCGAGGGTAAAACG
>CAZOCL010000620.1:0-3043 GCA_964578245.1 uncultured Klebsiella sp. | reverse complement strand
GCATCTTAACGAACGGCGTCATGTTCGCGAGTTCCCAGTTCTGGCGGAACTGGACATATTGCTCGAGGATTTCGCTAAGGCTGCGGATGGTGCGCTCCTGGGTGAAGCGCGCCTCGGCCAGTGCCGCGCGTTTGCCCTGCGGGTCGTCCTTGGCCGGCACGGCTTCAAGCACGCGCACCCCACGCACCATCTCGGTGTCGGCCAGCATGCCGAGCGAAAACTTGAGATTGCCCGCCGCCGAGACGAGGTCGCGCGCAACGGCTCCGGTGGTCTGACGCGTCTGCTCCTGACGCTTGGCCTGCTCGCGCATCGCCGTGGCGAGCGCCTCGAGATTCTTCTGATCATCCCAGCGCAGGCCCGAAGAAGCGTCGAGCTTTTGAATCCACTTCGCCGCTTCGGTCACCCCGCTCTGCTGCGTGGCGATCAACTGCTTCAAATCGGTCTCCGACTGCAGGATCTGCTCGTAGAGCACCTGAAAGATCGTGCCCTCGCCGCCCACGAGCAGGCTGACCAGTTCGCTGGTGGTCCAGGCCTTGCCCTTCGCCGGATCGGCATCGCGGGCACGGAGGGCCAGTTCAACCCGCTCGCCTTCGACCGCGCCGAGCGCCGCGACGGCGAGCGCCTGGTCGAACTTGAACTCACGGGCCAGGTTCAGTTGCGGCCAGCTCGCCACGGTCTGCCAGCCGTCCTCGCTCGTCTGGGGACCGGCCTTCGGATTCGCGGCGGAGGTCGCACGGCGGGTGACCAGCGCGGCCTCGACCAGCCCGAAATCATCGGTCGCGTTGAGCTTCAGGCGGAGTTCCGCGCCGAGCTGCACTTCCGTCTGCTTTTCAAGCCCGCCCAAGGAAAGCTGCGGCGGCTGGTCCGGCAGGACGCGGAGGCTGTATTTCAAGCTGGGTCCGGGTGCCTGCTGGCCGCGACGCACCTGCACCTGATAGCCGAGGACCTGCTTGAAGAGAATTTCGCCGCCGAACTCGGTCGGGCCGATGCGCTTCAACTCCACTGGTTTGCCGGAGCCGGCCCCATCCAGCAGGAGCGTCGCCGTGTCGGCCGGCTGGTCGAGCACGAAGGTCAACTGCGCCCGCGTCCCCTGCAAGGCTTCGAGGTCACCACCGTGCGTCTCGAGCTTCTGCGGGGCGACCCGCGTGTATTCGGGGAGGTGCATGATCGCGCGCACGAGGTTGACCTGCGGCGGCAACGGCACCTCGATGTTGTAAACCGGCGTGGTGTAGTCGCCGCCGGACACGGTGTAAGTGAGCGACCGCTGGAGGTTGCGGAAGGTGAATTGCACATGGTCCGCACCCACGGGCACCGCGACCTGGTCCGCATTCCGCATATCCCCCATGGATTGCAGCACGGCGAGGGTCGTCGGCCGCTGGCCCTGGATGCGGATGCGAATCGTGACCGCGCTGCCCGGCACGGCCTGCACGTCGCCCGGCTCGACCGCCAGGGTGGTGCGATAGAGCGGGGCGATCTTCGCGAAGGGCTGGAAGATGCGGGAGGCGGCGTTGGTGAAGTGGGCCTGATTGAAGACGTAGAAACAGATGCCGATGACGATGGCCAGTCCGGCGATGCCCAGCCGGATGAGTGCGGGTCGCATCTTGGCCGCCTGGCGGAGGTGGATGCGCTGGAGCGAGGCGTGATTCTCCCGGAGCACCGCCATGCCGGGCTCGCTTCCGCCCATGCCTGCCTCACGCGAGATTTGCAGGCTGTTGATCAACTGGTTGCTCGTGCCCGGCGTCTGCCGCTCAATGGCCAGCGCGACCTGATCCTCGGTGAGGCGGACTTCCTGCCAGCGCCGCCAGATCCAGCGGCCCAGCCCGGCCAGCACGAGGAAGAACACTGCGCTCGTCGCGATGCGGCCCCAGCGAGGCAGGTGCACCAAAATGTCCAGGGAGAACACCACCCACAGGTAGCCCAAGGGGGCGGCGATGAGCACCGCGACCATTTCCAGCACGATCAGACGCTTCCAATGCCGGGTGTTGCGCTGCACCAGCCCCTGCAGCTCCTGCAACAGCGCGGACGTGGGCGCGGACGCGGACGGATCGCGCTGCGGGGTGGTTTCAGGGTTGGCGACAGACATGCGACTGGGGCTATGGCAGCAAGAATTACTGGCACCCTGACGGTCTTCGGGCTTGCATCCTTCATCCGAATCGGAGGGTGCGAAGGGCGGCTGGCACGTCCGGGCCGACTGGAACACTCGTGCGAGGGAGGGCTGGCCGCAACCGGAAGTTCGCTCCCGGAGGACCGCATTCCGCAGCCATGCCTGAATGCGCCCGACGTTTCGGTGCCTATCCTGACACTGTCCCCGAAGCCGAGCCGGCGCGGACGCCGGCGATACGGCCCGCGGGACGCGGGCGCTACGTAGCGCCGGCCGTGCCGCAAGCGTCCTCGCTTGCCCGGCGGGGCGAGACCGGGACAGCGCACGGATGCGCCCGACGCTCCTTTGCCCTCATCTCCCCCGTTGACACCCCCCCGCCCTTTGCTAGTGTCGCGCCTCATTTTTCGCGGGACTCACCCGCAATGAAATACTGACCCGACACTACCAGATTATGGCTAAAGCAACGAAATACGTTTACACGTGGGGCAACAAGAAGGCCGATGGCGACGGCTCGATGAAGGCCCTCCTCGGCGGCAAGGGCGCGAACCTCGCGGAGATGACGCGCATCGGCCTGCCGGTGCCTCCGGGCTTCACGATTTCCACCGAGGTCTGCACTTACTTCTACGCCAACAAGCGTTCCTACCCGAAGGAACTCCAGGCGCAGATGGAAGCGGGCGTTGTGAACATGGAGAAGATCATGGGCACGAAGTTCGGCGCGACTGCCGGGATGCCGCTGCTCGTGGCCGTGCGCTCCGGTGCGCGCGATTCGATGCCGGGCATGATGGACACCATCCTGAACCTCGGCCTCAACGACCAGACGGTGCTCGCGCTGGTGAGCGCCACGCAGAACGAGCGGTTCGCGTGGGACTGCTACCGCCGCTTCATCCAGATGTATGGCGACGTGGTGCTCGGCGTGCAGAAGCGCGAGGGCGAGGACCACGA
>CAZOCL010000619.1:0-3046 GCA_964578245.1 uncultured Klebsiella sp. | reverse complement strand
ACTTCCTCGGGCCGCTCTACGCGTCCGTGTATCTGGAGCCGTGGTTCAAGCTGCTGGGAGCCAAGCTGGGCAAGCAGGCGGAAATCTCCACGGCTGGCGCGGTCTCGCCCGACCTGCTCGACATCGGGGATGAAAGCTTCCTCGCGGACAGCGTCACCCTCGGAGCGGCCCGCGTGGAAGGCGGCTTCATCACGCTCGCGCACTGCCGCGTGGGCAAGCGCGCCTTCGTCGGCAACAGCGCCATGCTCCCCCCCGGCACCGGCGTGGCGGACAATGCGCTGGTGGGCTGCCTCTCGCTGCCGCCCGCGAACGCCGAGGATGCCGCGCGGCCCGGAGCCACCTGGCTTGGTTCCCCCGCAATTTTCCTGCCCAGCCGCCAGCGGAGCACCGCCTTCTCCGCCGAGAACACCTTCCAGCCCACGGTGAAGCTGCGCGCGCAGCGGGCGGTCATCGAGTTCATCCGCGTGCTGCTGCCGGCCACCGGCTTCGTCGTGCTGACCAGCCTGCTGTTCTCCGGGGTCGTGCTCTCACAGGACTACCTGGAGCCGTGGGAACAGCTCGCGGCGTTCCCGCTGCTCTATGGCGTGTGCGGCCTGATCGCGGTGCTGTTTCTCATCGTCCTGAAGTGGACCGTGGTGGGCCGTTACCGGCCCGGTGAGCGGCCGCTCTGGAGCACATTTGTGTGGCGCAACGAGTTGGTGAACGCCGTGCATGAGCATCTGAGCAACGACTGGTTCACCGGGATTCTGCAAGGCACGCCCTTCATCTGCTGGGTCTTCCGGGCGCTGGGCGCGCGCATCGGCCGGCGCGTGTATCTGGAGACCACCGACATCACCGAGCATGACCTCGTGACCCTCGGCGACGACGTGTGCGTGAACGCGGACGCAACACTCCAGACGCATCTCTTCGAGGATCGCGTGATGAAGATGTCCACCGTGGACGTGGGCGACCGCTGCACGATTGGGGGCCTTTCGCTGGTGCTCTACGACACTCGGATGGAGGCGGATTCCAACCTGAACAGCCTTTCGTTGCTGATGAAGGGCGAGACGCTGCCCGCCGGCACCCAGTGGGAAGGTATTCCCGCGCGCCCGCCTTTGGTGTAGGGTGCGGGTGCGTTGTGAAAACCAACCTCTTGATCGCCGCCCTCTGCGGGCTGCTGGCCGCTTCGGCGACGGCCGCGGATTTGAAGGCCAAGCAGCTCGCCCAGTATCCACCCGCCATTCGCCAGGCCGTCCAGGCGCTCGTCGGCGACGGTCGCTTGAATGAGTTCGAGCGCACCGTCGAGAACGGCAGGCCCGTCTTCGAGGGCGAGTTCCGTCGCGACGGCACGGTGCGTAACTTCACGCTGGCGGTGGACGGGATGCTGATCTCCAAGCAGATCTTCGAGAAGGAACTTCCGCCACCGGTCGCGCAGACGATGCACAAGCACCTGGCTGATGCGCAGCTCGGCGACCTTTACTGGACCGATGACGATGGTGATCCGGCCTACTTCATCGAGTTCACCCGCGGCGGGGCGAAGGGGTCGCTCATCATCGCACCCGACGGCTGGCTATTCGGTCGTGAAGTGTCGCTGGCTGATCTGCCCGGCCCGGTGCGTCAGTCGGTGCAGAAGCAGCTCAATGGCGCGGTGCCCGCCCGCATGGAGCGCACGGACGATGGCGAAGAGGTGGCCTATGAGGTGACCATCGAAGTGAACAAGCGTCCGCGCACCCGGATCTACGACGAGGAGGGCGTGCTGCTCGCGGCCGAGGTGGGGTTTGCGGACCTCCCGGCGGCGGTGCAGAAGGCCGCGCAGGATCGCATCGGCAACAACCGCCTCGTGCGGATCTTCAAATCGGAGGAGGAAAATGTCACCTATTACGAGGCGATCTTTGTTCAGGGCGGCTTGAAGCACGCGGTCACGGTGGTGGAGGACGGCCGTCTCGTGAGCCTGCAAATCCCGCCGGGAGATGCGCCCGGCGAGGTGCAGAAGGCCATCCGGGATCAGAACGCCTTTCTCGTGCGGCTGGAGCAGAATTTCGAACCCGGGGGCAGCAACACGTTCGATGTGCTGTTGCGAGCCCGCGGCAAGCCCATTCGGCTAGAACTCAAGTCGGACGGGACGGCGAAGTGAGCGGCGCGGAGTCCCGGCTTCAGCCGGTGGAACGCCGCTTTAGCCCGAGCTCCGAAGCGGATGAACGCCGACGCGGAGGAGCGCGGCCTTCAAGCTGCAGAAACGGGAGCATGTCAGGGGCGGTTCGAACGCACTTTTCCAGCCGTAGCCTTCTGCGGCGTAAACGCCGCGCTCCGCTCGTGATCGGCGCATTTCCGGCATGCTCTGCTTCGGAGTTCGGGGTGAGTCCAGGACGCTTCGCGCGAGGCATCACTGACGGCCGAACGCCTCGCCGCCTGAAGGCGGGACTCCGTGCCTGGCTCAGGCGAGGATCGGCCTGATCACTTCGCCGTGGTCCTGATCCAGTCGCTTGCGGTCGGGAACTTCCAGCTTGCGGCCTTCCAATCCAAGCTGGTGTAGCAGCGTGGCATGGAGGTCGGTGACGTAGTGGGCGTCCTCGACGGCGTGGAAGCCCAGTTCATCGGTCGCCCCGTGGACCACGCCACCCTTGATGCCGCCACCAGCCAGCCAGATGCTGAAGCCATAGGGATGGTGATCGCGACCATCCGCACCCTGTGAGCCCGGCGTGCGCCCGAACTCGGTGGCAAAGACGACGACGGTTTCATCAAGCAGGCCACGACGCTTCAGGTCCTGCAGGAGGCCGGCCGTGGGCTTGTCCACTTGCGCCGAAAGCTTCGTGTGGTTTGCCTTCAAGCCGCTATGCGCGTCCCAGGCACCCGCCGCACCGTCGCCGTGCTGGATCTGGATGAAGCGCACGCCGCGCTCGACGAAGCGCCTGGCCGCGAGCAGTTGGGCACCAAAAGACTTCGTCTCGGCCTGGTCCAGCCCGTAGAGCTTCTTGGTTCCCTCCGTTTCACGGTCGGTGTTCACCGCCTCGGGCACGGCCATCTGCATGCGGTAGGCGAGTTCGTAGCTCTTGATGCGCGCGTCGAG